>PBSM01000187.1 GCA_002726245.1 Planctomycetaceae bacterium | reverse complement strand
GACTCCTTTCTGACTGAATCGTGTTCAGTTGTGAGACGAGGAGGAATCTGGCTTTCTTTCATGAACTCCGATCTATGCAAACCCCAGTTTTCCCAGCACAAAACTCCTTCACGGCGTTGCCCGGAGGGGCGACATGGGGTGTCCCCGTCTCAAGAATGTCGCCCCTCCGGGGCTCTGCTTGTTCATGCTGTACCATTTCCGGGGGTTTACACCCCCGGCTACATCATTTCGTCCCTTCGGGACGAGGAAGAAATGTGAGTAAACCTAAGGGCTTCATCAATGGGCTCGGTTGTAAAAGGCTAGTCGTGGCGTCGCGCGCGTCGCTGCCCCTCACCCAAAGGGAGCGTGCCAGAAACGAAATGCACACGACTCGAATCGCCGATTCGCGAAAAATCAGCCGAGGGGAACGTCGCGAGGTGGGAAGTAAGCGGCGTCCTTCAAAGGACTTACGGAGCCAGTTCATGCTCCCGATCAATCCATTGACAAGCCGTCATGCAAGCAAAAGATGACGACGGTTTCCTGTTACAATCCAGTCAAAACACAACAACTCGTGAAGAGACGAAGTGTAATGAGTCTAAGTGAAAACTGTCAACGGAAGCTAAGGCACAACTCGACGATAATCTCGCTGATTCTTTCTCTGCTAGTCATGGGAAGCTCCGTCAGCAGGCTCTCGGCCGATGAGGACTGGCCCAACTGGCGAGGCCCGCACGCGAATGGTCACTGGGACGCCCCGCCGTTGCTGGAAAGCTGGCCCGAGAAGCTTCCTGTCATCTGGGAGGCCAAAGTTGGCCCGGGATTCTCCGGTTTGGCAGTTGCTGGAGGACGGGTCTACACCCTTGATCGACAAGCGGAGACCGAGCGAATCGTCTGCTTTGACGCTGGTGGCGGCCGGTTACTCTGGACTTCAGCTTACAAGGCCGACTACGGAGATCTCGACCATGGCAAGGGACCACGTTCGACTCCGACCATCCACCAGGGGCGAGTTTACACGCTCGGAGCGGTCGGCCATGTGCGATGTCTCGATGCCATCACGGGTGAGACGATCTGGAAAAAAGATCTCGTCCGAGAACTCAAAGCTCGGCAGCCGACGTGGGGATTCGCGGCTTCGCCCGTGATATATCGCGACGCGGTCATCCTGCATGCAGGAGCCAAACCGAACGGTTGCTTTATCGCCTTCGATGCCAGGACGGGCGAGGAGAGGTGGCGTGTTGGCGACGATCCAGCAGGCTACTGTACCCCGATCCTGGCGAAAGACGGTTCGCGCGAGCTGCTGCTGGCGTGGACACCGGAACATGTGATGGTGGTTGCTCCGCAAAACGGCAAGTTGATTGGGCAAGTGGATTACAAGGTCACCATGGGCGTCTCGATCGCAACTCCCATCTATCATGAGAAGACGCTATTCGTCAGCGGCTATTGGGAAGGTGCCAAGGCGATTAAACTGTCAGGCAACGATATAGAGCTTGCCTGGGAAGAGAATCGATACCTGCGTGGCCTCATGGCCCAGCCGCTTTATCGCGACGGTCATATCTATTTGCTCGACAAGCAGCACGGAATCGTATGCTGTCGGCTGGAGACCGGCGAGATAGTCTGGACCGATAAGAATCGTCTGACTCCGCGCGCGAGGGACCCCCAAGCCACGTTGGTCTGGGTTGGCAAGTCGGATCGTGCCATCTGCCTGAACGCCGGCGGCGAGTTGGTTCTCTGCCGATTCACGCCAGATGGGTACGCTGAGCTCACTCGATCCAAGGTCTGCGGGGAGACCTGGGCCCACCCGGCCTATTCCGGCAATCGAGTCTATCTCCGGGACGATTCTCGCCTCGCGTGCATTGAACTCCCATAAACTACCCCATAAGGACCAGCCATTTAAGGTTGGACGGAGTTGTACTCTGTCTGTGCTAATTCCGTTGTCCGGCAAAACTTCGCGGCTTTTTACTTGGAGACGCGTGTTTCGCCGATTATCTTAAAAGCTTAGTATTCCTGGTATGCAGGGGTGTATCGCTACGGGTGCTGCTACCGTGCGATCGCGATATGGCTAGTAGCTCGGTACGCCGAGCTAACGGAACAAGAAGCAGGCAGGAGGATTTTCAGAATGACGTTGCAGAAGCTCTCCCATTGGGTTGCGAGCACGTCCGTAGTGTTTGTGATGGTCTTCGCCCCGACGTTCGCCAACGCAGAGAAGCGTGCGCGACGTCCAGCCCGCGATAAGAACGCGCGGGAAGTTGGATTGTTCGAGGCGATGGATGATGGTGACATTGAAGTGACGTTCATCCCCAAGGATGCAACCCAAGCCAATGTCATCATTAAGAACAAGACCGACAAACCACTTTCCATCAAGTTGCCTGAAGCGTTCGCCGGCGTGCCTGTTCTGGCACAGTTTGGTGGTGGCGGCGGCGGATTTGGTGGCGGCGGTGGTGGTCTTGGCGGCGGTGGCGGCGGCTTGGGTGGCGGCGGTGGCGGCGGCGGTCAAGGCCTCGGCGGTGGCGGCGGTGGCTTCGGCGGCGGCGGCGGTGGAATGGGCGGCGGCGGCTTCGGCGGCGGCGGTGGTGGTGGCTTCGGCGGCGGCGGCGGTGGCTTCTTCAATGTTGCTCCCGAAAAAGTCGGCAAGATCAAGCTGCCCTGTGTTTGCCTCGAACACGGTAAACCGGATCCGACACCTCGCATGAAATACAAGATCGTTCCGATCAGCACACTCACCAAAGACCCGAAGGTGATTGAAGTTTGCAAGATGCTGGGTTACCGCGAAATCCCCCAGAACTCGGCGCAAGCTGCTGCTTGGAATCTGGCGAATGGAATGAGTTGGCAAGAGCTGGCCGGTAAGAACCGCGTCGAGTCGAAGTACCTGGGCAACCAGAGATTCTTCTCGCGGCAAGAGCTGGCTCTAGCCGTCCGCATTACCGGCGAAGCAACAACCCGTGCCAAGAACAGCAAGCCGGCGGTAGAAAGCCCCGGCGAGACCCCTTATCGCACCGGTCAAAGCCAAGCTGGCGGTTAAGATCAGTACGAACTTGAATCAACAACGAGGCATCACTCTGATTTAGAGCGGTGCCTTGTTTTGTTGCTGGAGTCCCGCCTTTAGGCGGTTATCGGGCGTACCGCCTAAAGGCGGGACTCCAACCTTCACGCGGCAACTGGCACCAGACGCTTTGTCACTTCCCTCAACTGAGCCTGCAGTTGCCGTCGCTCTTCACGCCAAGTAGCTTCTCGCGTCTGGATCTCTGTCTGCTGCTCGTCCAGTTCCAGCTCGCGAGCGACCAGACGAGCAGCCTGATCTTCAATACCGGTGTACCGTCTCTCTAGCCACTCCTGTAAATCGGCTCGCTGCTCCTTGAGCTGATCCTGCTTGTCGCCCAACTTCGCGGCCAAGCGGTGCAGTTCCTGTTCCTTGTGACTCAGTTCGTCCTGCGACAATCGGAACTCATCAGCCAGCTTCGCTCGCAGCTTGCCCAGCGAACTTGTGAGCTCCGCGACCGAACCTCGCTTGGCCAGACGCTGCCATAATTGTTCCGCGACCATACTCATTTCGATCGCTTCACGATGCAGTTCGTGAACTTCCCGTTTCATCTGCTCGATGGATTCGCGGGCCTCGTCGAGAGTGGCTTGCCGTCGAGCAAGCTTCTCGCGCGTCGCGGCCACGTCTTGCTCAGCGTCCTGCTTCCATTGCTCGAATGACGATCGCTGCTGTGCATTCTCTTCTTGCACTGCCGACCGCTCTTGGTCGAACAGCCGACGTTCTTCTTCCAGCGATTGCATCTGCTCATCTAACCAAAGCGACGCTTTCACGACAGCCGCTTCTTTCTCTTGCAACTTACTTACCGCGGCACGTTCCTCGTCGGACGTACGACCCATCTGCCTGGCTTGCGTTTCCGCGGCAGCGCGACTCCGCTCTACATTCGCTAGTAGGCTGCGCTCTTTCTCGACAAGCTCTGTCTCGCGAAGCACTAGCTGTTGCCGGTCGATCTGTAACTCGCGTTCAACTTCGGTGCGTTCAGCCCGCAATCGATCGACGGCGATCCGCAGCGAGTCGGCTTCCGCCGCAATGCGAGTCTGCCCTTCCAGCAGCCGTCGTTCGCGTCGTTCCAGATCCGCTTCACGCTTGCGACGCTCGGCTGCTTCGCGATCTTGAATCTGCTCGGCAGAGACTTCGGCGGCTGCATGCGACTGCAATTGCTGACGGAGGTCGATGACCTGCTGCTGTAGCTCCTGCTCGCGTTCGCGAAACGAGTGCTCTCGCTCCTGGGAGGATAGGCGAGTCGAACGCAGTTCCCGTTCGAGTTGCGCCACGCGCGCGTTGAGTTGCGTCTCTCGATGATCGATCTGCTGCTGCTTCAGCCGCAAGTGGCGAGCCAGTTGCCCGGCCTGATTCCGCAGTTGCTCGCCGTCATGTGGCCCGCTGGCACCAGCCGCCGCTTCCGCGCTCTCCTGTGACGGCAGTACTGGCTTCTCGAGTTCCTTCGATCGGACCTGATGCGCGCCATCGATTCGCGTTACACGATCTTCCTTCGGGCTTTCATCCTTTTGTTCCGCCACCGTACCAGCTCCTGCGTAAGGCTTAGGCCGGGACGACATCGCTGCTAGCACGCAAAGTCACCCTAACCGTTAAAGTCTACCAATCGATAGATCGGCCACGGCGGGCCGTTTCTGAAAGGAAACTGCTGGAGTCCCAGGTAAACGTGATGAACCGGTGAAGTTCTTCCTTGCTTCGCTATAGTTGACCCAGCGCCTCGATCACTTGCTCATCATGCCCATCCACATCAACTCGCTTCCAGATCTTAGCCACCTTGCCGGCGGAATCGATCAGGAATGTCGAGCGTTGGATGCCCATCGATTTTTTGCCGTACATATTCTTCTCACGCCAAGCACCGTATCGTTCGGAGACGTCGTGGTCGAGGTCTGCAAGCAATGGAAAGTTAAGATCAAACTTGTCCCGAAAGCTGATGTGGCTATCGACCGAGTCGGGGCTAATGCCAAAGACCTTGGCACCGAGTTGCGTGAGTTGGCTTTGCCGGTCACGAAACGCACATGCTTCGCGTGTTCAGCCAGGCGTGTCGTCTTTGGGATAGAAGAACAGAACAACCGGACTGCCTTGAAGACCCGAGAGCGTCACTTCGCCGCCGTCATCCGCTGCGAGTGTAAAGTCCGGCGCGTTTTGTCCTTCTTCTAACCAGTCTGCCATCGTGAAATCTCCTTTAGTTGACGCGTTGGCCGTCTTTGGCACCGAACCTGGGCGGTGACATTACAGTCTTTCATCGAGTAGAATTCAAGCGGTTGGTTCGACGAAGTCTCAACCCCTTGTCTTGGCAGCGTCCGCGACTAAAGGAGAACAGGTGGCCGGCACTACGGCAGCAGATACATCGACAATGAGCCGCAACTCTGAACGCAGCCTTGAACTGGCATTGGCAGCGGCACGCACGGCTGCAGACAACCGAGGCCAAAACGTTGTCGTCCTGGATCTTCGCGAAATCACTCCTGTCTTCGACTACTTCGTGCTGGCGACAGGCACGAGTCGCCGGCAACTCCACGCCATGAGCGAGGAGATTGATCACACGTTGGAAGACGATCTCGGCGACAAGCGGATGGGGGTCGAAGGCTATCAGGAGTCTCGATGGATTTTGCTCGACTACGGAACGGTTGTGATTCATCTATTCGATGAAGAGAAACGAGGCTACTACGACCTCGAAAACTTGTGGGCTCAGGCGAAACGAGTCGATCTAACCGGCGTCGTTAATCAGGCGGACGAGCCAGGAACGTCCGCGCCCTGACCAGACTCGTCTTCCACTTGACATTATGTGCACCAAGGACTGGCGCCTCTGATGAATATCCTGACTGAGTTAAAAGCCCGCTTTCGTGTCGTTCTTGATCAGTTGGTCGATGACCCGACCGACTTATTAGCGATGATTCGTCCGGCGCAGGACGCGAAGTTCGGCGACTATCAAGCTAACTGCGCGATGCCGCTGGCAAAGCAGCTAGGCAAAGCTCCGCGAGACATTGCAGCGGACATTGTGTCGAAGCTCAATCTCGCGGACATGTGCGAGCCGCCGGAGATCGCGGGGCCGGGCTTCATCAACCTGCAATTGAAGAACGAGTGGCTACTCGCCAGGTTGGCTCATGCAGTCCAGGACGATCGGTTGGACGTGCCTGTCGTCGCGCAGCCGAAGACCTACGTGATCGATTACTCCTCTCCGAACGTTGCCAAGCCGATGCACGTTGGCCACATCCGATCGACCGTGATCGGCGACGCGCTGACACGTACGTTGCGATTCCTCGGACATCGTGTCATCAGCGACAACCACATCGGCGACTGGGGCACACAGTTCGGGATGATCATCTATGGCTACAAGCACTTCGTCGATCGAGACGCCTTTGAACGAGAGCCTGTCGCCGAATTAAGCCGCTTGTATCGGCTGGTAAACACCCTGGTCGAGTACCACAACAGCAGGAAGCGGCTTCCTCAGCTCCGACAAGAGCTTGGCGAGCGTGAAGCCGCAGTCATTGCCCAACAGAATCTACCTCTGCCGGACGACAAGGCGGCGGCGAAAAAAGCCAAGAAGGCTGTCGGCAAGCTTGAAGAGAAAGTGGTTCAGACCAAGGAAGCTATCAAGTCAACTAACGCGAAATTGGCAGCAGTTGAAAGCGGTCCTGAACTCCTGGCAATGGCCGATTCGCACGAACAGATTGCTGCTGCCGTCCTCGAAGAGACAGCGAAGCTGCACGCTGGAGACGAAGAGAACCAGCGGCTCTGGGAAGAGTTCCTGCCGAAGTGCCGCGAGGAGATCCAGAAGGTCTACGACCGCTTGGACATCGAATTCGATTACGAATACGGCGAGAGCTACTATCATGCCCGTTTGGCGCAGGTCGTCGATGACTTTGAGAAACGCTCGTTGTCCAGAGAAAGCGAAGGCGCGATTTGCGTCTTTCTCGATGGCTTCAAAGCTCCGATGATCATCCGCAAGAAGGATGGTGCCTTCCTGTACGCCACGAGCGATCTCGCCACGATTCAGTTCCGTATGGAGCAATGGAAGCCGGATGAGATCCTCTATGTCGTTGACCACCGGCAAAGCGAACACTTCGACAAGCTGTTTGCGGCCGCGAAGCTTTGGGGCTACACCGACCTAAAAGTTCGACACGTCAGCTTTGGCACTGTGCTGGGCGAAGACGGTAAGCCCTTCAAGACGCGGGCTGGCGTTGCTGTCGGGTTAGAGAGTCTTCTCGATGAAGCCGTTGATCGAGCTTACGCTGTTGTCGCGGGCGGTGATGATGCGAAAGGCGATGGGACGGAACTCTCCGAAGATGAATGTCGCGAAATCGCGAACGCTGTTGGAATCGGCGCAATCAAGTACGCCGACCTGTCACACAATCGCACTAGTGACTACGTCTTCAGCTATGACAAGATGCTCGCGTTGACCGGTAACACCGCGACTTACATGCAGTATTCGTATGCCCGCGTGAACGGCATCTTCGGAAGAGGCAAAGTGGATATTCAGGAGCTGCGCATGGCCAAGCGGGCCATTGAACTTGCCGAACGTGCGGAACGCGCCTTGGCGCTGGAGCTACTCCGTTTCGCGGATGCGTTGGCGGACGTCGCGGAAGATTATCGTCCGAACTTGCTAACGACGTACCTTTACGATCTATCAAAGTCTTACGCGCAATTCTTCGAGCAGTGCCATGTGCTCAAGGCTCAGAACGAAACGACTCGCAATAGCCGTTTGCTGCTCTGTGACCTAACGGCCAGAACAATCAAACAGGGATTGAACTTTCTAGGAATCAACGTCGTCGAACGGATGTAGACAATGACACGGACGAAGACTGTCAAACAGAATGGCGCAGCAGTCGTTGATCAGATCCTCTGCGGGGATGCCTGCGAGACGCTCCGCACCTTGCCCAGCAACTCGATCGATTGCACGGTCACGAGCCCACCGTACTATCGCCAACGCGATTACACCGGAATCGATCAGATCGGTGTCGAACGCAAGCCCGAAGAATACATCGACCGTCTGGTTGAAGTATTCAGCGAATGCCTTCGCGTTACGAAGGAGAGTGGTTCCCTCTGGGTTGTCATCGGCGATAAATATATCGATGGCGAGCAACTCGGGATGCCGTGGCGAGCGGCGTTGGCTTTGAAAGATGCTGGCTGGCGTTTGCGAAGTGACGTGATCTGGCACAAGCCGAACGCGATGCCTTCCTCGGTAAAGACACGTCCCACGGTGGACCACGAGTACATCTTCTTCTTCACGAAGTCAAAGGACTACTACTACTACGACGCCGATGCCATTCGAGAGCCACATGTCACATTCAGCGAAAAGAGCAAGATGAAGGGTGGTCGCGGCCACTTCGGAAAACGCGGAGGCACGCCGGAAACGGGGAAGAATAGCGGCGATTCCAACTTGCACGACGGTCGCTGGGACCAAGCGTTTCATCCCAAAGGCCGCAACAAGCGAACGGTCTGGTCGATTTCATTATCGAAGTTCCGCGAAGCTCACTTCGCTGTCTTTCCCGAGTCGCTTGTCGAGACGTGTGTTCTCGCGAGTTGTCCGGAAGGTGGCACCGTGCTCGATCCTTTCGCTGGCAGTGGGACCGTGGCAGTCGTTGCCGAACGGCTGCAAAAACACTACCTCGGGATCGACTGCGTCGAGGAGTATTGCGACATGGCTCGCCGGCGCATCGCAGCGGCTTCTGAAACCGCTACTCGTTAGGTGGCAGACTGCCCTCTTTCTTCGCCTCGTCGCACCATTAATCGACAAATGAGAGCCGCCCTCGTTTCTTCCGTGGAGGAGCCCCGATGCAGCTTAAGTCCACGCCATTCGGGGCTTGCCCGTCGTGGTCCGTCAAACCAAAGCGTCTCGCGGGCGAAGAGAGAACTAACCGTTGGCTCAGATCACGCCGTTGCCTGGAACTTGCCAAAGATCATCCGGCCGGCGCTTGTTTGCAGGACACTGGTGACCGCGATGCGAACCAGGCGATTGATGTAGTCGCGGCCGCCCTCGATGACAATCATCGTGCCATCGTCGAGGTAGCCGACACCTTGCCCCGGCTCTTCACCCATCTTGACGATCCGCACCTCAAGGACCTCACCAGGCAGGAACACTGGCTTCAGAGAATTTGCCACGTCGTTCAAGTTGATGACAGCAACGCCTTGAATCTTGGCCATCTTGTTCAAGTTGTAATCGCCAGTGACCACTTTGCCGCCAAGATGCTTTGCCAACAATACAAGTTTCATATCGACTGGCTGGCCGGACATGTCAGGCGTCTCACGATCATGAACTCGCAACTCGACGGATTCGTCAGATCTCAGTCGGTTGAGAATATCAAGTCCGCGGCGCCCGCGTGAACGCCGTAGCTTGTCGCTGCTGTCAGCGATCGCTTGCAGTTCCGCCAAAACGAATCTTGGCATTACAAGTTGGTTGTCAAACACATGCGTTTCCACGAGGTCGGCAATTCGTCCATCAATGACCACGCTAGTATCCAACAAGTAGGGCTTGACACCTTTCACCTCTTTCGAAAACTGAACGTACGGAATAATGAAGCGGAAGTCATCACGCGTCTGCAGGAGTACGCTGATACAGATGTAACAGAGCATCAGGCCGATCGTGCTTCTTATCGGTTGCGAATAGGCCACAAACCCAAGTTGCCCGACCAGTGGCTCGATCGTGAAGAACACGACCAGCGTGAGAAAAAGTCCGATCAGGATCCCAAAGTAGACGCAAGAGACGACGTCAATCCGCTTCTGCGGCGTAAAAATATCGACCAACATAACCGCCACCGCGAGCCCCAAGACGCCCACGAAGACAATCGCGGCTGGCAACGCAGGGTTGTCGAATTCAGCAGAGTTGAAGGCATCTGACTTGATGATGGAAACTGCCGCACCTGCGGAGGCCAGCAGCAAGATGCCGCGAAGAATCCAGAGTATCATGCCTGTTCCCTGCTCCGTGAGCACGAGTCAGAGGCGGCGTAATCAAGAAATGCGCTCGTGCATTACGCACCTCAGCTTGTAGTACGGCTCACATTCTACTACTACTCCCCCCGACAAGACTAGCCCCTGAAGAGTGCTTCGTACTGTTCGTTGCAATAGCGATCGGTCATCCCCGCGATGTATTCACCAACGCTGCACCGCAATCCGACACGCTCGGATCGTCGCTGGAAGGTCTTCGGTAACCATTCTGGATGTTCGAGAAGATGAGTGAACATCTCGTGAAGCCGCGCCTGCGCGACGGTTCTTACTTGGATGAGATTCGGATGCCTGTACACCCGTTCGTACAAGAAGCCTTCCAGTTCGGCCTTTTGCTCCGCAAGCTCGGCACTCGGACCGATCCGAAACGATGCCAGACGGGCCTCTTGGACACTCTGGATTCCGGACTGCCCGAGGAGCTGACCGCAGTGGCGAAACACATCGCTGACTTGCAAGTCAATCAGCTCATGCACAACGGTTGGCCGTAGCAACTCGGCAGGCAAGTTGGTCAGCCGCTTCTTCACCCGCAAGATTGTTGCGGCAACCAACGGCACCTCAGCCAGCTCGTCAAGCGTCAGCAGACCCAACTTGACCGCATCGTCTGTGTCGTGGGCGTCATAGGTAATGCTGTCCGCGGCATCGACAAGCTGAACTTCCAGCAAGGGTTGGAGTTCGACGTTCTCTTTGTCGGCTCGAATCCCCTGCCCGTCGAGAACCTCGGCTGTAAGATTCAGCCCCGGAAAGCCGGCGTATCGGATCTCCAATTCTTCGGCGATCGTGAGCGCATGTTGATTGTGCGAGAAGCCACCGTCGTCCGTCAGGCATTCGTTCAACGCGTCTTCGCCCGCATGTCCGAACGGCGGGTGACCAATGTCGTGAAACAGAGCCAACGCTTCGACGAGATCTTCGTTTAAACGCAAGGCCCGCGCAACCGTCCGCGCGATCGAAGCGACTTCGTGCGTATGCGTCAAACGCGTCCGATGGTAATCCCCCATGTCACCCGTAAAGACCTGCATCTTTCCGCTCAGCCGGCGGTAAGCCGAACAGTGCAGAATCCGATCGCGATCGCGTTGAAACGGACTCCGATAGGGATGGTCTGGCTCCGTGTGTTTGCGGCCTGCTGAATCAACGCTGCGCATCGCGTAAGGTGCAAGCAGAGCAGTTTCGCGTTCGGCAAATGATTGCAGTCCCGGCAGCAAAATTCGATCTTTCGATTCCATCAAACTCTGATCAACGGTGGAGGAAATGCTTCAGCACGTTCTATGCTAAAGCATAGCCGACAAACCGCCTCAGCTTGCTCGACGCCGATGCCTCTGTTACGGTGACAGATTCGTCTTTACTCCAAACTATAGCGTCTGATGTCAACAAGTCCTCAGCAAATCGACGTTGTTGATGCTCCTTTCGACGCGAGTTCGCAGATCCAGATCCGCGGCGCCCGCGTCAACAATCTGAAGAATGTTAGTCTCGATATTCCGCGAAATCAGTTGGTGGTTTTGACAGGCCCCAGCGGGTCGGGCAAGAGCAGCCTCGCCTTCGATACGCTCTTTGCCGAAGGCCAGCGGCAGTTTATCGAAAGCCTGTCGGTCTACGCTCGGCAATTCCTTCATCAGATGGAGCGGCCGGACGTTGACCTGATCGAAGGGCTACAACCGACGCTTTGCATCAATCAGCGTCCGGCCAATCAAAACCCTCGCAGCACCGTCGCGACGGTGACCGAGATCTACGACTATCTGCGTTTGATGATGGCGCGGCTGGGAGTTCCCCACTGCCCCGATTGTGGAGAGCCGATCCAGCAACAGACGGTCGAGCAAATTCAGGAACGACTCGCCGAACTGCCAGACGGCACCAAGACGATGGTCATGGCCCCGCTCGTGCGAGGCCGCCGCGGCCAACACAAGGAAGTCTTCGCGCAGATCCGCAAGGCGGGCCTGTTGCGGGCGCGGGTGGATGGCGAAGTCTACGAAGTGGAAAACGCGCCGCAGCTCGAGCCGCGGCGCGTGCATCATATCGACGCGGTAGTCGATCGAATCATTATGAAACCCGGGATCGATGCACGTCTGGCCGAATCGATTCGGCTCGCGGTACGGCTGGGAGATGGCTTGATGTCGATCTGCTATCACCTCGATGGCACGGCTGCCGATGACTGGCGAGACGAGTTGTACAGCACGATCTACGCCTGTCCAACGTGCAACGTCAGCTATGAGGAGATCGAGCCCCGTACGTTCAGCTTCAACAGTCCTTACGGTGCGTGCCCCGACTGCGACGGACTCGGTGTGCGAGAGGAGTTTGATCCGGAACTCGTCCTGCCGAATCTGGAAGGCTCGTTAGCGGCCGGTGCCGTGTTGCCGTGGAAGGGTCAGACACCGGCAGCGACAAAGAAAGTGCGAACCGAACTCGACAGGTTCCTGACCGCTCACAAGGCGACTTGGGACACACCGTTGTCTGACCTGCCAGAGGAGACGATCACAGCGTTACTCCACGGTCGGAAAAAGCCGAAGTTCTTGGGCGTTCTCCTGATGTTAGAGAAAGAGTTCGCCACGGCGACTCGAAAGAAACGGCAAGACCAACTTGCGACATTCCGAGGCGAGGTCACTTGCCGCGAGTGCGACGGCTCGCGACTTCGCCGAGAGGCAGGCAACGTAACACTCCAGGAGAAGTCTATCTCCGAGATCACCGGCTTGTCGGTCGGCAAAGCCCACGACTTTTTCTCCCAGTTGAAGTTTCCGAAACGGGATCAACCAATCGCAAATCCGCTGTTGGTCGAGATCCGTCATCGACTGGAGTTCTTGATCAAGGTCGGGGTGGACTATCTCACCTTGGATCGAGCCGCGGACACGCTTAGCGGAGGCGAGTTGCAACGTGTGCGGTTGGCGACGAGCATCGGGTCAGGCTTGGTCGGAGTTTGCTATGTGCTCGATGAGCCTTCGATCGGTCTTCATCAACGTGACAACCAACGTTTGATCGATGCCTTGCGCGACTTGCAGCAACAGGGAAACACGGTGCTCGTCGTCGAGCACGATGAAGCTATGATGCGGCAAGCGGATCGGTTGGTGGACGTTGGTCCTGGTGCAGGAACGAGAGGCGGACAAATCATCGCACAGGGAACGCCAGAGCAGGTGTGCATTGATGAGCTCTCCGTGACCGGGCGGTATCTGAGCGGACGGTCAAAGATCGAAGTCCCGTCAAAAAGGCGCCGCGCAGCCAAGTCTCGTTCCGTTACGATCGAAGGCGCGACGATCAACAACCTGAAGGACGCCGGTGCCGCGTTTCCGCTCGGCTGCTTTATCTGCGTCACGGGAGTAAGTGGCTCCGGGAAGAGTTCGCTCGTTAACGAAACGCTAGCCCGCGCACTGGTTCGACGGCTGGGTGGAATGGCTCCAAAGTCAGGGCCGTTCACAAGCCTTCGCGGCGTAAGCCAAATCGACAAAGTCATTCAGATCGACCAGTCACCCATCGGCCGGACTCCGCGCAGCAACGCAGCCACTTATACCGGCCTCTTCGACGAAGTGCGCAAGGTCTTCGCAAACACACGAGATGCCAAGCAGCGCGGCTTCCGGGCCAGTCGCTTCAGCTTTAACGCTAAGTCGGGCCGCTGCGAGGAATGTCAGGGACACGGCGTGAAGAAGATCGAGATGAACTTCTTGCCGGACTTGTTCGTCACTTGCAACGAGTGTGCCGGAGCGCGGTTCAATCGCCAGACATTGCAAGTGCGTTACAAGGGGAAGACGATCGCGGACGTGCTCAACATGCCGGTGAGTGATGCAGTCGCGTTTTTCGAGAACTTTGCCGGCATCCATCGCGTCCTGCGTTGCCTCAACGACGTCGGGCTCGGCTACCTGCCCTTAGGACAGCCATCGACAACACTCTCCGGCGGCGAAGCGCAACGGGTCAAGCTCGCGTCGCAACTCGCGCGCGTTGATACTGGCCAAACACTGTATTTGCTAGATGAACCAACAACGGGATTACACTTTGAGGATATCTGTCGATTGCTCGAAGTCCTCGGGCGTCTGGTCGATAAAGGCAACACGGTGATCGTCATCGAGCATAACCTGGACGTCATCAAGTGCGCGGATTGGCTGATCGACCTTGGCCCCGAAGGTGGTGAAGCGGGGGGTGAGATCGTGGCCGTAGGAACTCCAGAGGAAGTCGCCGCCGCGGAAGGAAGCTTCACCGGCCAATTCCTCAAGCCTTTGTTGAACGGGCACGCGTGAGCTGGTCTAATCTTAGAGCGTTGCTGCTGCATTGATTGCGGCGTCAACGACCACGCCATTCGTTCCTTCCTGTACGCCCATTCTTCGCTTTGTTTGGAGCCTCACCATGCACACACGTCTGTTTCTCGCGATCGTCCTTATCAGCTCATCTGTGTTTGCCGCCGAAGAGCTCACTCTGGAGAACGTCACGACACCTACCGCGAATTCCAGCGACGAGCCTCTCGCCGATGCATTCTCACTCGATGCGTCAACACGCTTCCTCGACCAAGCGTCCCTCGATTGGACAAAGAGCCGTAAGTGCTTCGCCTGCCACACCAACTTCAGCTACTTGATCTCTCGGCCTACGATCGACGCAAACGTAACTGCTCAGAAGCAAGTTCGTGTGGCCTTAGAAGAGATGGTGGAACAGCGTTGGGAGAAAGAGGGACCACGATGGGATGCCGAAGTCGTGATGAGTGCGGCGGTATTGGCCATCAACGACGCTGCGACGTCGGGCAAGCTGCATGCAACGACCAGCAAAGCGCTGAAGCGGATGTGGACGGTTCAACGGGAAGATGGCGGATTCGAGTGGTTAAAGTGTGGTTGGCCGCCGATGGAATCTGACGACGACTATGGAATCGCCATCGCCGCCTTGGCGATCGGCGCGGCTCCGGACGGTTATGCTCAAACTCCGGAGGCACAGCAAGGACTGGCGAAGCTGAAAACGTTCCTGAAGAACAACCCTGCACCCACACTGCATCATCAAGCCATGTTGCTGTGGGCGGAAAGCTATGGCCTTGAGCTGCTGACGCCTAAACAGCGAAACGAGTGTGTCGAGAAGTTGCTCGTCCTACAGAAGAAAGATGGCGGCTGGGCGTTCGCCACTTTCGGAGACTGGGAACGGGGTGATGGCAAAGAACAAGACACTGAAACGAGCGATGGCTACGCGACCGGCTTTGCGATCTTCGCCCTGCGTTGCTCTGGGGTCAAAGCGGACGACGCACGACTGTCAAAAGGCATCGCGTGGCTCAAAGCCAACCAGCGTGCCAGCGGCCGGTGGTACACGCGATCGCTCAATAAAGACAGCAAGCACTTCATTTCGCATGCGGGAACAGCATTCGCCGTGATGGCGATTGCCTCCTGCAAGGAACAGCCGTCAGCAGCCGGCGCAGAGTGATGGGAATCAACTCCGTAGGCAGGCCTTCGTAGGACGGTCTAGCGCGGCACTGCCGCAGCCGATGTAAGTCGGGCACTCTTGCCCGACGCAAGACAGCCAAGAGTGGCCGTCCTACATGGTGCGAAAACAACATCAATCTCAGAGTTAACAGTCTAAGGAGCGTGTGTTTACATACGTCCCCAAACTAATTGGACAGCGCCACTTTGAGGCCTGATAGCATCTGCAAAGTCCTGTCATCAAATCGTTAACCCGTTGCCGTAGGCGAGGCAGCATGGCGGCCTCACCTCGCCTACGGCTAAGGGTTAAACGACTGACGGCAAGATGCTAGCCTCAATCAAAGTAGCGCTGTCCAACTAAAGTCTGGGGATAATTGACTGGGGCCCTTCGGGACAATCATTCCAACCAGGATGTCGGATTAATCCCAAGTCCGCTCCTTAGCGGGCTCGCGCGACTTTGTTGTTGGCGAGTTCCTTGAGGTAGTCGAGCGTGATGTCGATGACCTCATTGTTCTGGAAGTTATCTTCAAAGATCTCACGCTCAACCGCACCTTGCTGCTCTTCGAGCTGCTTCTCCTGTTCCTCTTCGGCGTCACGCTCGGTGTCCCGGCGGGCGAGATACTTCTCTTCATTCAGCGAGATCGACTTTTCGTCCTTCAGACGCTGATAGCGTTCGATTCGGGCCAATTCTTTCTTGTATTCTTCCGACTCTGTAATACGCTTCTCGGAGTGAGTTCGCAGACGTTGCAAGCTGTTGGCCGCGACCATGTTGTAACTGTTGAACTTGGCAGTTTCGATTCGATCGAAATCGACAGCATAATCGAGTTCCGCTTCGCCCATTCCGATTTCGTTCGTCAGTGACGGCAGCACGATATCCGGCAACACACCTCGCTTCTGCGTGCTGTCCCCGTTGGGGCGATAGAACTGCTGCTGCGTGATCTTCAGCGCACCGAGATTCGGCGGGTTGGGAATGCGGAACATTAGGCTGCCGATATCGAGCAGACTCTGGACGGTGCCCTTACCGTGAGTCGATTCGTCACCAATGATCAAGCCACGGTGATAGTCTTGAATCGCACCGGCAAGAATCTCACTGGCACTCGCACTGAACTTGCTTGTCAACACAACGAACGGGCCATCCCAAGCCATACCGGGCTCAAGGTCGTTGAAACTCTGTTTGCGATTCGCCCAGTCTTTCACTTGCACAACGGGTCCCTGATCGATGAACAACCCGGTGAGAGTAATCGCCTCGGTCAGACTTCCGCCACCGTTCTGCCGCAAATCAAGCACGACTGCATCGACGTTCTTAGAGCGGAAATCGCTCAAGATGCGTCGCACGTCGCGGGTCGTACTGCGGAACTCATTTTGCTCATCGCGAGCTGCTTCCATGTCCATGTAGAAGCTCGGCAAATCAATTATGCCGAAGTTGTAAGCTTCGCCGTCCGGCTTTTGACCGCGCTGGATAACGCGACTCTTCGCTGCACTGTCCGCGAGTTCGATCTTGGCTCTCGTAATGTCGTAGACGCTAGTTTCGCCCGCGCCACCTGACTGGGTTCCGAGACGAACGATAGTGCCCGCCTTACCTCGGATCAATTGCACAACATCGTTCAACTTCATATCAACGACATCGACCATCTCGCCCGTGTCGCCTTGTCCCACGCTAACGATGCGATCATCAGGTTTCAGGCGGCCATCTTTATCCGCTGCACCGCCCGGAATGACTTTGCTGACGACGGTATAACCCTCGTCGGAAATCTGTAACGCAGCACCGATGCCTTCGAGATTCAAACGCATCAAGATGCGAAAGTTCTCGAGCGTAGTTGGCGACATGTAGGTCGTATGCGGATCGTAACTGCTCGTCACCGCAGTCAGGAAGCGTTCCAACAATTCGTCGCTATCCGTCTGTCCCCAACGCTTCTTTAGGCTTTGGTAGCGACGGCCGATCTTGCGCCGCGCTTCAGCCTCCTCTTCGCCGTCCGCTTTGAACGTCAGCAGATTCAGCTTGATGAGCTTTCGCCAGCGCTCACGAGCCTCGGCCGCGTCACTAGGATAGATCAAAGCCTCGGGGTCCGTAATGATCTCCTCGTCAACCTTGAAGTCATGCTGCTCGGCCAGCAGTTCTTCTACGAGAGTCACCCGCTCATTCAGCCGCTGCATGTAGCGATCAAAGACGTCGCGGGCAAAGCCGAGTTTCGCCTGGCGAACATCGTCGTCCAGCGAACGGTCCTTCTTCATGAACTCATCAATGTCGGACTGCAGGAAGTACATCTTGCGCGGATCGAAGCCTTCGAGGAATGACTTTATCGCACGCATCGAGATCTCATCATCGAGCGCGTGCCGGGATAGATGTTCGCTTTCGATCAGGCCCCGCACTCGTAGCGTGACCTGGCGATCACGGGCAGGCGAAGGAGCGATGGGAGCGGCGGGGAGTTGAAGCCAGGCAATGCAGGCTGAAACTAGCGTTAGTGAAACCACGGAGCATCCCAGCCAAGGCCGCCGATTCAGTATCCCAAAAGCGCTGCGCATGACGTTCCCTCGCGGTAATGTGGAGAAGTGAAAGGAAATCCGTAACCTACCTAAGGATAACAGCTTGTACGATGTTAAGCGGAAACAAGGGTCGAGGCAAGATCGATGCGATCTTGCGGCCGGCCACAGTTCGGTGGATCCAAGCCCGAATTGACTCAAAACCCTTCTCGTTTCACGGCTTCCAGGCACTGCTCGGTTAAAGCCTCAGCGACAAATCGGCTTGGCCCGAGATGATCCGCTACTAGCCACTCTGTTCTTTTTTCTCGGCAATCCGCACGCGCTGAATCGACGATATCGTGAAGCGAGTCCAAGACTTGTCCGCGGAAGAGCAGGTGAGGCTGGACGACGACCCGGTCGAACGAGCGGCGTGCCGCGGCCGCGACGGCGTCTCGGATTCCTGGCTTGGCAACCGCCATGAAAGCAACCTCGACGCCACCAACGCCAGCTCTCGCCGCCCGCAAGCCAGCGAAGCGATGCATGTCGGCAACGGCCAGCGGATCACTGTTGCCACGTCCCACGAGGATCAACAGCGTCCTTCGAAGTTCATCTGCGGAAAGACCGTTCGTCACTTGGCAGAAGCGTTCGGCTGAAGCAGCCACCATCTTCGCGTGACAACCCAACGGCTCAGCCTGACAAAACGACATGGCAAGGTCGCGAGTTGCCTCCGCCACAAGCCGTGGAATGTCCTGTTTGGCATGCCCAGCGGCAAACAACAACATCGGAGCAATCACCGTCTCCTTAATACCCGCTCGCGCGAGCCGCTCAACGGCGTACTTGATAGTCGGTTCGGCGAGTTCGAGAAACGCGTGTTCGACAGCGTAATCCGGCAAGAGCTCGGAAGCCATTTCGGCAGCAGCAACAAACTCCGCCACGCCGCGCGCATCGCGAGTACCATGTCCGACGATAAGGATTCCAGTGCGTTCAGGCATCGCTGTTGTGTTACCAAAGTCGATATGCGTTTCGCTTCACATTATAGAGCCGATGTGCAATCTTGAAGTGTGCGGGGTGTCGTGGCTCGGATTCCGTACTGCTATACTCTGACTTCGATCCTCAATGCCTCCGGCTTCGATGCCCAAAGCCGTTCGTTAATCTCTTCGCCTTGAAGGGGCTCGGTCCAACGTGCCTGCCTATCTGACGATGACCGCCGGTTCGCGTACCGGTTCGAATTATTTGCTCGACCCGAAGGCCGAGAACCGTATTGGCCGCGGCCTGGATTGTCAGATCGTACTCTCCGATCCACTCTCTTCGCGTGTCCATGCGATTGTGTATTCTGACGAGGATGGCTGGTGGTTGCGAGATGCAGACAGCCGCAACGGCACTTTTTTGAATGGGCAGAAGATCGACGAAGTCCGCTTGGTCGATAATTGCTACTTAAAAGTCGGCGGTGCGGAGTTCACGTTCCGCGATGGGGATGTCGGTTCTTCACTTCTGGAAGCGAACAAGCTTGAATTGACTCAAACGCTTGTCTTCGACACGCCCATGATAGGCAGCGACACAAGCAGCTTCGCCGCCGCCGCACTGGCTGAGGAAGAACACGCGAAAGACATTATCGACCTCTATCAACTCAGCATCACGCTGCTCGGTTGTCGCGAGCAGGACGACGCGATTAACCTCTCGCTCGACCTGCTGAAAGAACGCTCGCGGGCGTCCGTCGTCGGGTTTCTGTGGGTCGATGACGAAGGGCACTTGAAACCCAAGCGTGTGCTTCCTGACGACGCGGAAATACAACTAAGCGAATCACTCACCGAGTTAGTAAGTGGTCAAAGCCGCGCGGTATGGCTAAGCGAACAAACCTTGAAGAATGCCTCGGACAGCTTGCAGCACTACGCCGACGCGATCTGCGTCCCGCTTGTCCGCACGGACGCGATGCTAGGTGCGATTCATCTCTATATGCAGCAGGAACATTTTCAGAGGAGCGACTTCGAAGTGGCATTGTCCGTCGCGAACCTGCTGACGCTCGCACTCACTAACGCGCGCCAATTCACAACGCTGCGCGCCGACCACGAGCGACTCGTCGCCAAATCAGCCGGCTTCGACGAATTGATCGGCGAGAGCAAGCCGATGCTGCAATTGAAGAGCAAGATCGAACGAGTGGCTCGCGCGGCGGGATGTGTGCTTGTTCGCGGCGAGAGCGGTTGCGGCAAGGAACTCGTCTCGCGAGCGCTTCACAAGGCAAGTCCGCGAGCTGATCGGCCGATGCTATCGGTCAACTGCGCAGCCATCCCTCGCGACCTGATGGAGAGCCAGCTCTTCGGCCACAAGAAGGGAGCTTTCACGAGTGCCGAGAAGGATCATGTAGGTTGGTTCGGGCAGGCGGATTCGGGCACGCTGTTCCTGGATGAAGTCGGCGAGATGACTCTCGAAGGACAGGCGAAGCTGTTACGCATCCTCGAGGGACATCCCTTTCTTCCGGTCGGCGGGCAGAAGGAGATCTCCGTCGATGTGCGAGTCGTGGCGGCAACGAATCGCGATCTAAGCGAATTCGTTCGTGACGGCCGCTTCCGCGAAGACTTGTATTATCGGCTGTCGGTGTTCGAACTTTACATCCCTCCACTGCGCGACCGCGGTGGCGACATCGAAGTCCTTCTGGACTTCTTCCTCGAACACTTCAAAGTGCAGCATGGTCGTTCTGAGTTGCAGCTTGCTCCGCCGGCTCGCGAGAAGTTACTGGGCTATAACTGGCCTGGGAATGTCCGCCAGTTGCGCAACGTCATCGACAGCGCAGTCGTCTTGGCGTTGGAGAATGAGATCGTACCCGAAGACCTTGGGCTGCGAGACGTCGGCTCGGATGAGTTGGAATCGCTGCGGATGGATTTCTGGGAACGCAAACTCATCAAGGAGGCTCTGTCGCGCACAGGCGGCAACATCCCGGACGCCACGAAGCTGCTCGGACTCGGCCGCGCAACGGTATACCGTAAGGTTGACGAATACGGATTGAAATGATCGACGCCCCGCCTTTCAAGCCCTTCCTCTTCCTTCGGAGCGGTCGCGCACAAACGCTCGTCGCCCAATACATCCCTGGGCAGTCGCGTCCTTATCAAGCCAAGCGGCATATCGTCGATCTGCCGGACGGCGACAAGATCGTGCTGCACGATGACTGCCCGGCTGAGTGGAAGCCTGGCGAGCGGGCCACGTTGTTGTTGCATGGCGTGACGGGTTGTCACGGGTCACCTTATCTTGTGCGTATCGCCGGCAAGCTGAACGATGCTGGAGTCCGCACTTTTAGGATGGATATGCGAGGTTGTGGAGCCGGCATGAAGTTGGCTCAACACCCCGGACATGCCGGACGTAGCGAGGATGCTCGTGCGGCCGTCGAGGCAATTCACGAATTGTGCCCCCGATCGCCTTGCACCATCATCGGTTTCTCACTGGGGGGCAACATCGCGCTGAAGATGCTCGGGGAATCCGGTTCACAACCACCCGCGAATCTGGACAGCGGCATCGCGATCGCGCCGCCGATCGATCTAGTCTGCTGTGGAGAGAACATCGAGCGAGGCTTCAATCGCGTCTTCAGCAGGAATTTCGCGAGCGCGCTCGTTCGTTTCGTTCAGGATCGCCGCGAGTTCATGCCTGGCCTCGCAAACATCCAGCTTGCACCAGCGCCTCGCGGCATCGTCGATTTCGACGATCGCGTGACGGCACCGCTGAGCGGCTTCGATGGCGTCTGGGACTACTATCGGCAGTGCAGTGCCTTACCACGCTTAAACGAAATCGGTATTCCAACTCTGATCATCACATCGCACGATGATCCCGTCATTCCCTTCGAGATGTTCGAGCGGGCGGAGTTATCACCAACGACAACGCTCCTCGCCACACCGCAAGGTGGGCATGTTGGTTACTACGCCGCTCGAGGCCCCGACCCTGATCGGTGGTGGCTCGATTGGAGAATCATCGAGTGGATTCGGGCTCAAGATCGCAGCAATTCGAAGACGGTTGCGAGCGCTGCCCGACGACGGTTGTAGGGGACCTACTCGCACTCACCGCTGCCTCGCCGTCAGCTACCCTGCTCGCTGCGGGTCTCCGACCCCTCCGTGCTCGGCGCGGGTCTCTGACCCCGTCGCAAGCTCGACCGAAGGTCTCCCAGCTCGCGCCAAATGCGGGATCAGAGATCCGCGCAGCAGTGCAGGACGCGGGCCAGGAGACCTTCGGTCAGTCAGGTGCGGGGTCAGAGACCCGCGCACAGCAGGGTCATGGAATGCTAACTGCGATGGGGGCGGTCACCATTGTACTCGCAGCCCACTCCTGCTCCGACAGCGTTTCTCCCAAGTCCTAAGCACTAACTTCTAAGCTCTCTAACACTGGCATCTCCGCGCCTGCTAGGTTACCATTTCGAGCATAGAAACCCGCCCGTGTCCCCCTCCAAACTGAAGGGCCTTTCCATGCGTTCTCTGTTCGTCATTGTTGCATTCGCAAGTCTTTCGCTACTCACGATCTCATCGACTTCCGCACAAAATTGGGATCGCTTCCGCGGACCCAACGGGACAGGCTTCAGCGACGCAACAACCGTCCCGATCAGATGGACGGAGAAGAATTATAACTGGAAAGTCGAACTGCCGGGTCTCGGTCATTCGTCGCCCTGCGTGTGGGGCAACAAGGTTTTTGTCCTCAGCGCCGACCCGGACACAGCCACTCGATACATGCTCTGTTACAACACGGAAGACGGCAAGGAACTGTGGAAGAAGGAATACAAGTCCGAAGTACATCATCTTCACACGCGCAGCAGCTTCGCTTCTTCCTCGCCAGCCGCTGACGCTGACCATGTCTACATCGGCTGGTCAACGCCGAGGGAAACAAGTTTCAAAGCCTTCAAGCATGATGGCACCGAAGCCTGGAGCCTGAACCTGGGTCGATGGCAGAGCCAACATGGCTTCGGTGCATCACCCGTTCTGTACGAAGACATGGTCATCCTGCACAACTCGCAACAAGCTAATCAGTTGAAGGAAGGCGAGAAGGCTGGCGACAGCTTCATGATGGCGTTCGATCGGAAAACCGGCAAAGAGCGCTGGCGGACTCCGCTCGTCAGTACGAACGTTTGCTATTCTGTCCCGTTTATCTACACGAACGACGAAGGCAAAGACGAGCTGGTTTGCATCAGCACTGGCAACGGCGTCTTCAGTCTCGATCCTAGCACCGGTGAGAAGAATTGGGCCGTCGAAGGCGTCTTCAGTATGCGAACGGTCGGTTCACCAATCACGGCTGGCGGTTTGATTTTTGGAGGAACGGGATCGGGTCGCTTCTCTGGAAACTACATCGCCGCTGTTAAACCCGGGAAGAAGCCGGAGCTTGTCTATGAGATCAAGAACAGTGGCGGCTTCAAAGCTCCCTACGTACCATCGTTACTCGCAAAGGGTGACAACGTCTTCTGTCTTTACGATCGTGGCTTTGCGGCCTGCGTCGATGCCCCCAGTGGCAAAGTGTTGTGGTCCACACGAACCGGCGCGGCGTTCTCTGGCTCGCCGATTCGAGTTCGCGACCGGATCTACTGCGTCGATGAAGAAGGAGTTGTATGGGTCATCGCTGCCGACGAGAAAGAGTACAGACTACTAGCCAAGAATCCGCTCGGCGAAGCGAGTCGCTCCACGCCTGCGGTCTCCGGCGGCAAACTGTTTCTTCGCACTTCTTCGCACTTGATCTGTATCGGTGGCAAAGAGACTGTAGCCCTGGCTCAATGATCGATGACACGCCGTTGGCAGTTCTGGATCGATGTCGGCGGTACGTTCACGGACTGCATTGCGCAGCGGCCTGACGGTTCGCTCGTTCGTTGCAAGCTGCTCAGTTCAGGCGTCACGAAAGGCGTAGTTGCGAACGGCTCATCCGACCTCGCACTGATCGCCGACAGCCGACACGAGCCTGATGACTTTTGGAAAGGTTATCGTATCCGGCTGATCGACGAGCACGGCAACGTCATTGCAGAATCCACCGTCGATTCGTGGCGTGTCAGCTCCCAAGTCTTCAACCTCGACCGGCCGCTCGCACAGCGTCCATCACCCAGCCAGTTCTACGAACTCGACTCGGGTGAACCCGCACCGATCGTCGCGATTCGCCAACTGCTCGGTCTGCGACTTGATGAACGAATCCCTCCGATTACGGTTCGTCTAGGTACAACGCGCGGCACGAACGCGTTGCTGACGCGGACCGGAGCCTGCACAGCCTTCATTACCACGGCCGGCTTCGGCGACATCCTGCGAATCGGCTATCAGAACCGGCCGCGACTGTTCGATTTGGCGATCAAGAAGCCGACGCCGCTCTTTGAACGATCAATCGAGATCGACGAACGAGTCTCGGCTGACGGAGAGATTCTGGTCGCTCCGCGCGAAGAAACGATTCGCGAAACGCTCGCACAGCTTCGCGACGACGGCATCGACTCGCTGGCCATTTGCCTGCTACACGGCTATCGCTTCACGGATCACGAGGAACTGATTGCACGCCTCGCTTGCGAAGTGGGCTTCACCAAAATCAGCGTCTCTCACGAAGTCGCTCCACTGATCAAGCTTGTTTCGCGAGGCGACACGACGGTCGTCGATGCTTACCTGAATCCGATCCTGGGCGACTATGTCGCCACGTTGCGGAAGACACTTGGCACAGAAAGCGATCTTCGCGTGTTAACGTCGGCGGGTGGCTTGGTGACGGCCGAACGATTCTCGGGCAAAGACAGTATCCTCTCTGGGCCCGCGGGTGGCGTCGTCGGATTCTCGCGCGCCGCCCAAGCCGCCGGCTTCGAGAACGCGATCGGTTTCGACATGGGCGGCACCAGCACAGACGTTTCGCGCTTTGATGGCCGATTCGAGTTGGAATACGAAACGGAGAAAGCAGGTGTCCGAATCGTGACACCCATGATGGCGATCGAGACCGTTGCGGCTGGCGGTGGCTCGATCTGTTGGTTTGACGGCGTGAAGCTATGCGTGGGGCCAAGTAGTGCCGGCGCGGATCCGGGACCAATGTGCTACGGCCGCGGCGGCCCTTTGACTGTCACTGACATGAACCTCTTCCTCGGCAAGCTGCTTCCACAACACTTCCCTTTTCCACTGCTTCCACGGACAGCGATCGGAGAGAAACTCGACGAGCTCTGTGATGCGATCGAATCCACAACCCGCACGCAGTTCGACCGGATCCGACTGGCTGACGGATTCCTGCAAGTTGCCAACGCCAATATGGCGAAGGCGATTCGTTCGATCTCTGTCGCGAAGGGATACGATCCAAGCGAGTACGTTCTCGTCGCTTTCGGCGGAGCCGCGGCACAGCACGCCTGTGCGATCGCCGAGGAGCTAGGCATCGACAAGATCCTCAATCATCCCGACGCCGGCATCATGAGTGCTTTAGGCGCTGGCATGGCAGACGTCGTCCGGCATCGCGTGGCTGGGATCTACCGGTCTTACGCGGATGTGGCGTCGAAAGAACTCGAAGCGATCTTCCGCGAACTCGCTAGTGAAGCTAAAAGCGAAGTGTTGGCCGAGGTGCCCTCAACAGCGGACCCTGCTAACCGAATCATCACATCCCGCGCCCTCGATCTGCGCTACCAAGGCCTCGACGCCTATCTGACGATCGCGCAGCCAGCCGATGAAGACTGGCGTGCCGCGTTTTGTGCCGAGCATGAACGGCTGTATGGTTACACGCATGAAGACAAGCGGCTCGAGATCGTAGCTGCTCGCGTCGAAGTCGTTGGCCGCTCTCAAACAACGCTGCCCGACTCATCATCGAGCGAGAGCCTCACCCCTGTCGCCGCCGATCGCAATTGTGACGTCTTCTTCCACGGCACGAAGGTTTCGGCCGCCGTGATCAATCGAAGTGATCTGCAACCAGGCAATATTGTCGTTGGCCCGGCGGTCGTCATCGAAGATATCTCCACAACGGTCATCGATCCCGGTTGGCAGGCTGAGATGTTGTCGGGCTATGAGTTGAGTCTACAACAAGCGGGAACAACAGCGCCGACTAGCCGCGTAGCGGTGGCAGAAAATAGCCTGGGGCGTAAGCCCCAGGTATCAGATGACCTACAAGCTGAGAGCCCCGAAGGGGCGGCAGAAGAGGCCGAGCAGACGGCTGCCGCCCCTTCGGGGCTCAACGATGGGGAAAACGATTACCTGGGGCTTACGCCCCAGGCTACTACATGCCGTCCCTCCGGGACTGTGAGGTGGCAAGACTCGTTTAACCGCAAGCCGGAGGCGTGCGCTATCCGCGTGTCAGAAGCGCACGCCTCCGGCTTGCGGTTAAACGAAGATGCGGCCCCGTCACCCATCTTGCTCGAAATCTTCAACAACCATTTCGCCGGGATCGCGGAACAGATGGGAATAACGTTACAGAACACATCTAGTAGCATGAACGTGAAGGAACGTCTTGACTTCAGTTGTGCTCTGTTCACAACAGACGGTGATCTCGTCGTCAACGCGCCGCACATTCCCGTACACCTCGGCGCCATGAGTGCAACCGTCAAGGCGATCATTGCGGACAATCCAACGATTCGTCCGGGCGATGTGTTCGTCACGAACGATCCGTATCGAGGTGGGTCACATCTGCCGGATGTGACCGTCGTGAGTCCCGTTCATGATGACAAATCGAACGAACTCCGTTTCTTCACCGCCAGCCGCGCACATCACGCCGAGATCGGCGGCATCACGCCCGGCTCGATGCCGCCGTTCTCGAAGAACCTCGCCGAGGAAGGCGTACTGATTCGGAACTTCAAGGTCGCCGAAGCAGGAGCCACACGAATCGGCAGGCTGCGCGAGCTACTACTTTCTGGTCCGCATCCGACTCGCAGCATCGATGACAACATCGCGGATATCGCGGCGCAGATTGCGGCGAACCGACAGGGCGCACGCGACTTGCTGCATCTCGTCGAGCGATATTCGTGGCCCGTGGTCGAAGCTTACATGCACCATATCCAGCAGGCCGCCGAAACGAGAATGCGACAAGCTCTTTCGCGGTTGCCGGACGGAAAACGAGAGTTCATCGACTATCTCGATGATGGTTCGGCGATCGTCGTCGCCGTGACGGTCAATGGCGAGGCAGCCACGATCGACTTCACAGGAACTTCTCCAGTTCTGCCGGGAAACCTCAACGCCAATCGCGCGATCGTTACAGCGGCAGTGATGTACTGCTTACGATGCATGATCGATGAAGACATCCCGCTCAATCAAGGTGTCCTCGCTCCGGTTCATCTCCTGCTTCCTGAATGTCTGCTGAATCCTCCGGAAGGCGACTCGCCCAGCGAATGCGTTGCGGTTGCCGGCGGCAACGTCGAGACGTCTCAACGCGTCGTCGATGTGCTGCTCGGTGCCTTCGGTATCGCCGCGGCGAGCCAAGGCACGATGAACAACCTCCTCTTCGGAGATGATTCCTTTGGCTACTACGAAACGATCTGCGGTGGAAGCGGAGCAACGGCCAATTCCGACGGAGCCGATGCCGTTCACACGCACATGACAAACACTCGTCTCACCGATCCCGAGGTTCTTGAACAACGCTTCCCCGTCCGTTTACTTGAGTTCTCGATCCGTAAAGGCTCTGGTGGCGAAGGTGAACACTGCGGCGGCGACGGGATCGTGCGCAGAATAGAGTTCCTCCGCCCACTTAGTGTTTCAACGCTTTGCCAACGACGAGGCGAGTTCGCTCCTTACGGCGTCGCTGGTGGCGATTCGGGGAAGCTCGGAAAGAACACGATCCAATATGCAGACGGTACTCGCGAAGAACTGCCCGGCTGTGCTCAGCTAGACGTGAACGCCGGTGACGTCTTGACCCTCGAAACGCCCGGCGGCGGTGGATACGGAGTGAAGGACTGCGGAAGCCAATGACGCAAGGATCAACAGCCCAGCCACATCCACCTGCAAGAGGTAGTTGCCTTGCGGCGATGTGCGTTAGCGCGCTCTACGGATCCATGGTCGCCAACGCTCTTAGTGGGGTAACGGGAACTCGGTTTGCTATCACGCTTGCACTAGTCGGACTCGCATCGGCCGTCATCATGGCAACGCTGGTGGTCTTTGGCGTGAAGGCCTACAGGCAAGAGGGCTCCGCCCGTCAGTTTCGGTTATCTTCCCTCTTCCTGCTGATCGTCCCGATCGCTATCTACTCAACCGCGATTCGCGCAATCACGGCAACTGCGCCGCTGGACGTCGGCTTGCTCGGCTGGTTGATTGTCGCCGTAGCCTCCGTCTTATTCATGTTTATATCGACGGTCATCCTTCTGTGGCTTGCCAACTCGCTGATGTGGTATGCGGTCTTCGTTGTGCGAGCTATCGCGGCGATACGCCGCGGCAATCAAGCTTCCGATGAGTAGTCGGCTCCGGCGCGCGCGGCAATCACGACGAGCACGCCGCCGAGCGTCATCAAGCCTGCTGCCAGATAATAGGGCAGTTCTACTTGGGCTTGCATAAGCGGGATGCCAAGCCATGAGCCGAAGATCCGAGCCAGTGAGCTGATGCTCTGGCCGACCCCCATGACCATACCCTGCTTCTCAGGATCGGTACGCCGAGAAAGTAAGGCGTTGAGGTTGGGCTGCATGAAGGAGAAGCCTGTGACGACGACGGCGAGAGCGACAAACAGCCACTGTGTTGATCCCATCGAAGCTGCCAGGATGACTAAGCCGAATCCAACAACTTCGAGCATCGCTCCCGTTGTCGCCAGCCGCCCTTCACTGACCTTCCCCGCGAGCCGCCGGACAACACCGCCTTGCACCATCGCCAGCATGAATCCGATGAAGGCATAAGTCAGACACACTCGCCCCCAACTGAACCCGAAACCCTCACCCTTGATTAAGAGCGACAACGTCGTTTCAAAGTTAGCGAACGAGAAGATACAAACGAAGATCGCCACGAGGATCAAGCCTACTGATGGCACAGCCAGAGCCAGACGGACTCCTTCGCGATCGATCACCTTCTTACCAGCCGCTTCACTCGCCTCGTGCTTCGATTCCGGCAGCATGAAGATGGCCATCGCCAATGCAATTGCCGAAAGGATCGCGGCGGCATAGCCAGGCCAGGGGCCCGGCGCGGCATCTTGATTTGGTACGGCCAAAAAGCCGATCAGCGGGCCGAACGTAAACCCAAGTCCAAATGCCATGCCGATCAACGCCATTCCTTTGGAGCGATTCTCGAGCGTCGTTGTGTCCGCGATGTAGGCTTGAGCGGTCGAGATTGTGGCTCCAGCAATCCCCGCTCCGATGCGGGCGACGAAGAGCAGCGACAGACTCTTCATCACTGTTGCGATCCCGAACAGGGCATAGAAGGCGACCGACGCCGCGAGCCCGATCATCAACACCGGTCGCCGGCCAATCCGATCCGAAAGCCGTCCCCACAGCGGAGCGAAGAAGAACTGCATGACCGAGAAGCTCGCCATCAGTGTGCCCAATTGCCAGCCCGAGGCATCCGTCGTGAACTCGCGCGCGTAAATCGGCAGCAACGGGATGACCATGCCGAACCCGAGCAAGTCAATGAAGACAGTCAGGAAGATGACGAGCAGCGAGCCTTTGCGAGGCGATTCGGCCATGGAAACCTCTCCGTACAGCAACCGCCCCTCCGCGAGAAGCGAATCCTCCATCTTAGTTGCGGACTTGTTGTGGTGGCAGGGGTGCGATGAAAGTCGCCATCACGCTCCGCGTGATGAAGGCGGAGACGGTTGAGAATCGACGCATTTCCTGGCTCTCACCGACGTAGTGTTGTTCAACACGCCGCTTACCTCACGCGGAGCGTGACGGCTACTCTAGCGAGCGTGCTTTCCGATGAATCAGTGAGTTCGTATGATGCGACCATGACGGACAACACGCACGAAGAACGGCGACGCCTCGAAACGCTGGACGCGGAGAGCCTCGCGACTCTTCAGTTGAAGAAACTGAACCAGTTGCTGGAGACGATCCTGCCGCATAATGCTCTTTATTCTTCCAAGCTCGCCGGCATTGAACTGCCTTTGACTTCGCTCGACGCATTGTATGAGCTGCCGTTCACGTTCAAAGACGAGTTGATCGGCGAGAGCAGTGGTAGTGACTTCGCTGCGAACCTGACATATCCCGTCGAACGATACACACGCTTCCACCGCACCTCCGGAACGCGAGGCCATCCGCTGGTCGTTCTTGATACACCAGCCGACTGGCAGTGGTGGATTGATACCTGGCAGTTTGTGCTCGATGCGGCGGAACTCGGCCCCGAAGATCGCGTCTTGATGGCGTTCTCGTTCGGGCCCTTCGTTGGCTTTTGGAGCGCGTTCGATGCAGCGGTTGCTCGCGGTTGCCTCGTCATACCAGGAGGCGGGTTGAGCACGGTCGCGCGGCTTGACATTCTCCGCAACAGTCGCACAACGACTGTGTTCTGTACTCCAACGTACGCTTTACACATGGCCGTAGTCGCGGCAGACAACGACATCGACCTCACAGCCTTGGACGTGCGGCGAATCATCGTTGCGGGCGAGCCAGGGGGCTCGATTCCGGCGATCCGTTCGCGAATCGAAACGGCTTGGAATGCGAAGCTGATCGATCACAGTGGAGCCACGGAAATCGGACCGTGGGGCTATGCGGATCGCGATCAGCGCGGACTGCATGCGATCGAGTCAGAGTTCATCGCCGAGTTCGTCTCAGTCGAATCTGGAAAACCAGCGGCGGACGGCGAGTTATCCGAGTTGGTCCTGACAACGCTCGGCCGTGCGGGCAGCCCTGTCATTCGCTATCGAACCGGCGACTTGGCACGTCCTTCGTGGAACAGTGTCGAGAACAACAACTTCGTCCTGCTCGATGGCGGCGTGCTCGGACGCGCGGACGACATGATGATTGTCCGTGGCGTCAACATCTTCCCTACTTCGATCGAACAAATCCTGCACAGTTTCCCGCACGTGATTGAGTATCGCATCACGGCCAGGAAAGACGGCGAGGTGGATTCGCTCAGTATCGAGGTCGAAGATCGTCTCGACTCGCCGGATCGGATCGCCAAGGAACTGCAGTTACGACTCGGCTTGCGAATCGAAGTCGTGAATATCCCAATCGGCACCTTGCCGCGATTTGAAGGCAAGGGAAAGCGTTTTGTCGATACTCGTTAGGCGGATATAATCAAAGAGTCTTCTTTTGGAGCAACGTTCGATGAGTATTGACCATTCTGCGATCGAAATCGAGTATCCAGAATCGGATGGCAAACCGATGGGCGAAACAGATCTGCATCGTAACTGGATGGTTCGGATTATCGACATCATGCAGCACAGATATCGGGGGCAGCAAGTTTACGTGTCAGGCGATCTCTTGCTGTACTACGAGGAAGGCAATCCGAAGAAGTTCTTCGTGCCTGATGCTTTTGTTGTTTTGGATTGCAAGCCGGGACTGCGCCGAACGTTCAAGGTCTGGGAAGAGGAAAGGATCCCGAGCACGATCTTCGAAGTCACGTCTCGCAGCACCAAAAGCGAAGACGAAGGAAAAAGCCGCAAGCCTTTGCCAAGATCGGTGTTCCGGAGTACTTCATGTACAACCCGACAAGCGACTATCTCAAGCCGCCGCTGCGAGGTTTTCGCTTGAGCAATGAACGGTATGTTCCGATTGAGCCGGACGACACCGGAGCGTTGGTCTCCGAGCAGTTAGACCTTTCCATGCGGCTCGAAGATGGCGAGCTGGTCATGTACGACCGCCGAACGAGTGAGCCTTTATTGATGGAAACCGAAGCGGAACGGGCAGCACTTGAGAGCGAGCAGCACGGGCGACTGCCGAAGCCGAGTTGCAACGGTACGCAAGTTACTTGAGGAACGTGAGAACTCGTAGCACAAGAAGCAGGAGGCTTCACCGAATGCCTTCTCTCGAAACGCACGTTGCCGACATTCGTCAACAGTTCCCGGCGCTCTCGCGGAAAGTCAGTGGCTAGCCGGCGATCTATTTCGATTGCCCAGCCGGAACGCAGGTTCCGCAGCGGGTGAACGCGGCATGTTCGTGTGGCATGGCAACTACTACGCTTCGCAAATCACAGAACAGTTAGGATTGGAGCCCGATGGGATGGTGCGAATTGGACTAGTGCATTACAACACGATGGAAGAAGTCAATCGTCTGCTCCACGTGTTCGCCCAACTATGACAACCATCCTGCCGACGAAGCTCGAACTCGCCGACGACAGTCAGTTGCTGATCGAATGGAGCGACGGCCAAAGACGCAGATATGGCTTTGGCGAGCTGCGCAAGCGCTGCCCTTGCGCGACTTGTCGCGAGAAGCGGAAGGCCCCGGCTCAGCTATTGCCCGTACTTTCCGCCGAAGAAGCTCAGCCGCTGAAGATCGGCGGTATGAAGCCGGTTGGGAACTACGCCTACTCCATCGACTTCAGCGATGGACACGACACAGGAATCTACTCGTTCAACCTGCTGCGCGAGCTAGGTGAAGAGGATACCGTTTAACCGCAAGCCGGAGGCGTGCGCTTTGCCAGGATGGTCGCCGCAGCGCACGCCTCCGGCTTGCGGTTAAACAGGCGCTGGCTGTTTAATTCTCCGCCGGCTCTGTGTTACTCGCTTTCTCCGGCAAGCCTTCTGACTGCAACTTGCGGAAGGCGTCCAGCCCGGTACCTTCGTCAGCCGTCGCTTCGCTTTCCTTGATCAAATCGCTACGGCTGAGCCGGAGCTTTTTGTAGACGTCTTCCGAAACGACGTAATACCACTCAGCGAAGCGTGCATTGAGCTCGGTGACTTTTTCCTTCGCTTTGTTGTGATTGTCGGTCCACTCGTCCTGCTTCCGTTGGTTTTCCTTTTCGATGCGCTTAATCTCGCGTTCGAGTTCGGATTCATCTTTCTCTTCCTCCGTCCCCTCAGCGGCCGCCTCTCCCTCGGCGTTCTCTTCCGTGGCCTTCTCTTCCGCAGCTTCAGCGGGCTCGTCACCTTCCGCCGCCGGAGGCTGGGGGACGTCAGCCGAATCAGGCTTCTTGGGAACTTCCTGCAACTCGGGCAGGGGAAACTTACTTTCGTCCACGTCAGCCGTCACGAGGAGGTAACGATTGAGCTTCGCATCGTCATCGCCGTCGCCCGTGCCTGCGACCGCACCGAAGCGGAGCAGGTAGCGGTAGCCATCTTTCATCGAGACATAAAGCTCGCCGCTCGCACAAAGCAATTCGAGCTTGCCGTCTTTCGTCATCGGATAAAGCCCGCGGGTGAGCAGCGATGACAATGCCTCTTGATCCCTCAAAAAGTCGGCATCCGCCTTTGAACCGTCTCGCATCCCCTTCGGCTTGCGACGGACATCAACAATCTTGAGATCATCGAGCGAGTTCTTCAGCTCGTCAAGCTTGTCCTTATTCAATTCTTCGCCATCGAGCAATTTCGAAGGGTGAGGCTCGTCACTACCGGCGCGATAGGTAACGAGTTCTCCAAGTTCCCATTTGTTGTCCGTACCGTTCCACTCGACATCGGCTGTGAACCGTCTTTCCGGATCAACCAGGAGCCGGCCCTGCGGAGTGATACGAGGATTGGGGACCGAGTAGTCTTTGATCGTCGCGCCCGTGACATCCAGCGTGTTGACGCCCAGCAAGTCCGCTTCGATCCATTCTTCGAACTTGGTCGAGAACCGATCAGGATCGATCTCGATATCGAAGACAATGTCGTGTTCCGGACGACGGGCAAAGCGATGCCCTTCCGATCCCTTGATAGGTTTGCCGACGACCAGACTGGCGAGTTCCTTGCCCTTTTGATCCTCAAACTGAACCAACATGCCGATGCCCTTCTGGCCGACGCTCATTCCTTTCTCTGGTTTGACGACGCCAAACAGTTCGTGCTCGGTGCTATCTTCGGTGACGATGCCAAGCACTTTGAGACCAACCAGACTTGTGGCGACGTCTCGAATTCGATCTTCGGCATCCGCGGGATAGTCGGAGTTTGATGGGATCGTCCAAACACCCGTCCTGCCGTTTTTCGTAACTTCAAAGCTGTGGAGTTGTCCGAGTTCTTCGTCATATCGGTAAATGCTCAGGCTCGCTGCGACCGAGGGGTCATCCAACTCGGGAAACAGTACTTTATTGACGAGCCCACCGGTCGGTTGCGGGACATCTTTGGGCCGAGCGACCAACCACACGCACCCCAGCAGGACGGCCACGCCAGCAAACACGGCTGTTTTCACGTTCTCGTTCACTCTTTATCTCCTCAAACTCCAGACCGCAACGTCTCGGATCACACGCGCAGTCGGGATTTTACGATACCTTCGCGTTCACGTAATCGGCGGCTGACGAACACGATCAGGGCAACCAACAGAGGCGGGATCGGTGGAATCGCAGCCGCTAACAGTTTATAGCGGTTCTGAATGTCAAGTATCTTCACTTCGGTCTGACGACGGGCTTCCTTCACCTTCTCGTTGAGATCCTTCTCGATGACTTCTCTTTGAACCGCTTTCTTGATATCGATCTCTCTTTGCTTGATGGCAAGCTGCTGGTTGGTGGCGTCGATCTCCGCTTGCACGTCTTCGCCGGCGCGTTGCCGTGTCTTCAAGCTGTCTTGTTTGTCGGTGATCTTCTTCAGTTGATCCGCACCTTCGTCATCAAGCTTCTTTTGCTCCGCCTCGAACTTGCTCTGATAATCGTCGATTTGTTCTTCTTCTTGCTTGCGCTGTTCACTGACCCTGTCTTCAACGATCCGCAATGTGCTATGGAAGGGCTTACGTTGGCGGATTTCGACATACTCATCGTCGCCGGTGAGAACGTCAATCGCGTTTAGCAGGAAGGTGACGTTCTCAAACCGGAACTGAATCTCGTTCGTCGGCTGGGCTCGCAACCGCACGAATTGCGACATCATCAAGTCAATGTCGGCAACGTAAACGGCGTGGACCGGTTTGGACGCTTCTTCGGTATCGGGTTCGGTCGCGGCAAGTTCATCCTCGTCCTTCTTCTCCTCTTCACCATCGCCACCCGTCTTTGAAACACCTTCGATTCGCGCGGCCAGAATCTGCCTGCCGGAAGAACGGCCTTGGACTTGAGACAGGTCGCGTCGCATCTGCATCGCCTCCTGGAACTTCGCGTTTCGCACTGTCCCCGCCGCTCCTCCTGTTTGGATGAGAGCAGTGAACTTCAGCTCGCTGTTTGACGACGGTTGGATTGTGCCCACCATCGGTAGCAGGATTTCCGTCAAGCCCGACGTGATCGGGTCGTCTGGATTGAGCGATCCCTCACCGCCCGGAGCCTCATTGCCAGCAAAGACCCAAGCGTCGTTGAGACTCGACAGCTTCGGATAGGGGTTGTACGTCTGCCAGGCAAGATCCGGCTGATAGCCCATGGCTGCGGGCTCTCCGGTTACATCGATTCCAAGCGCCGTCCACAACTCGCGGATGTTTCCTTTGGGTTGCGGACCTTGTCCACCGCCGAGCATGCCGCCGGGAGCCTGCTTCGGATCGCCCGTACCCGGCACCCGAGACATCTCGCCCAGGGATGGACGCGGATCCTCAAAGATTGCTGCGGGGACGCCACTCTTCACCGCTTCGACGACGTTCGGCAACTCCTGCGGCCCGAGGGAAGAAGGCTGTACGACCAGGATGGCATCGTACTTTTCACCATCGATGGGACTCGTGGGATCAACCGTCTCGACGTCGTATTGCTTTTCAAGTTCTTCCAAAAACGGCGACTTCGGGATCTGTTGAGGCATGCCGCCGGCAAACGAGAAGCCGCCAGACAGATTCGCGTCGGTGCGGACGACGCCCAGTCGCTTTCGTTCGGTTTGAGCAACTGTGCCAATCGAGCGAATCAACTCGTACTCGGCGGGAATCCCATAATCAAAGAACGGAACGACGACCTTATCCAACCCGCAGTTGAAGGCCGCGCCCATGATGACTTCTTTCTCGGTCCAAGCCCCGCGCTCCTGCGTTTGTACCGTCGTCGGTCGAATGCCGAAGCGTTTTTCGGCGACAGCCGCGTCCTCACTGAACAGCTCCAGATTCTCGTGCAGATTGACCTTGATTCTGCCTCGCGACATGGCCGCGAACTCGCGTAGTAACGAGACGAGATTGAACTTGGTCTGGATATAATCTTCCGGAATTTCGTCACTGACGAAGGCGTCAATGATGACCGGATGACCACCGGAATCCAAATTGTGAATGAGCTCCTTCGTCTTGGGTGAAAGCGAGCTAACCTGCCCGGCCGTTGCGTCAATCCGGAACCAATCGTGATCGGTGAAGAACATCGTCGCGAACGCAAGGATCAAGACCAGGGCTCCAGCGCGTGCGACATAATGCGCGAACTGCCAAGGGCCTCCCCTACCACTCCAGTGGCGCGCTCCGATCAATACCATGCTCAGGTACAAACCGACCGCGATGACTAACGCAAAGTAAACCAACGAAGAAAGGCTGAAGACACCGCGTCCGAGATCCTCGAAGTTCTGAGAGAGACTCCAGAACGAGATCTTTCGAGCCCACTCCGAGGAACGAACAATGACATCGGCGTTTCCAGCAAAGGCGAGCGGAGCATTCAAGGCCGCGCCAAGGATGAAGCCGACCGTCATGTTGCTCGTCAGGAACGAAGCCACCATGCCGACCGCCAGCATCGCTAAGCCGACTAACCAGTAACCAAGGTAAGTTGTGAAAAACAACCCTGTATCGACTTCGCCCAACGACAGCGAAGCCAGAACCATGTAGTTGGAGAACTGCGAGAACATTAGCGAGACGGTGAAGATGGCTGCAGCGGCGAGGTATTTGCCGATGACGATGTCAAAGTCATCCGCGGGCAGCGTTAACAGTAATTCATCGGTCCCCTGACGACGTTCTTCCGCCCAGATGCTCATCGTGATGGCGGGGATGAAGACCAACATGATCAGCGGGAGCACGTTGTTGAGTTGATCGAGGTTGGCCAGATTCGCCGTGAAGAACTCATGCGGCCAGAACGCCGCGAAGGAGGTCAACAACACGAACAGACACAAGAACACATAACCCGTCGGGTTGCTGAAATACCCAACGAAGTTCCGTTTTAACACCGCAAAGGCGGCTTTCTTGCAGGTCACCAGCGGGGCCATCGCCAATACGCAAAGGGCCAGAAAAGCGACGTCCAGCAACAATATCTGTAGAAACGCTAAACCCATGACTTCGGTTCCAGTCTCTCTTAACTCAACCCAACGTCGTCGGGTTGGAGTCCCGGCTTTAGCCGGTCAAGTAAACGGAGAAGACCGCCTAACGGCGGGACTCCAACAAGGTCACGTCACCGCTTCGGCTTCGGAACCAGTCAACTGATGGAAAGCTTGATGCAATTCATCGCTGTCCTTGCCAAGTTCGTTGACCGACCCGTCGTAGACCAAGCGGCCTTCGTTAATGATCACAACACGATCCGCCATCGCTTCGACTTCCTGAAGAATGTGTGTCGATAACAGAATCGTCTTTGTTTCGCCTAACTGCCGCAAGACCTCCCGCACATCGCGAATCTGATTCGGGTCGAGGCCCGCGGTCGGTTCGTCCATGATCAGAACATCCGGCTCGTGCAACAAGGCTTGAGCCATTCCGACGCGCTGCCGATAGCCTTTCGAAAGCTTGCTGATTGGCTTGTAAACAACACTGTCTAGACGGCAAGTATCGATCACCCCGTCGATTCGCTCCGCTTTCCGCGACGCATCCATACCACGAGCGTCGGCGAAGAAGCTCAGTAAACCATGCGGGGTCATGTCCGGATACAAAGGACCGTTCTCCGGCAGATAGCCCAAGCGTGCCGATCCGGCAATCCGATCGGTGGACATATTATGCCCTGCAATCTTGCCGACACCTTCCGAGGGCGCTAAATAACCGACCAACATCTTCATGGTCGTACTCTTACCGGCACCGTTGGGACCGAGGAAAGCAACGAGTTCGCCTTCATAGACCTTGAACGAAACGTCCTTCGACGCGGTGAAGATGCCGTAGTATTTCGAGAGGCCAACCGCCTCGATCATGGCGGTGCGACCTGACGAATCCGCCTGTTTCTCTCGCGATTTATCAGTCATCCGGTGTTTCGTATCCCCTACTGTTGGAAGGACTTCGGTCTTCTGTGCCTATCAAGGCGGGTGACACAGTTTCCTGACGCGGCACCCTGAGCGCACGCGTCCGAATTCGTCCAAAGAACGTGGTCAAGAAAGCCTATGGCTCCAAACCGCAAATGTTGTCTACGTCTCTGTCCCTCGGATGGTTCGAGCCAATCACCTCCGGCAGGATCATAAAAACCAAAGTAACAATCTACGACTGATGAGTGCAGAATTCAACCGGGAACGACGCGGTCTTCGTAGCTATTCAGCGGTCTAGCCGATCCACCCGTTCGCACGTAGATACTCGATGACCTCGTTTGCCAGGGCGTCCGGGCTGTGCCCTTCGGCGTCGAGTCGAATCTCGGGATTTGCAGGTGCCTCGTACGGATCATCGATACCAGTGAAGCCTTTCAGCTCCCCTGCCCTCGCCTTCTTATAGAGCCCTTTCGGATCGCGGGACTCGCAAACCGCTAACGGAGTATCGACGAAAACCTCGATGAAATCGCCTGATTCACCACTCGCTGCAAGGCGGGCTCGAACGGCATCGCGATCGCGGCGATAAGGGCTGACGAAGGCCGTCAAAGTGATGACGCCGGCCGATGCGAACAACTCGGCGACGGTTCCAATGCGTCGGATGTTCTCCTCACGGTCTTCAGCCGAGAAGCCCAAGCCGAACCGCTCGGCAAATGAATCGCCATGCTGCGGCTGGAGTATCCCCGGGCTGGCATTCAGCCCGTGGCGGATGTTGTCCCCATCGAGCAGGAACGTATGCACACCCATCTCGTGCAACTTATGATCGACAACGTTGGCGACCGTGCTCTTACCACTGCCACTCAAACCAGTGAACCATAGCACGCAGCCGCGATGTCCGTTCAACTTCTCGCGTTCGCTGCGAGCAACGGCGTGCTGATGCCACACGACTTCTACTTTGTCATTTGCCATCGGTCATTCGCCTGCGCGGACAGAGCTGACGCTTCTGATGATAGCGGGAAGTCGCTCGAAGATACATGCGGTACCGCCGCGTTCATGACTCTCAACTCAATCGGCAATTCCGGCGAGCTCGCAGAGGTTGGCTGCCATGACCGGTTGCGGGCAGCTCCAGACCAGGAAGAACAATGCCTCGCGGCACCAGCGTCCAGCGGGGTGTCCGACGACGTAGCCGGTGCCATTCGCGGCGGCGAGCGCGGCTTGCGAAGCTCGCAGAGCCAGACTGTTGGCGCGAATGCGAAGGTTCTCGTTCGAGCAAACGGGTTCGTCGCAAGCGGCACCAAGCAGATCCGAACGCCACGCGTCCCAAGCTGCCCTCAATGACTCGGTCGGTTCGGTGCGGTCTGGTCGCTTGGCAGCTTCCTCTTCGAGGAAGTCGATCGCAGCTCCGGCCAAACCGATCCTCGATTCGCTGGCAGGCACCTGTCCGCTGGGTGATGACGAACGTCGTCGTCAAACAAGCAGCACTGAGTTGGAGATAGCCGCGAATCAAATCCGCATCGCTCCACTCCTGGCCACCTGACTCCACACCAACGAACCACTCAAATACGCCATACTCGCCGCAAAGCCGCAATTGCTCGTCAGGCCAGGCACCAGGCGTTTCCAGATCTGCTGCCAGCTCGCGTAAAGGCGCGCAAACTCTTGCAGAGACTCATCTTGCGGCGATGTGATGCGTGACCCCATGGCTTTAGCATACCGGCCAGGCCGTTAGCTTCAACTCCTTAATTATCTGCCCGTTCTACCTATTGCACGCATGTTTACATACGTGAGGGCGTTCGCCGAAGCACTCCGCCTTGACAATCAACCTGCTCGACGAGTAACACACCGGTTTCGAACACGAATCGCTCGTCTTCAACAGTAGCCTCGATCAGAAGGCAAAAGAACTACCATGAGTCAGGTGGATGATATGACTGCTCAGCCAGAAGCCTTGACGGCGGGAGAGCTTAGCGCTGAGGTGCTCTACGATAAGTGCATGTTCCTTGCGCGGAATCTGTGGTGGAGTTGGCACCCGGAAGTGATCAACCTGTTCCGCGACCTTGATCCGATCAGGTGGCGGCAACTTGACCACAATCCGATCGCCTTGTTGAAAGAGTTTACTCCCGAACGGCTCTCCAGCCGTGCAGCCGAGATGGTGCTCTTCAGCCGCATCAACGGATCCGTTCGCCGGCTGAAGGAGTACTTGAACCACAAGCCGAACTGGGGTGCGACGAATACCGGAGTTCTCGGCGCCAAACCTGTCGCCTATTTTTCTGCCGAATTCGGAATGCACGAGTCGGTACCGATTTACTCCGGCGGCTTGGGTGTTCTGTCAGGCGACCACGTGAAAAGCGCCAGCGGCTTGGGCGTTCCTTTTGTGGCCATCGGGCTGTTCTACGGCCAAGGCTACTTCCGTCAACATCTCGACGACGACGGATTCCAACGTGAAGAATATCAACATACGAAAGTCGAAGACACGCCTTTGGAGCCCGCCCGTGGCGCGGATGGAAAGCCTGTCACGATCCAAATCGACACGCGCGGCGGCCAGCTCTTCGCCAAGGTTTGGGTCGTTCATGTTGGTCGCGTCAAGCTGTACCTGCTCGATTCCAACGTGGAAGGCAACAAGCCGGAAGATCGCGAGCTGACGAGCCGCCTGTACGGTGGCGACGAGCGCACTCGAATTCGACAAGAGTTACTTCTCGGCGTCGGAGGTGTGAAGGCTCTCAAAGCGCTCGGCGTCACGCCCGGCGTGTATCACCTGAACGAAGGCCACAGCGCGTTCGGCGCGATGGAAGTGATCCGCGAGCGGGTGCATGACGATGGCCTGACGTTCGACGATGCGTTGCGAGAAGTCGCTCAACAAACGGTCTTCACGACGCACACGCCAGTCCCGGCCGGGCATGATCGATTCGATTGCGGCCTTGTTGAGGAACACCTTGGGCCGTTGCGGGATCAGCTTGGTATCTCGTACGAACAACTGATGGGACTTGGTCGCGTCGAGCCGCAAAACGAGCATGAATCGTTCTGTATGACGGTTGTCGGTCTGAAGCTGTCTCGTAGCGCCAACGCAGTCAGCTCTCTGCATGGTCAAGTTAGCTGCCGCATGTGGGCTCATCTTTGGCCCCGGCGGGTCGAGGAAGAGATTCCGATCGGACACATCACCAACGGTGTTCACATTCCGAGTTGGCTTGCCTGGCAGATGCAACTGCTCTACGACCGCCATTTCCCAGCCAAGTGGACCAGCAGCCGAGGTGAACCCGGCGTCTGGCAAAACATCCATCATGTTGATCCCGGCGAGTTGTGGGAGACGCATAATGCGCTAAAGAACCTCCTGCTGGCCTTTGTTCGTCGCCGTCTGAGCCGCCAATGCCGCCGACGTGGTGAAAGCGAAGATGCCGTCGAAGCTGCTCGCAACGTCCTCGATCCGAACGCCTTGACGATCGGGTTTGCCAGACGCTTCGCGACTTACAAGCGAGCGAGTTTGTTGCTGTTCGATGTTGATCGTCTGCTGGAAACTTTGAACGATCGCGAGCGCCCTGTGCAGTTCATCTTTGCCGGCAAGGCACATCCCAAGGATGAACCGGGCAAGCAGTTCATACAGCGGATCGCCAACCTGCGGCACGATCATCGCTTCGAGAACAGGATTGTCTTCGTCGAAGACTACGACATCAATGTTTGTCGCCATCTCGTGCAAGGCGTCGATGTTTGGCTGAACAACCCGCGCCGGCCGCTGGAAGCTTCCGGCACAAGCGGTCAGAAAGCGGTGCTGAATGGCGGCTTGAACCTGTCTGTGCTCGACGGTTGGTGGGCCGAAGCGTACGACGGATCGAACGGTTTCGCGATCGGCAACGGCAAGCAACACGTGTCGGACGAGATCACGGACCGCCGCGATGCAGAGTCGCTGTACAGCGTCCTGGAAGAACGAGTGATTCCAACGTTCTACGATCGCGACGTCGATGGACTGCCACGCAAGTGGATCAAGATGATGATGAATTCGATTGGTGGGCTGGCCTGGCGTTTCAGCGCTCACCGGATGGTCATGGACTATACGCGAGCCAGCTACGTCCCGGCTGCTGGCGGCCTCAGTTGCGATATGCCGTCACGGTAGCGCGTCTAGTCGGAACATTCGTTTAACCGCAAGCCGGAGGCGTGCGCTTCCGCTCGCCAACAGACCAGCGCACGCCTCCGGCTTGCGGTTAAACGATTCATCGCAAACTCCGAGAGCAAATCAGATGTCGATCTCCGCGTTCATGGAACAGCATTTCCGTCATTTCAACGCTCGCGAAACGTTGGATGCCGCACGTGCCTACCGAAAGCATCTAGATCACGGCGGCAAGATGCTCCTGGCAATGGCGGGAGCGATGAGCACTGCTGAGCTCGGCATCTCTTTGTCTCGCATGATCCGTGAAGGCAAGGTCCACGCCATCTCTTGTACCGCCGCAAACTACGAGGAAGACGTCTTCAATCTAGTCGCTCACGATGAATACCGGATGGTACCGCACTATCGCGATCTCTCCCCCGAGGCCGAGCAAGAACTCTACGACTCCGGCTTCAACCGCGTCACCGATACTTGCATCCCCGAGACGGCGTTTCGTCACTTGGAACGGTACTTGTTGGAGTATTGGAAAGAGGCCGGCGAGCAAGGCAATTCGGCACCATCGACCGAGTACTTTCGCCGAATGTTCAGCGAAGGCAAGCTCGATCCGTACTACCAGATTCCGCCTGAACACTCGTGGACACTAGCCGCACACGAGATGGACATTCCGGTCTACACACCGGGTTTCGAGGATTCGACGCTCGGCAACATCTTCGCCGCGCGCGTGATCGATGGCACGTTGAAGTCACACAACATCGTGCAGTCCGGCACCGCGCAGATGGAACGTTTGGTGAAGTGGTATCAGGCCAACAGCGGTCACAGCATCGGCTTCTTTCAAATCGGAGGTGGCATCGCGGGCGACTTCGCGATTTGCGCGGTACCGCTGATCATCCAAGATCTGGAGCAAAAGGACTGCCCATTGTGGTCTTACTTTGCACAAATCTCCGACTCGACGACTTCTTTCGGTTCCTACTCCGGAGCCGTCCCGAACGAGAAGATCACCTGGTGCAAGCTCGACAAAGCCTGCCCCAAATTCATGATCAACTCCGACGCTTCGATCGTCGCTCCGCTTGTGTTCGCATACGTGCTAGGCGATTGAGCAACCAGGGGCGTACTCAGCGATCCAGTGCCCGAGCAAATGCCGGGGAACGAGGAGACAACACCTAGCGATTTCAACCAGATGCGTCGCGACAGGTTCATCGAAGTAGGTTGCCGCATCGTCGTGAACACGTTTAAGATAACTGCACCGGGCTTCGTGGTGTGATTCAAATCGACGGGAGCTTCCATCCCAATGTGCCTTCACCACGAAGCAGCAAACTCCAGAGGATGATCTATCCGCCTGCGGCACGAAGGCACAGAAGTACAAGCAAGTCGGAAACGCTGTTGCTGCTGTCTTTGGTGAGTTACTAGGCAAGTCGATTCGCGAGTTTCTTGACGACTATCCCGTGGATCCTCCTGAGAGACTCGAAATGCCAAGTTCATTCAAGGAATACATCGATTACACCAAGAGAGATCATGCGAGGAATGCCGAGTCCCGGACCGTTCATCGACAATTTGAGGCGAAGGGCTAATCGTGGAAACTAAGCGGGCGGGGCAGAAAGTCACTCCGCAATATCCGGCTCCATCCACTTGCCATCGACGAAGTGGCAGGTTCGTGGGTCGAACTCCGTGATGGCTTCTAGCGCGAGTGGTTTGACGGCGTTGGTTGCTCGCCGGGCAATCAGCTGAGACCACGGGACCGCTTCCTTCACTCCGGACTGGCCGCCTGAGTTGCTCTTATCGCCAAGCGCGATCTCTAGGGTGATAAACTTGCTGAGCAAAGGGGCTGGCAGTCGGCCCTTGGCTTCGATGGCGGCTTCGTAGTCGGCATGAGACGCGATGTCGTTGTAAAAAGTCATGGACTTTTGCACCGTTTCGCGGCTGAACATCCGCTGGGCCGAAGCGAACTTACCGCTGCGCAGCATCCTCACGGCGCTTCGCAGCTCGAGTCGCTGTTTCTTACTGAGGGTCGAGAAGTTAGGCGCGACAAGTTTCATCGCCTTCAACAACGTTGCGTCGTGGTCGGGATCAAGCACGAACGCCATCGCTCGGAACGCCCGCTCTTCCTCTGGGGTCCGAGCAAGTCCCGCCGCTCCCAGCAGGCAGCTCCGCCCAAGCTGCTCGGGGGCCAAGTAGGCCGCTATCACGTAGAGGCGGATTGCCATTCCTCGGGCCTCGGGATCCTCGGTCTTGGCCGCCAGGTCTTCGGCATATCGACGATAGCCCCCCGCGTTGTCATGGCGTAGCGCGGCAAGCTCATCGGCTGAGACTGCCCGGATGATATCGTCGATCTGCGCGCGAGTCAGAATCCACTTCTTTATTCCCCCGCTGGGAAGCACCTCGTTCACAACGATGTGTGTTGCGGTCTCTTCAACGAGGATGCCGCGAATCGGTTCGTCTTGTCCCTTCTGAAAGACGATCACCGCCTGACACGGAGCCACCAGAACGAGAACCACAAGGAAACACATAGCGCATGGCAAGTGTCGTATCATCTTCACTCGGTCCATTCACTCCGGACGGTTTACCAGAATCCACGTCTTCAGAATCGAAAGCTGGCCGTCTCGCAATTGATGCATGACGTTTGCCGCCTTCGCATCTTGCTCCAACAGTGTCATCAAGACGCGATCGGCATCAGCGCGACGCCGCGGCCGTCGAATCGCAACTCGGACCTGTTGCAGCCGAAGCCAACTGCGGTCGAGCAATACTTGCTGTTCCAGATCCGACGTCGCGTGGTAGTCGATCGCGCGAAGTTCCGTTGATACACGCTCCAGCTCTTTGCGGTGCCAGGCCTCCAGTTTTTCAGAGAGGGTGATCTTCGCAACGTGCTCCGTTAGAGCTTGCACGACGACGGCCGGAGATGTAGCGTCCTCTGGGATCTCCGTACGAAACACTTCAGCTTGCAAAGCGTATAGTTGCCGCAAGGTGAGAGAAAGTCTGTCATAAGCCCGGTACTTGTCGCCGCCCGCGACGTCCTCGCGCTGCAGATCTTCCAAGACACTGCGCAGCAGCTCAGACCGCAAAGCCTCGCGCCCGGGCAAGCCAGTCTGCAGCTTGTACTCGCGTCCGATCAACTGCGATACAAGCTGCTCAAGTTCTTCGGGCTGAAGCCGAGCTTCTTCCAAGCCGTCCGCTATAGCTAGTCGCAGTCTATTCCAACTAGCGAGTTCCGAAGCATGTTCGACAACAACACGATGCTCTTCGGGTCGTTTTCGCGACAGCATGTATTGTGCGAGAACGTCAGCTTGTTCTGGCGTCACGTCAGGAATGGTCTTGGTCAATCGCGCTAGTGCTTCCACGAATCCGGCGCGGCTCGAGGCTGTCGTATCACGATTCGCGAGCATGCGCAATCGTTCATTCAAGAAGCGGTGGGTCGAAGGCTCCAGCGGAGACGGTTTGTTTTCCACTTCTTCGCTGGGCGACGCGTCGCCCAGCAACGCCTCAGGATCTTGCTCAATCAATCGCTCGAAAACCGCTGCTCCCGCTGCGCCCCTGCTGGCAGCGCAACCAAGTGTATTGAGATAAGCGAACCGGACGATCTGGCTGATCATCGCATCCGGCTTTCCGACATCGACGGGGCGTTCCTGAACCGCAGACTCGGCATCCGCCAGAAAGCGTCTAGTGCGAGCATCTGCCATCGCGACGTCGCTGACACCAAGCGACTTCCGCACCGCCATCGCAACGCTTTCGACTTTGCGATCCTCGACCTCAACCTCTGCGACACGCAGCAGCAGCCCAGCCATGTACTCGCGCAAGTCGCGATTTGCGGTCGATTCGTAAACCTTCAGCAGGCGGATCGCGTTCGCGCGGTCTTCCGAATCGATAACATCCTCGATCAGCGATCCGAACTGTTCCCAAGAATCCGGTGCCGCCCCGAGGAACGAGATCAGGAAATCAGCGTTGCGCGCAGTCACTGCTCTTTCGTCGAGCGAGTCGCGCAGCTCGATCGCCTTGATAACGAAAGGATGTACGTCAGCCGCGCGTGTTGGATTTGTCTCGGCCAACGCGATCAGCAACGCCAACAGCCTTTCCGCTGTCTGGTCGCGACAAAGCTCGTCGAGCCACGCGGCGTCGTAGTTGAGATCGAGCGAGTAGTCGATTGCTTGCCCCAAGGCAGACACCGCTTCCGCCTGCCGCTCGCCCCGCGCCTGGCGAACCAGGGCCGCCGCGATTCGCGCCCCAAAAAAAGCTCGCGCGTAAACGCGTTCGTCGGCAAACAGTTGGTTCTCGGCTCGGGGAATCAACGCGAGTGCTCGCTCAAGTAGTCGGCTTGCCGCTTCGGAGTCGGGCTCTCGCTCGAACGTTCGCGTCAGAATTCGTATCAACAACTCCTCTTGCTGGCTTGTCCGAGCGCCATCCGTCAAGAGATCAACGACTCTCGAATAACCTGAACAACGCACTATCGCGTCCGACGATTCGAGTTGCTTGAACGCTTCTCGCTGCGACTCGAACATCAGGCGGGCGTTCGACACATCCGCGTGCAAGTCCGCGTTCCACCAATCGGTGTCGATTTCTGCTTCGTTGATTTCTTCGACGATCAGCGGGGCTTCGTCCGGCGGCACCTCCTGTAACACCGAAGAGACTCGCCCTCCACCAAACATGATCCAGACAAACAGTCCAAAGACAATCAGAATCGCCATCCCTGCCGCCATTAACGCGCTGTTAGCGAAGCGATCTTCCGATCGGCGAGTTTGTTCGAGAGCCCGCGTTCGCTCCTTGATAATCGAAGCAACTTCATCGCTCGTCAGCCCCCACTGTTCGCCTTCGGACAGAAGTCGCAATCGCGTATCCATCGAGAGCCGTGGTGTTTCGCTCAGTTTCGAATCCACCAGCAGCTCAACGTGTGCACGAGCCTTGTCTTCAGAGATCTGGCGGATCTCCAATGTTGCGCACACATCACGAATCGCCGCTTGCACGAACTGCGGCTCAAGCCCGTGCAAGTCTTTGCCGTGGCGCATCAAATCAGCTTCGACATCTCTAGTCAGTATTCTCCGCGGCAAGCTAACAAGCGTTCCCTGCACGAGGGCACGGAACCCTTCGAGACGATCTTGTTGCTTCGCGTCTTCTGTTTCTTTTGACGTCGTCGCGCGGAACTGCGCCGCAACAATGGCGTTCTCGACTTGCTGCTGCGATAAACCAAGTTCTTCAGCGAGCGCGTTCAGCAACACTCGGCTCTTGGCCGTAATCCCACGATGCTCGGCGAGAATAGGCACTGACCGGTCCAAAAAGATCTGCACATCGGGATCACTCAGAGTGTCGTCGTTCTCGCCTTCCGAAGTCTCTTCAGCAACGATCGCCGATTCCAAGTGGCACTTCTGTAGCCCGACTTCGTCCTCGAATATCTGGCCCGCGTAAACCCGAGCCAACGACAAGACTCCGGTGCCATGTTTGAGAAGTTTCTTTTCGATGAAGCGAGTGACGACGCGGTCTTCGATCTGCGTCAGCGAGGCCCGTATGTAGTCGCGGTAGATATCGGCTGGCTTTCGTGCCGGCGGAGGCGGCTCGGGCGGAGGCTGACCTTGCACACGCCATCGTCGCCGCCCAGCCATCTCTTCGGAGTCGTCGTCGTCTCCCGAGTCACCGTAGGGCGGAGGTTCCGCATCAGTGGCCGCCTTCGCTGATTCGAATCGGCTCAAGGCCTCCGCAGCCTCTTCGTCAGTCAGTCCCATCTCGCTAGCAGCAGTCGAGAGCAACGCGCGCGTTCGTGGGCTGAAGCCGCGTTGTTCTGCGATGATCGCATTGGCTCGGTCGATGAAACGGTCGATCGGTGACTGCGACGGAGGTGGTGGCGGAGGCGGAACAACTGTCTCGGTGGGAGGCGGCGTCAGGGCGAAGTCAACTTCGGGCTTCGATTCACTGGCGCGTTCCAAGGCAGGCGGTGCACCGTGATCGGCACCGGCTCCCGGCAGTGGTGGTGGCTTGGGCGGGGTCAGGTCGATTGCTTTGATGACACCCCGTTCGCGCAAGTCATTGACCGTATCGCGCAGTTGCTCGTCGCTGAGCCCCAGTTCTTCCGCTAATGCCACGAGCGAACTCCAGTGCTGAGCATCCAGCACCGAGTTTTCCAACACGATCGCCGACGCACGCTCTAAGAACGCGTGGATAATGCGTTCGTCATCCGGTTCGAGCGTGCGAGGTGGTGGCTTCGACTCTGACATAGATCCATGATAACCGATGCACGGGTGATCGAACGATTCGCCGGCCGCCACTCGGGCGAACGACGTCGCAACGTCGTTATTTTGTCCAAATTGTCCACACGAGTATCCGCGTTGTGTTGCCAGCATGCTGACGTCCCGATCGCTGATGGCTAAACAAGAGCAACCTCGCCATCTTCCCGCCTTTGGCGAGCCAACTCCCGCTCCCGTTCCACCAGGACTATGGCGGTGAAATGAGAGCGGGAGATCCTCACCCGTGAACGGATCGATCAACGGCTCTTCAGATGTTGACGAGGCGTCGCGGTGCCTCTTCCGGATTGAGAAGACATCCGTGACAACGTAAACGGTATAAGGAGTCGCCGCTGACGGAAGAGCGGACGCCGTGTCCAGGTCGGCGCGATCACGCGAACAGAATTCCGCTGCGACGAGAAGAGTTGCTCCAACCTCTGGCAGGCCGATTCGGTTTCGCTGGTCGTCCGAAATCGGACGCGACTGACGGTGCGGACAATGTACTCAGCCTACTTTCAGCTAACCAATTCTTGAGTGGTCTCCCCCTCGGCAGCGTGACGACGAGGCCCCTCCTCGTGAAACCGCTCCCAGTCATCACGCAGTTCCCTCCGTAGCTGGCTGATTCGCCCCAGGCTCACTTTGAACTTCGCAGCCGCGACGCTTGTCGTTTCTCCATTAGCAAGCGTCTCGGCAATCCTTCGCCGCCGACCACGAAGCGATCCCAGCCAATCCCCAACATCGATCCTTGCTGCTGCCGTCTCCGCTGGCCCCGCATGTCATCGGCAAAAATCAAAACTGACCTCCTCCCCTAAACTTGATCCATGTTAAGTGAGAGAATCCTCTCCGGCCGACGGCCGGGAAAGGATTGTTTAGATGCCTAAGAAACGACATGG
>PBSM01000186.1 GCA_002726245.1 Planctomycetaceae bacterium | reverse complement strand
TCGTCAACATCCAGCCCCATCTTCACTCCCGCCGACGCGCCGATTATCCTCGTAAAAAACGAGTCAGAGGAGTTTCCGTACATCGTCTATACTAGAATCTTAGCACTCTCTTTGGAGGATCGCGTTAACGTCTTGTGGCGGCTGGAGTAATGACGTGCGGCGGCGGCACAGGATGGGATAATCATGCGGGAGTGGTAAACTGCGTCTCGACCTCACAACATACTCCATCCGCACGACTGTCAAAACACGAAGACTCGGTGCCTCAGCCCTCGACTAAACCGAACCCTCTTTGCCGCGAGCTGACAGGGCTCTTCTTCGCCAGCCCCTGGCTGATCGGATTCTTACTACTGTTCGCCTACCCGTTCGCTGCCTCGCTGTATTGGAGCTTCTGCCGCTACGATCTCCTTTCGCCGCCGGACTTCATCGGCACGGCCAATTACCGACGGCTCGGAGCCGAGTTGCTCGCGGGTGAACGTTTCGGCCTAGCCCTTTGGAACACCTGCTACTACACGCTGCTTTCGGTTCCGCTCTCAATCGCACTGGGGATCGGATTGGCAACAATGTTGTCGTGGAAGATCCGCGGTCAGGCTTTGTACCGCACGATCTTCTTCCTACCTTCGGTCATGCCGGTCGTCGCGTCGTCGGTGTTGTGGATGTGGCTGCTCGATCCGCGTGACGGTATTGTGAACTACGCACTCTCTTGGGTTGGAATTGACAATCAGCTTTGGTTTCGAGGTGCCTCCGAAACACTGGCGCCGCCCGGCTGGTTCGACTTCGGCTCGAAAGACGCTCTGGCGCTCATGAGTCTTTGGGGAGTCGGAAACTTCATGGTCATCTACCTCGCCGCCATTGGCGACATTCCGATGCAACTGTTCGAGGCGGCTGAGTTGGATGGAGCTGGCAGACTGCGACGTTTCTGGCATGTCACGATCCCCATGCTCTCTCATGTCATCTTCTTCAATCTCGTAATGGGCATGATCCAATCGGTGCAAGCATTCACGCAGATCTATTTGGTTAGCGAAGGCACCGGGGAACCTGCCGGCTGGTCGCTGGTCTTATCGCTGCACCTCTTCCTGTCAGCGTTCCAAGATCTCGACATGGGATATGCATCGGCGATGGCTTGGATTCTGTTCGTCGTGCTGCTAGTTGCCACGATCGGATTGTTTCGGACGTCTCGGCATTGGGTTCATTACCAAGGGGTCGTACGTTGAACCGCTCTTACATTGCTCAAGTTGCGATCGTGGTGCTTGGCGCCGGTCTACTCGTCGCCGCCATGTTGGAGCGTCCCGATTCGTCGCAAGTGGTGCCGGCCGACCGTCGCGAAGTTGTCTTTTGGCATTTCTGGGGAGGCGAAGACCGAAAGGTCGTCGAGCAGGTCGTCGCTCGCTTTAACAACAGCCAAGATCGCCATTTCGTCCGCGCGATCGCGATGCCCGGCAACAACCTCGACATGAAACTATTTTTGGCGGTGACGGGCGGTGAACCGCCGGACGTCATTAACCAAGACGATCCGATCATGGCCGATTGGGCAGAGCGTGGTGCGCTAATGCCCCTCGAAGATATTGCCTCCCCGAAGGAAGTGGCTCGGCTGCGCGACTGGCTCGTTCCGGCTGCAAGACGTCTCGGGACGTATAAGAACCGCATGTACGCGCTTTGCAACGGTCTCGACATCCGGGCTTTGTACTACAACAAGTCACTCTTCGACGACCGCGGGATGTCAGCGCCAACCACGCTGATCGAATTAGATAACATCTCCGAGCGGCTGACGGAAGTCGATCCGCAAGGACGCGTCCAGCGTTTCGGTTACTTGCCTGATCCGAGGCGTTTGTGGGCGTGGGGTGTAGTATTTGGAGGCGAGTTTTGGGACGAGACGCAGGATCGATTGCGATCCGATGACGAACCGATTGTCGCGGCTCTCGAATGGATGGCTACCTATCGAGAGCGTTACGACGCGGGACAAGTCGCTGCGTTTCGTCAGGGAGATCAATCACTGCCCGGCAAGACCTTTCCGCTGCTCGCGAACCGGTACGCGATGGTCATGGATGGGCAATGGCGCGTCCGAGACATCATCGCTTCTCAGCAAGAGCAACGTCGTGTGGGGACGCCGGTTACTGAATACGGCGTCTGCTCTTTACCGCCGCCAGATGGTGGGCGGACTGATGCGGGATGGGTCAACGGGAACTTCTTTCTCGTGCCGCGCGGTGCCAAGAATCCAGAAGGAGCTTGGGAGTTCATGAAGTATTGGAGCGGCTTCGGCGGGAACGAGCAGGCCGCGTCCGAGACTTGTGTGGCCGGCGGATGGATTCCTGTATCGGAGCAAGTTATTGAGCAGCCGGAGTTTCAACGATTCCTCGCGGAACAACCTCTGTTCGCCGAATTCGTTCGGCTCGCCTCGTCGCCGAACCAGATTCCTACAGCGGTTATCCCCGGCGCGGGTTACTTCCATCGCACGATCAATGACGCCGCGGCAAAGGCCATGTACGTCGAGCAGGCTGATTCGCCTCGCACGCTTCTCACCGGGGCGACTCGCAATGTCGAGGCACATCTCGACGCGAGACGGAGTTCGCCATGAAACGCGATCGCGCGACTCCGCTTGCTCACACCGTCGTCGTCGCATCGGCGATCATCTTCGCCGTTCCCATCATTTGGATGGTCTTATCATCACTCAAGCCGGGGACCCAACTTACCGAAGATCCTTACTCGTTGCTTCCTGTTCGGTGGCAATGGAGTAACTACCCCGATGCTATCTCGTCCATGCCGTATCTGCGCTACTTGCGGAACACGCTCGTGCTTTGCATTGGCAGCGTGATTGGCAGCGTGTTGTCTTGCTCGGTAGCCGCTTATGCATTCGCCCGAATCCGTTGGCGAGGACGCAACATCTTGTTTGGCATTGTTATCGCGACCATGCTGTTGCCTTGGCATGTGACGATGATCCCTAGATTCTTGCTGTTGCGAGAACTCGGGCTCTACAATACGCTCGCCGCGTTAATCGTGCCAACGTTTCTGGGAGACGCTTTCTTCATCTTTCTCTTACGGCAGTTCTTCTTGACAATTCCGGAAGAACTGAGCGAAGCCGGACGGCTTGATGGGCTCAGTGAGTGGGGAATCTTTTCCCGAATCATTATTCCGCTCAGCAAACCAGCCCTCACAACCGTGGCGCTGTTCCAGTTCATTGCGTCGTGGAATGATTTCAATGGTCCGCTACTGTATCTCAGTGATCCGCAGAAGTTCCCGCTCGCATATGGCTTGGAGCAATTCATCAGCTCCTACGCAGACCAAACGAACCTGCTCCTGGCGGCGGCGACGCTGTTTACGTTGCCGATCGTGCTGCTGTTCTTGCTTGCACAGCGCACATTCCTGGAAGGAATTGCCACGACGGGCCTGAAGGGATGAGACTTGAAACCGCGCGTCGGCTGTAAGAGAGATGTTCTAAGAGGCGCTCCATCCGAGGAGAGCATTAACGGTCCAGCCGCGGCGAGTTATCGCTTGCGATGACGGATCTTCGATCGCATTCGGCGCTTCTTGCGTCCGACTTTGCGTCGTCCTTTTCCTGATTTCTTCGTACCCACTTTGGGCTCCCAAGGAGAATGTTCTATCTTCCGGCAGTTCAGCGCAACAAGAAACAATAACACATTTGGCCCCGCTGAGGCAATAGCCCCCTCACAGTTGGGCGACTCTCCGAGTCGTCAATTCACGTCTCGGAGAGACGTGCAACAGTGAAACTGTACCACTACGCTCCTGCAGGTCAGGGCCTTTGCTATCTTCAAGCTGGGCGCTTTGTACGATGGCCTTGGGACAACGCCCGATGCCAGAATCGAATAACGATCACTGAGTTGCGTACGACAGCCTGTTCTTCGAAACCATGGATCGCGACGCGTAACGCTCCGCTCAAGTTATCTTGTCGGTACAGCCTACTACGCCACGCCTTCGTCATCCAACTCTGCGGCCATCGCCTTTAGTCGGCTTCGGCTCTGCAGAGCCAAGCTTCTGGCCGCTGTGGCATGAGGTAGAGACCAGAAGCGTCCAAGAGCGAGAAGCGCACCTCCGGCAACAACACTCCAGGGCGGGCGTGACGATGAGCCCTTTTCGCCTTCTTGCCGCTTCTCAAGGACAAGTGGGTTCCAGAAGAGACGTCCATCGACAGGGTGCAAGCCGAAGGGCTTGTATAGTCGCCCGACATTTCCACTGAACCTTTGGTTGCAGCGCAGGTGCGTGCTGACGCTGGAATGAAGGAAGTAGAACGGTGCGTGAACCGCCAGGTGACCACCATCGCAAAGAAGTTCGCTCAGCCAACCCACGAGCGAAACGGGATCAGGCACATGCTCCAGAACGTCGAGGCAAATCACATCGTCGTACGCGTCACGCGAGAGTTGCATCGGATCCGCCAGCATTTCGACTTCCAGATCCCCTCGCTCGAAGATACGCCGAGCAAACGCCGAACACTTCTGCGATACATCGAAATAAGTAACGCGATGCCCGATCGTGGCCAGGTAATACGCATCGAGTCCCAGACCATCGCCGAACGTCAAGATGCGTTGCGGGGAGTCTGAGACGCGACGTAAGTGAGCCCCGATCCACTGTCGCATGTCGTTCTTCATCGACGTGCGGTTCCAAACGAGTGACTCGTACAAAAAGGAGTCGGTGGCCGCGTAAAACGCTTCCAGTTCTTCGCTCCATACGTATGGCTTGATTCCTCGCTGACGCAGAGCTTCACGGACGTTCGTGCCCGGATCACGGTGCTCTCGCACAAAACGGCGGACGACGTCGTCGCGTGACGCCCCACTGACGTCGGTAATCAAGTTGATCAGGAGTTCGTTCTCACGTAGCGGCTCGACGAAAGGATCCACATCGTTTCTGAGCGTACCCGGTGGGTGCATACATGGCCCTTCGCGACAGATGCGAACTGAAATCACTACGAGAATGAAGATCGGCTGGCGGCGACGGCTCCGCGTACGGTCGGTACTCGACCATGCGAATCCCGTTCGGCGGTACAATCGGCCTAGGCTTTGTCTCAAAACTTGGTAGCGAAAGTCGTCAAGACTTTCGGCCACGTAGAAAACCGAAACTCTTGACGAGTTTCGCTACGGTTTTTCGAGTTTTGGGACAAAGTCTAGTCTGTCTGCGTTAGCAAAGTAACGTTGGCGGGCTGCTGAGCGGCTGGAGCTGTGACTCGCTCCTGGCAGACCGTCACACCGAACAACGCACTGCAAAGCTCGCTAAGCGTGTGCTGGCGGCGGCTTGGGGAGGTGTCGAGAGCCTTATCCACATCGGCCACCGGAAAACCCGCACGCTGCGTCGTCAAGCACCAAAATCGCTCACTATCGATCTGAAACGACGCATCCGATTGTGACGATACGCCCCGCTCTACTCCTGCGAGACGGCCATCGTTAACGTGCAAGAGCCAGTCGCCACCGCTGGGGCCAAGGGCTCTGAAATTGATTCTCAAGGCTTGGCAACCGGAATTAGGCTGAGAATCGACAAGCAACTCGCTGCAGTGCCGCTCAATGCTGCTGCAAGGCGTCGTTTGCTGCGGTCGTCGTTTTCCCCATCGATCGTCTTCGCCGTACTTCCAGAAGCGATGCATCATCGCATCATCGATGATGGGGCATGGCAGATGACCAGCGTACTCTTGCAAGTTCGTCAAGTCGAACTCTGGATCACTTACCTCGTACTCCTTGTACATGCCCATGTTTTCGTGCGCGTTTTGGTCCATATCGCTGATCGGTGTGTCGGTGGCGGTTGCCGGGCCCGCGAATTCGACTCCACGCGATTTGAAGTAGGTATACCCCGCTTCGATGATTTCGCGCGGCGTCAACGGAATCTCAGGTGCGAGATGGAACGTCTTGCCGTGCGCTTCCGGAGTGCCCAAGAGATGGCACATTACCGCGGATACCCAGTCAACCGGAATGATGTTGCGCGGCTCGTCACCAGTCATCTCAAGTCGGACGGGAGTATCACGTACGCCGTCCGGGCCCGGCGGTGTGTTCCGAACTAGGACCGACATGAGCTTGAGATACATGTATAGGCCGTGGTAGGTGTTTGTGTATCCGGTGCGAGAATCGCCAGCAATGACAGCGGGCCGGTAAACAGTGAGTTGATTCAGGAAGTCCGCTGCTCGAACGAGTTGCTCCGCTTGAAGCTTGGTTTTTTCGTACTCGTTCCGGAACTGCTGACCGAAGTCGAGATCCCCCTCCATGGCCCGCTCTTCGCGCAAGCCACACACATACGCCGTGGAAACGTAGTGAAGATCACCGATGTCCAAGTCAGCACAGAGATCGAGAACATTCCGCGTTCCACCAACATTTGTGTTGTAGGGTTCCCCTGATCCGTCAGCGTGGAATGTCAACGAAGCCGCGCTGTGCAGCATTAAATTGCAACTCGCCGCAACCCAAGCTCGATCCTGCGAGGAGAGGCCTAGCCCAGGCTGGCAGACGTCGCCCTCTAGGCAGACAGGGCGTGGCAGCGGCGTTCCGCATTCTCGCTCCCACATCTGCATAATGCCTTCGACACGAGCCGAAGCCGTCTCTTTGCGACTTGGCCGAGCCATGACGGCGACGTGACAGCCGTCGAGAAGAAGATCACGGAGGAGGTAACGGCCTAACAGACCAGTACACCCCGTCAGAAGCATGTAGTCTGACACGGAGCGGACCCCTAGTAAGTCAAAGCAAGCTCATTCCTGGTCCCAACTGAACGCACGCTCCGTCGAATGAAGACACGAAGATGATACCTCGCCAACAGGCACTTTACAATGGAGTTCTGGAGGCAAATGGTGACGTGTAGGGGGTAGACGCAAGCCACATTCAGTCTGTTTTGGCACTGCGAGTCCCTACTAAAGAAGGGTGACACGGTCGCGGAGGGCGTTGACCCTTTCGTACGGTGGTCTTCCAACGTCGAATTGAGCGCTCGTGTTTCTCGGCCTAGCCCGCCGCCCACCGACACCAAGCTGCGGGCAAGTAGAAACGAATCCGCACGAATGAAGGAAAGAGCACGAATCTGCCGGCACGTACCTTCCGATCATTCGTGCGGCCTACTTCAAAACGGTGGAAACCGCGAGCTATTAGACGATGACGACGTGAAACGTGCGACGTAATGCTCGCGAGATTTCAGACCGAAGACGCTAGGTAAGGTTGCCGCTTCGCAAGCGCAGACTTGGCTCGGATCGCGCCCAGGCCGCGGACAATCAGATGAGTTCAGGAATCGCATGGCCGTGCGGCAGGATTGGGATTGGGCGGCCGGTGTGGTCGATGAAGGCGTCGGTCCAGTTGATGCCGAGGTGCCGGTAGATCGTGGCGAGGACGTCTTTGGGTGTGTAGGGCCGTTCGGTGGGATACTCAGCGCGGGCGTTCGTGGCACCGACGACTTGGCCGACGCGCAAGCTTCCGCCCGAGAAGAGCACACTGTAAGCTTGCGGCCAGTGGTTGCGACCGGCTCCGCTGCTGTTGACGCTTAGCCGCGGCGTGCGGCCAAACTCGCCCATCACGACGACCATGATCTTGCGATCGAGGTCGCGGGTGTAGATATCTTCGATCAACGTCGCCAGCGATTGATCGAGGTACGGCAAGCGGACTCGCATGTACTTGGCAAAGTGTCCCGGCCGTCCCGCGTTGCCGATGTGGTCGTCCCAGTTGGTGTATTCCTGGCCGTTCTTGGGGGTGTTCGTATAGAGCGTGATCACGCCCACGCCAGCTTCGGCCAAACGTCTCGCCAAGAGACAGCCTTGTCCCCAGGTGTTGCGACCGTACTTGTCCCGTAAGTCGCTATTCTCCTTTTCAAGGTCGAAGGCTGTCGCGACGTTTGGGTTAGTCAGCATGTCAAACGCCATGCGTCGGAAGTGATCATTCCCTTGCATGTTGCCTTGCAAATCGAGATCGCCTCGAACCCGATCGAGTTGTTTCAACAATCCGCGACGATCATCAAGACCGTTGCCATCGACTCCCGTCGCGAGCTTGCCGATGGGAGGCACGTACTTATCGCCGCCAGGATCGCCGGCTTGAAACCCGCTGTGGTGTAAGCCGAGATAAGTTGGCCGGGTCATGTAGAGATTGTTCGGGATCGATACGAACGGCGGAACTGCCGCGTCGGAGATGCCTCGCCACTTGCTGGTCACGCTGCCGAGGTCGGGGTGATCGCTCTTGGAGGTGGATGTCGAATCGGGCTTGATCGGCGTCTTACCGGTCAGGACTTCGATGCCGCCATCGCTGTGACTGCTCATCTCGTGGTGCAGCGAACGCACGATCGCAATCTTGTCGGCGATCTTAGCTTGCCGCGGGAACAAGTCGCAGATGTCCATACCTGGCACGGTCGTGGAGATCGCTCCGAAGACGCTGCGGTACTCGATCGGAGCTTCCGGCTTGAGGTCATACGTTTCGAGTTGCGAAGGGCCACCGTGGAGGTAGAGCAAGATGACCGAAGTTTCCTTCATCTGCGTGCCGGCTACGGCTCGTCGCACAAAGAGGTCGCTAAGCGTGAGACCGCCGATCCCTAGGGCACCAGCCTGCAGGAATTCGCGGCGATCGATGGGGCCACGGCAGAGACTTTGGTTCATGGAACTTCCTTCGTCGGTTCGATCTAGAATACCAGATTTGCGTTGCACATATCAATGTTCGATGATATGTTGTGTCTGTCTAAACGTAGGTTCTGACGTAGTGACCCGCGCAAACTGCCGGACCTAAGTCACTTTCGGTGAAAGTGACGTACTTTGAGGACTCTCAAATGCCTGCAAAACCGACCAATCAACATCCAATCCCAGCTCGCGACTTACTTCACGTCGGCTCGCGGCGGTGGTTTCTCCAGGCTGGAATGGCTGGAATCGGTGGGTTGGCCTTACCTGATCTCCTGCAACTGCAGGCCGCATCGGGCCAAAGCGGTGGCAAAAGGAAAGCGGTTATTCTGTTCTGGCTGTCGGGCGGACCGAGCCACATCGATATCTGGGATCCCAAGCCAAACGCTCCGAAGGAAATCCGGAGCCCGTTCGGGACGATCCCGACGAAGTTGCCGGGCGTGCAGTTTACTGAGCATCTTCCGCTGCAAGCTTCGATTGCCGACAAGCTGTCGATCATTCGCTCCGTCGATTGCAGCGCGAGCGGTCACACTCCGATCACCATGCAGGCCGGCAATCCACTGGCGCGGCGAACCAACGACGGTCGCGACGGCGGAGGCTATCCGTCGATGGGTTCGATCGCCACGAAGTTCCGTGGCGCGAACGATCACAATCTGCCGGCGTTTGTTGGGCTCGCAAACTCGTGGACGTCCGATGTTTGGGAATCGGGCGACATGGGTAACCAGTTCGCTCCGGTCAAGGGAAACGAGTTGGCGGGCAAGTTTGCGATGCCGAAAGGGATCAAAGTTCCCCGTCTGGAAGATCGCGCCGCATTGCAACGCGAGTTCGATCGTTTTGGCCGCGAACTGGAGAGCGACACAGCTTTGGATCGCACCAACCGCTTCACCCGTCAAGCCTACGAGATGGTCGTTTCGGGAAAAGTGCAAAAGGCGTTCAACGTTGACGAAGAATCGCAGGCGACTCGCGAAGCGTACGGTACGGAAAGCATCGGACAGAAAGCTCTCCTCGCGAGGCGACTCGTCGAAGCGGGCGTAACGTTTGTTTTGGTCAGCGGTGCGTGGGGTTACTTCGATCATCACGGCGATAACGTTCGCTGGTTTGGAATTGAGAAAGGGCTAAAGCCGCTCATGCCGCGTGTAGATCGGACGCTGTACAGTCTGGTGACGGATCTTGAACAACGTGGCCTGCTGGACGACACGCTAGTGATGATGATGGGCGAATTCGGTCGCTCGCCGGTCATCAACAAAGAGCGAGGCCGCGACCACTGGACGGCGGTGATGTCGATGGCGATGGCAGGCGGCGGTCTGCCTCATGGCCAAGTCATCGGCTCAACCGATTCACGTGGTGGAGCGATCGCCAGTGCGGCGGTTCGACCGCAAGACCTCGCCGCGACAACATTCCGACATCTCGGCATCGACCTCAAGTCCCACTGGGTCAACTCCCGCGGCCGGCCTGTCGCCATCGTTCCCGAACATGGCCGGCCCATCCCAGAGTTGATCTAGGATGGCCATTGGTTCGCGTCGCGCGTAATGCCTCTCCTTGGTGCCCACATGTCGATCGCCGGTGGCTACTACCGCGCGGTTGAGCATGCGAATGCCGCGGGTTGCCAAGTCGTTCAGCTATTCACGTTATGCCGAACACTAGGAGCGAGCTTGTCAGTTTGACTTTGCACGTGGCTTGTAGGAGATTTCACAGCTAGCAGCCTGTTGATTTTCTCTGCAATCGCGCTATTCTTGTGGCAACACGAGTGGAGGCGTTGCGATGAGTTTGGGACGACGATCT
>PBSM01000185.1 GCA_002726245.1 Planctomycetaceae bacterium | reverse complement strand
GGGAAACCGGAATGAAATACCTCACCTTCCACAAGTAGAAACCCCGAAACCGATCTACTCGAATTTACAGAATGAGTGTTGCTTTATCCGGCCGTGATGTCTTTCAATGCCAGACCGCCTCGGATCGCTAAGGACGTGGCTGAGTTGGTGTCGGCTGAATGAATCGCCAGGAAGATGGCGGACATCATCCCTGCCATCAGCAGCGAGGCCGTCGCCATGGCGACGACAAGTTCCACCAGTGTGAATCCGCGATGTGGGCGTCGGCAAAATGTGACAAACATCATTGGATGGTTACCTTACCAGTCGTCGCTTCAATGACGATCGTCTGCGCGTAGGTGCCGGCGTCAACTTCGATCGTGCCTGGATTGTCAGGCACTCCATACCCGTCGAAGGTGCTGGTCTCGGTGCCGTTGAAGTCCACCGAAAAAAGTAACGACGCAGAGGGCGCACGAGTGAGATCGACCGCATAGTCGGAACCTGGATGATCGAGGTCCGGTACATTCGGCAGTGTGTACGTGCTGGTAGTGGTATCGAACGCCACCGACTGCGAGGCGCTGTTCGACCGGGCCCGCCGACGCGCCATTTCGAGATCCTGCTTGATCCGTTTCGCTGCCGCCTCGGCATGGAAGAACTCAACGGAATCCATCATCCGCGGAACCGTTGCCACCGACAGAATCCCAATGATCAACACGACGATCGTCATCTCGGCGAGCGTAAACGCTGACCGACGCCGGCCTGCTCGTCGTATTGTGTGTGTTGTGCATGTCATATCGATTAGAAACCCCAAACCGAGCGCGGGCGCGCCTAGGCGTCCATCAGTAACCATAGCATTCAGAACGCAGTAAACTGGCGGTGTTCTAGCGATAGGAAGAAATCAGTTACCGTTGCCCCACAACGGAGATGCTCCGTAATCTCTGACCTACGTTTACATGGCGTCGAAGTTCTCGCGCGACGCGCTGACATTTAATCATTCACGAGGCTTAAGATGGCCATTGTCGTACCGTTCTTACAGGTTCTTCTCCTGGCCCTGTTGGGCTTGACAGGATTCGTCGGACTGCTGGCCGTTATTAGCCCCACCGCATTTGCCGTGATGTGCACCCACGGAAGCCAAGTCGTGCGCTCTAGTAGCGAGACTCGCGCCGATCGCTGGATCGATCTCGACCAATACGTACTTGAGCATTCCCGCCCCTTCGGCTTGGCCATCATCGCCTCGGAGGGCCTCATCTGGTTTACCTTGAACCATGGGCCGGAGGTCTACTCGAAGTCGTTCCTGCTGATCAGCTTCTGTGTTGTCCTGCTCGTAGGTGTGCTGGCTCTGGGCCATGTCTTGCGACAGCAACGGCAGATCGAAGCGCATCTAGTGGACGCGCGTACCGATGCTCTGACCGGGTTGGCCAACCGTCGCGCCTTCGACGAAGAACTCTCGCGGCGGCTGGCTCAGCGACAGCGTCAGGGTACGCCGCTCTGTTTGATGATCATCGACGTCGATAGATTCAAGTCGTTCAACGATCACCTTGGACATCTGGAGGGCGACGCAATTCTCAAGGAGATCGCCGACACTCTGCTGGGCGCGGCACGACACATGGACATCGTGGCTCGACTTGGTGGCGACGAGTTCGCCGTCATCCTGCCTGGCAGCAATCTCGACGAAGCGGGCAAGGCGGCGGAGCGTTTCAGGAGGGCAATCAGCGACAACCCGACTCGCTGCACGATCGACAGGAATTCGCCGACAATTAGCAGTGGCGTGGTCGAGGCCCAGCTTGACGACGATGTCGTATCGCTGATCAAGCGAGCCGATTCCGCGCTGTATGCGGCCAAGGAGGCGGGGAGAAACTGCAGCTTCCGACACGGCGGTCCGGAGCCCTTGGTGCCTGATTTGATGACTCCCGATTTAACACTGGACGAATCAGGAACGTTCAACAATCTGTCAAAGCAGAGTTCCTAATGGGCGAAAGGCCAGTCGCGCGGCGACTATTGAATCAGGTAACATCCCAGAGACAGATGGTCTACCTTAGAGAGGAGTAGATCGCATGGGCGTGGCTCCCGTCATGAAGATGTCAACAACTCCAGGTCAACGCGCCGCAGACATGCTTGCCGCGTTGTTCGGCGTCGATCTGCGTTCGCTGGCTGCGTTTCGAATCGGCGTCGCCGGAATCGTCTTGCTCGATTTGTGGTATCGCGGGATCTATGCGAACGCATTCTTCACAGACAACGGAGTGCTGCCGAGAACGGCGCGAGTCGAGCTGTTCGAGCTTGGCGACAAGTTCGGCTTCCGACACATGTGGTCGCTGCACATGATGAGCGGGGCCTATTGGGCTCAAATGCTGCTCTTGCTGGTGGCTGCCCTATTCGCGTTCTGGATGCTGATCGGATATCGCACACGACTCGCGGCGATCGCCACCTGGATCTTGCTCGTCTCGCTCGACGCTCGCAACCCAGCCATCTTGAACAGCGGTGACGTGCTTTTTCGATGCACGCTGCTGTTTGCGTTGTTCCTGCCGCTGGGAGCGAAGTGGAGCGTGGATCGATCGCGGTCGGCCGACAAGCCGGTCGTGCCGGACCGCGTCCTTTCGATGGCCGGCGTGGCGATGATGCTGCAGTTGTGCATGATGTACCTCTTTTCGATCGCCTTCAAAGCAAAAGAAGTCGATGGCGTCCCCTCGCCGTGGTTTCACGGGGCGGCTGCGGTGTATTACGCGCTCAACTGTGATGCCTACACAACCGCTGTCGGCAACTGGGTCCGACAGTTCCCCCGGATCATGCAATCGATGACGATCGGCACGTTGCTGCTGGAAGTGATCGGTCCGATTGCGGTCTTCTCGCCCATCCTCACTAAACCGATCCGCGTTCTCGTGTTCATCGCTTTCGCGGTTTTTCACATTGGCCTCGCTGTAACGTTGTCGCTCGGGCTGTTCCCCGCCATCTGCATCGTCTGCTGGCTGCCGTTCTTGCCCGGCGAATTCTGGGACTACATGAAAGGGCGAGCGGGGAACGTGAGTCCCCTGCTAGAGCGGCTGGGCGGATCGATCAGGGGACTCACGTCCGCCGCTCGCCGTTGGTTCAGCAAGCAGGAAACACCATCCTTCCGCCGCCGCTGGTATGTCGAAGCCGCGATTGGGCTGACGCTCGTTTATGTCCTGCTCTGGAACATTCGCGAAACGGACGTCAAACGGCTGGCCGATCGCACCCTGCCACTCGCTTTCAATGGACCAGCTCGCGCGCTTGGCCTCGATCAAAACTGGTCCATGTTCGCGCCGATCCCACGTACCGAAGATGGCTGGCTCGTGATGCGAGGAACCTTGCACAACGAGGAAGTTGTCAACCTCTGGCAGTTCGATAAGCCTCTTCCTTGGGCAAAGCCAGACGTCGTCAGCAAGCTCTACCTAACCCAGCGTTGGCGGAAGTACCTGGACAACATCACGGCCGACTCCTACGCCACCCATCGCATGTATCTTTGCAACTGGCTTGCCTGGCGCTGGGACGAGCAGCAAAGCGACGGCCAACTTCAGCGGCAAGTCCACAAGGTCGAACTGATCCAACGTCTCGAGATCACTCCTCCACCCGGCAAGCCGGTCCCCGAGCCGGAGACCCGTGTCCTTTGGACTTGGTATTACGAGTAGTGGGACTCGCTCGAAAAGGCAGAAACATGGCGTTTTGATTTAGGGATCACTTGTGAGGCGAATCATTCTAAGCTTCCAAAGTCGTTTGGCAGATTGCGTCTTGAACTGGGTTTCTCTGCTTTGATTCGACATCACTGCTTCGGCGCGTCTAGCTGAGCCTGCCTGGGTTGGAGGGCGCAGATCCTATAAACTCCCCTCGCGCCACAATCGTCACAAGGCTAACGGATTAAGACAGGTCCGAATGCATGCGTCCAAAACGCCGATGATTGAGAAATTCGCTGGTCATAGCTGTCATTGATTTACGGAGTTATCGCACGCAATGGGAATATCGATATTTGTCGTTGTATTGGCCGCAGTTTCGCTCGGCGAGAGGATTCCCGCTAGCGAGATCGAGCACCAGCAAGCCGCCTTTCAGGAGCTGTGGGACGATGACTTTACTTGGAAGTTGGATGCCCTTCCCCAAAAAGGTGGCGTCCCCGACCATCGCATCCCCTATTCCGGTTACATTTATCCTGACAAACAAGGTGGCACGATTGACGTGTTGCGTCTTTACGACCGAGCCTTCCACGGCGGACGCAAGCTGGCACAGGACCATGAGCGCTGGGATTCATCGGCCTTCAAGGAGAAGGTTCCGGGGCTTTTCGGAGACGTCTTTGGTGTGAAACACACGCCCGGCTGGTACGGTCACTGCAACGGTTGGACGTCCGCCGCGATTCGTCATGCTGAACCTCGGCGCAGCGTTGTTCGTAACGGCGTGACCTTCTCACCGGCGGACATCAAAGGGCTGATGGCCGAGTTGTACATCTACAACGAGCACATCGTTCTTGGAGGCGAGAACGAAGCTCCGATCACCGCGGGAGTGTTTCACGCCATCCTAGCGAACTGGTTGGGGCGTCGCGAACATGCGTTGGGCATGGAAGCTGATCCCGGCGAAGAGAAGTGGAATTATCCGGCATACGCTTTTGCATCGACGTTCGCCAAGCACTCCGATCGTCGAATCGAAGTCAATACGAATCTTGTCTATGCACTGGATAGTAACGGCGAGTGGGACGAGAGTCCTCGGATCCAAGAAGTCAAGTTCTTTCACTATATGTTGGAGTTGAACGGTGAAGGCGAGATTATCGGTGGGTACTTCTTCAGAGACAGTTCGAGCATCGACATGCTGTGGGCTCCGATGCCGGCACGGACGCCGGGCAAGCCCGGTAACGAAGAAGGAAATCCTTATCTCGAAGTAGAAAAGGTCTTGGCGATTTGGCGTGACTCGGTGCCGCAAGAAGTGCGCAGTCAATGGTCGGACTTGAGGTGGCAATCCGAAGCGTCAGAATCGATGCTGAGCACTCCAGTAGACGTCCTCGTCGTTGATATCGACGAAGCCGATACCGAACCGGATCGCAGACAATCGAACTCTACAACTATCTCGTCCGTACCACGCCTGCCGAAGTACATCGTCGTCCCCAAGCCGACCGAAGGCCGCAATCTGCCTCGCGTAATTCGCCCGGAATCATCCGAACACTTCGACCTGCTCCTCGACGGCAGTCCGCTCTGATGCTGTCGTCCCCCTGGGACTATGAAAGATGTGGGTAAGGACAAGCGTTTAATGCCCGGCGTTCTTCAACTGTTTGCTGAAGAACTCTTAAAGAATCGAATCGCTTCGATGTGTTGCCGCGACTGCTGAGCTTCGCAAACGAGAGAGGTGAACACGAGGCTGCGAAGAACGAGGGCGAATTGTTTCGTTGTCATCACACTGCTGCTCATTCGTTCGTCTCCGCTTGCAAGATCTTCCACATTTGTTCGAGGATGCGCGGTGTTGGCAAGTCTTTCGTCTGCATTACCAGATGCATGAAGTTGTCCGCCAAGATCTCGTCGGGGTGGATAACGTAAGTTGTGTTCTTGCCGATCTGTTCACGATACGAAGGCGTGATGTCGTCATCGGGATCGATCAGAACAGGCTCTTTGTCTCGAAGAGCGACCTTCCACTGATCGTCCATGACGTCAACAATCAATAGGCGGAACTGCAAGTAGTCGAAGAAAGCCTCTCCACGAGCCGCCTCATAGCGACTCTTCGCAAAGATCAGCGGAACCGTCTTGTGCAGTGCGCCGTTTGATTCAATTTCGATGTAGTAACGCAAAGACGGCCCATCGGGATTCGTAATCTTCCGATCGGCTAAACTCGGAGGGAGTGTGATCTCCGGGCAGGGCTTGTAACCGACGATCTCATACAGCGAACGGCGCAGTTCCTCGTTGTGGCTGCTCAGGATATGAAACACTTCGTGAACGAAGATCTCTTCCAACTTGCGAGGGCGATAGGCAACATATCGCTTCGGGAAGATGATCGCATTTCGACGACAGTAAGCGAAGTTCATCTCTTCCTTGCCGGTCGTTTGGATCAACAGGATCGTTTCCGGCAGAGGAAGCTTGAGCTTTGAGAATCGCTCACGGACGCTCGCAACAATCTCGGCGAGCTTTGCACGATCCGGGTCGTTCCAGGCGACAACCTGGTCGGCCGCGAACTGCCGCAAGTCGTGCGTGGAGACTTCGCCGTTCGTGCTCAGCCGAAACTCGAGGTCAAAGCGGCTAAGTGATCGAGTGAATCGGTCAGGCGTCCTCAATGCCGCCTGACCAACTTCGATCGAAGTGAACTCGATCTCGCACTCGCCGTGTAGCGGAACACGGTCAGCAGCGACAGCGGCACTGGAGGTCACGACGAAAAGAAGGCTGATAAGGGGTCTGACACACTGCATGCGGATTCCTACACGGGAGTGGCTTGCTCTTGGAGCGAGAGAGCGTGGCCGCTATTCTATCGAATAGACTGGCACATAAAGCACGAAACAGAAGTAGCTTACCGAGATGGCACGCTGGCCGCGACACGCCTGGACGACTTTGTTTACGTATGGATCGGTGTTCGTGCTATTCCCGTTGCTGTCATTGTTGGCGTATGCCTACGTACAAGGTTGGTTGTTTTGATCGGCAAGGACGCGATGGTAGACAAACAGGCATTGGTCAATCGGCTTCGTGATGCTGGACAAGAGCATTTGATGCAGTTCTGGGACGAGTTGTCGGTGGCGGGCCAAGCGGAGTTGGCGACCCAACTTGATAAGATCGATTTCGATCTGGTTAGCCAGCTTGTCGCAGGCCACGACGATGCTCCTAACTGGTCTGAGTTGGCGGCCAAGGCGAAGCCTCCTCGCGCCATTCGGCTCGACTCAGCCGAGAACGAGTTCTCCGCTGATGAGGCGTGTGAACGCGGCGAAGAAGCTTTACGCACCGGACAGCTTGGTTTGATTTTGGTCGCTGGTGGTCAAGGAACACGCCTCAACTTCGACCATCCGAAAGGCATGTTTAAACTGGGACCGGTCTCGAATCGAACGTTGTTCCAGATTCTGATCGAGCGTCTGCGCGCGATCGCGCGTCGGTACGACGTGCGGATTTCGATGTATCTCATGACGAGCCACGCGACCGATGCTGAAACTCACGAATTCCTAAACCGGAACGATCGCTTTGGCTTGGCGGAAGCTGATTTGAAAGTGTTTTGTCAAGGAACGATGCCGGCGGTCGATGCACAGACCGGACGTCTACTGCTCGCTGATCCTGGTTCGTTGGCCGTTAGTCCCGATGGCCACGGCGGCACGCTGGCCGCATTTCGCAGCAGCGGTTGCATGGCGGATACCGTGGACAGAGAGATTGAACATCTCTTCTACTGCCAAATCGATAACCCGCTTGCTCAGATCTGTGACCCGACGTTGATCGGTTATCACCTGCTTGCCGACTCCGACATGACCACACAGGTTGTGAAGAAGCGTGAGGCGACGGAGCGAGTTGGCAATGTTGTTGACCTTGACGGCCGCACACAGATCATCGAATACAGCGATCTGCCGGATCAGTATGGCAAACGAACTAACGCTGACGGTTCCTTGTTGCTGTGGGCAGGCAACTTGGCGATACATATCTTTCGGCGGCAGTTCCTGCAGGAGGCTGCTGGGCAAGCCGAAGTGTTGCCGTTTCATCGCGCTTTGAAGAAAGTCCCGCACATCGACCAAGCTGGCAACGCCATCGAACCGGCTTCGGCCAACGCGATCAAATTCGAACGCTTCATCTTCGATCTGTTGCCGGTCGCCAAGAACGCGATCGTGATCGAATCGCGAGCCAGCGAAGCGTTCGCGCCAGTGAAGAACGCCAACGGCGCGGCTTCCGACACGCCCCAGCACACACAAGCAGCAATGATCCAGTACGATCGATCCGTGTTAGCCGGCGCTGGAGCTGAAGTTGGTCCAGGCGTCGCGGTCGAAGTAAGCCCGCTGTACGCACTCGACTCGGACGAAGCTCGCGCTAAGATACAGCCAGCGCAACGGATCAACGAGCCAACCTATTTCGCTGCACCAGAAGCAGCGACTGTTCCGGAGTAAAGATCTCTTATGCTGCACGCTGTCATCATGGCCGGAGGGGCCGGCACACGGTTCTGGCCCGCTAGTCGCAAGGCCACACCGAAGCAATTGCTCAATCTGGTCGGTGATCGGACGATGATCCAAGCGACGCTTGACCGTGTCGAGGCTTTTATCTCGCCCGAACAAATGCTTGTCGTGACGAACGCCTCGCTAGTCGATTCGATTCGCTCACAACTTCCAGCTCTGCCTGAGCAAGCCGTGATCGGAGAACCGTGTAAGCGCGACACAGCTCCATGCGTCGGTTTGGCCGCCGCCATCGTGGCTCGTGACGATGGCGATGCGACGATGCTCGTGATGCCTGCCGACCATGTTATTCAGGCGACGGACAAGTTCCACTCGGCCGTTACCCACGCCGCCAACATTGTTGATGCGAAACCGAAGCGAATCGTCACGTTCGGAATCAAACCGACCTATCCAGCTTCGAGCTTCGGTTATATCGAGCGCGGTGAAGCTCTTTCCGGCGACATCGATTCAGGAACGTATCGCGTCAGAATGTTCCGCGAGAAGCCATCGGTCGAAGCCGCCGAAGAGTACTTGGCCAGCGGAAGCTTCTATTGGAATGCTGGCATCTTCGTGTGGAAGGCGAGTACGATTCTTTCAGCCTTGGCTGAACACGAGCCTGAGATGCACAGCCATATCATGACAATCGCCGAAGTGTACGGGAGCGAACAGTTCGGCAAGACGCTTGAAACTGAGTTTGCGAAGATTAGCGGCAAGTCTATTGATTACGCTGTGATGGAGAAGTATGACGACGTAGTGGTGATCGAGGCTCCGTTCGACTGGGACGACGTTGGAGGATGGCGTTCCTTGGCGCGTCAGCATGCGACCGATGATGCTGGCAACACCGTGATCGGTCGGCATCTGTCGGTTGACTCCAACGGCTGCATCGTGCGGACCTCCGACGATCATCTGGTTGTCACGCTTGGCATGGAAGACTGCATCGTCGTGCATACGCCCGACGCCACACTCGTCGCCCGCAAGCAAGACGAAGAGTCGATTCGGCGTGTTGTCGAACTGTTGCAAGAGAAGGGATGGGATGAGCATCTCTGACGAAACCCGATCTCTAGCTCCCTCTCCCTTTGGGAGCATTGGTATCTACACATCTCCGAAGCCCGTCTTTCTTGTCCTCTCTCCCCCGCGCTTCTTGGGGGAGAGAGTTAGAGAGAAGCGGCTGGCATCGGCCGTCGGAGAGACCCCTCACCCTAACCCTCTCCCGGAGGAGGGAGAGGGGACGAAAGCAGTTAATCAAGGATACGGAGGCCGGTTAGAGAAATGAATAGACTCACAACCATTCTCCTTGCGAGCGTCTTCATGTTCCCTTTCAATCTGCTGGGCGATGAAAACACCTCGCCTTCCTTAGCATCACCGTTCAATCTCGAAGGCCCAACCTTCGGCGGGAAACAGATTTGGACGGACGAAGTCGTCTTTCACGAATGGCGGATTCAGCGAAACTCCTTGTCGGGTCACTGCCGATTGCTCGACGACAAGAATTTCCGAAAGGCGTGGGGAAGCTTCGCGCATTGCCAGAAGCAACTGGAGGCATTCAAACGAGACCTCGAGTTGCCTCCGATGGAAGGCAAGGCCGTGATCGTGCTGCATGGCCTGGTGCGATCGCGACAAGCGACGGTTGGAATGTGCGACTACTTGCGCAAGCAGGGCAATTACCTGATTGTGAACGTCTCGTACGCCAGCACGCGCGAACGCGTGGAACGGCATGCGAAGTCGCTTGCCAGCGTGATCGATCACCTCGGGCCGGGAGTTACCGAGATCAACTTCGTCGCGCACAGCTTGGGCAATCTGGTCATTCGGCACTACTTGGGAGATCAGCTCGCCGCCGAAGATCGGCAGCCCGATCCGCGCATCAAACGCATCGTGATGCTCGCCCCACCAAACAACGGCTCGCAGTTCGCGGTCAAGTTCACCAACAATAAGATCTTCCAAACGATCTGGGGAACTAGCGGCTTACAGTTGGCGAAGGACTGGAAGGCATTAGAGCAACGACTCGCGACGCCATCTCAAGAATTCGGCATCATTGCCGGCGGACGCGGGAAGGACAATGGAAGCAATCCCATTCTCGATGGCGATGATGATTTTGTGGTCAGTATCGAAGAAACTCGTTTGCCCGGCGCAAGGGATTTTGTGGTGCTGCCGGTGCTGCACAGCCTGGTCATGGACGATCCCAAGACACGCGAATACACGTTGAGATTTCTCTGGCATGGCTACTTCGTGTCGCAAGACGAGCGGGCACCAATTCCGCTTCAGCGAGAAGAGTGATCCGGGCCGCATGAGCGACGAGTTCCCATCCGAAGGGCGACTGGCCGGAATCGACTACGGCACGGTGAGAGTTGGAATCGCCATTTCCGATCCCGGCAGGCGTCTGGCCAGTCCTTTAGACAACTACAACCGGCAATCGAGCGATGCGGACTCGGCCTTCTTTCAAAGGTTAGTCGCTGAAGAAGATATCCGCGGGTTCGTTGTCGGTCTCCCGCTGCACATGTCCGGCGATGAAAGTCAAAAGTCGATCGAGGCTCGCGCGTTCGGAAAGTGGCTGCACGAGGCAACGGGATTGCCTATCCGCTTTCACGATGAACGTTTCTCTTCCGCCGGTGCCGACGCATTTCTCGCCGCAGGGGGGCTAACCGCTAAGAAGCGGAAGAATCGCCGAGACATGTTGGCGGCGCAGATCATTCTGTCGTCGTTTCTCGAATCCGGCGGAGACGCGTCGGCATCGTCGCTAAGCGACTAACGTAGGTCCACCTCGCCGAGGTGGAGCAAGCACGCGCCGATGCGACAGCCGATCTTTCTCAATCGTGCTACGCGCGTATAAGGTCTCTCTCAGCGAGAGAGACCTACATTAAACTGTAGATCCGCTGACTTGCGTACGTTTCTAGTAATGTTTGAGAACTGTGCGATAATAGCCACACGATCCTTACACATAGACGCACCGCCGAAGAGTTAGACGATGGCAAGCTGCAAGGCGGCATTGGCAAACCCCAGTTCCGATCACGCCGCGGGTAATGTTGCCATCACGTTCGGCGTGATGATAGCGGATTCAGTACCGACATACGAACATCAATCGAACATCACTAGCCTCGCCGCTTACATCACACGGAGCGTGATGGCTACTTTACGATGACGTCAGTTGCAGACATCACCGACTTCTTAGAAGAGTTTGCTCCGCGGCGACTCGCGGAGGATTGGGACAACGTTGGCCTGCTTGTTGGCGACTCGTCTCAGAACGTCCAACGAGTCATGACGTGCTTGACCGTCACTCCCGGTAGTGCCGAGGAAGCCATCGGCGAGCGTGCTGATCTGATCGTTAGCCATCACCCCATGCCGTTCCGGCCACTGAAGCGTTTGACAACCGAAAGCGTTCCCGGCCGGTTGCTTTGGCAGTTGATTCGCGCTGGTGTGTCGATCCACAGCCCGCATACTTGCTTCGATTCCGCCGCGATGGGAATCAACCAGCGACTCGCCGAAGGCCTGGGGCTGGAGAACATCAAGTCACTCGTCGAAGCTGAAGACGACCCCGACGGACTCGGTTCGGGTCGGTACGGTTCGCTTGGCAAAGCATGTTCGCTTGCGGAGGTATCTGACGCATTGAAACAGTTCCTCAAGATTGAGGGCTTGCATGCAGTCGGCGAGGAAGACACATCGATCAATCGTGTTGCCGTGGCATGCGGGAGTGCGGGTTCGTTTCTGGGTGCGGCTCGCAGAGCGGGCTGCCAGTTACTCGTGACCGGTGAGACGACGTTTCACACTTGCTTGGAAGGCGAAGCGACCAACATATCGCTGCTACTACCTGGACACTACGCGAGCGAGCGCTTCGCGGTCGAGACTCTCGCAGACGTGTTGGGCGAGCAATTCAGCGACATCGAAGTCTGGGCGAGCCGCGACGAAGCCGACCCGGTGCGATGGGTTTAGTGTCCGCGTACCTTGCCCAAGTCTGGAGAATGTCAAACTAATCTCCTTGATCGACGATCACTGTATCTCCGACGCGGATGTGATAGCATTACGGCCGCGATCGAACTGAGGGACCCAAGTGCTGGCAGTCTTGGGCGACACCGTGCAGACGTCGGTGGATGGACGTTGATGTCCCAGGTCAACTCGCCGTCTGAACGCAGCCCGAGATAGGGCTCAAACGTCTCTTCGACGGGCAGGTAGATCGGCCGGCCCGTCAACAGATTCCTGGCGGACGACCATTCTTGATAGAAGTCAACGACCTCCATAGGATTAGCCCGGAAGCGACCCAGGAATGGCTCGGCGTCTAGGAAACAAGGAGAAGTCTCTGGTTGATCGTTCGATCCACTAACCGTATATTGTTAACAATATACAATCTACAACGGGTCCGCTGTCTAAGGATAGCTAACCACACTCAGGGCGAACAAGCATGGCATCGATCACTCGTACGATTCGAGAGCAAGTCACCAATCAGATCCGCGATGACGTCGTGGCCTGCAATTTTGCACCGGGGACACCGCTCCGCGAGGGAGAACTGGCGGAGCGTTTCGGAGTCAGTCGCGGCCCCATTCGCGACGCATTCTTACAACTGTCGCAGGAAGGCTTCTTGGCGTATCAAGCCAATCGCGGAGTGACTGTTCGCCAAGCACCTGACGCCGACAACCGGGACTTTATTGTCTCGCTCCGGCAACAAATCGAATGTTACGTGATCCGACGTGGATTACGTCAGCTCGACGACGCAGGTTTGGCGAAGATCGAAGCTGCGTTGCGCGAGTTGAAATTGGCTTGTGCCGGTGATGACGTGGCAGCCGTCGCGCGCTGTGACATGGGATTCCACGCGGCAGTGATGTTAGCGTGCGACGGGGAAGACTTCCTGCCAGTATGGAAGCTGCTTTGCTCGCAGATGTTGTTGGCTTATACGCGGCTCAACAACTACGAACAGGTTTTCGTCGAGCACGTCGAGATTCTGCAGGCCCTTCGCGATGGCAAGAAGCGGGTGGCCATCGCGACAATCAAAGCCAACATCCGATAAGCGAGTAGCTCATGGAATATGAACGGTGATGCAAGTTCAAGTCGGAGGATTGTCTGGTATTAACTTGATAGATAGCGAAGCACGGAAATGAATATCGAATATCGAACAAGGAACGCCCAAAGCCGAAGGATAGAATTCGGGCGAGCTTCTTCCTTCTCATTTCGGAGTTCCTTGTTCGATATTCGACATTCACTTCCTCTTTCTCGTTTGAGAAACCGCATGACTGATCGAACAAGCCTGTATGTTATCTTCACGGCTGTGATGCTGTTGAGTCAGCACGCATACGCCGAGCACTCAGCAACGGACGATGTTTCCGAACGCGGAGCAGAAAGGCTGTTCACGCTCAAGGTCCTGCCGATACTGAAGGAGAAGTGTTACGGCTGCCATGGAGACGATAGTAATGATGTGAAGGGCGACTTTGATGTCCGTTCACGCACAGCAGTGCTCAAGGGTGGCGAGTCGGAAGAACCGGCGATGGTGCCCGGGAAGCCTGACCAGAGCCCGCTTTACCTTGCCGTCATATGGGACGGTTTGGAGATGCCGCCCAAAGAGAATGATCGGCTTACAGAAGAGCAAACGACGTTTGTCCGTAGGTGGATCGAAGCCGGAGCCCCCTGGCCAGATGAAAAGGCTCAAGTACGGATCCGAAAGCGAGAATGGTCGGTCATCGAGAACGAAGATGGTGTGATCATGCCAACGAGCGGTGGGCTTGCTGATGAGTGGACTTATCGACGTTACCAGCCAGAAGACGTTTGGGCGTTTCGGCCCGTTACGAAGCCGGAGATACCAAAGTCGCCTTTCTCTCCGCGAAAGCAGCGTTCCGTGCGCGGAGCGAACAACAACAATCCGATCGATGCGTTCATCGGAGCGAGGTTAGCTGCCGCGGAGTTGCAACCGGCGGATGAAGCTGACTTCCGCACACTGATTCGGCGAGCGACTTACGATCTAATCGGTCTGCCGCCAACGCCGTACGAGATCTTTCAATTCCGCCAGGCGCGGGACAAGAATCCGGAGGAAGCGTGGAACGATCTGATCACGCGATTGCTCAACAGCAAGCATTACGGTGAGCGTTGGGGGCAGCATTGGCTCGACGTTGTTCGCTACGCGGATACGGCTGGTTTTTCGAACGACTACGAACGATCAAACGCGTGGCGTTACCGCGACTATGTGATTCGATCATTCAACAGAGACAAGCCGTTCAACGAGTTCATCGTCGAACAGATCGCCGGAGACGAGTTGCGGCCCGACGATCCGGAGGCGGTCATTGCGACTGGGATGCTGCGAATGGGGCCGTGGGGAACGGCGATGATTCCTCAGGAGGAGGCTCGTCAGATCTATCTCGATGACCTTGTTCACAATGTCGGTCAGGCATTCCTGTCGATGCCAATGCGGTGCTGCAAGTGTCACGATCACAAGTTCGATCCGATTCCGACTCGCGACTACTACCGCATGTACGCCGCCTTCGCGACGACGCAGCCGGCGGAAGTTAACGCAGAGTTCCTGCCTGAGGAAAACCGCAACGGCGTTGCCGAGAAGCGGAAACTCGTCGAAGAACTGCTCGCTTATGCCAAGGCCGAACGCGACAAGATCCAAGACAAGCAAGAAGCGGCGGCCAGAGCATGGTATGAGGAACATGACCTTCCGTACAAGGGCGAGAACGCTCGAAAGAATGGTCCGGAGGAGATGAAGCCTCCGCGTCATGTCGGCCTGACGCCTGAAGAAAGGGGGATGAAGAAGGTTCGAGAGCAAGATGTTTGGATTTGGGAGCGGCGGCTCGAACGCTATGAACCGATGGCTCAAGCCGTCTATAACGGTCAGGACAGCAACAAGAATGGACGCAAGCTTCGTCTCGCGAAGAAGATCAATCAGGATTGGCGGCCGGAGAACTTCATTCTGGCTGGCGGCTCTCTGGCCGCGAAGCAGGCCGCCGTTGGCCCGGGCGTGCTCAGCGGTATTGGCCTGCCGTTCAACAAAGACGCAGAAGATCCGTTCGTACTACCACGCGAACTGAGTGGAAGACGGCTCGGTCTTGCGAAATGGATCGCCAGCGATGCCAACCCGCTGACCGCACGATCGATCGTGAATCGAATTTGGCAATACCACTTCGGCCAAGGAATCGTTCGCACAGCAAACAACTTCGGTGCGAAGGGGAACAAACCGACACATCCGGAACTGCTTGACTGGCTCACGGCTGATTTCATCGGAAACGGTTGGAGAATCAAGCGACTTCATCAGTTGATCATGACTTCCGAAACGTATCGGCGGTCTGGCCAGCACTCCAACATGAAGAAGCTCGAAACGAGTGATCCTAACAACGATCTGCTGGCCAGATTCCCTGTTCGTCGTCTGACAGCCGAAGAGCTACGAGACAGCACGCTGCTGATTAGTGGTGAACTGAATCGCGAAGCGGGTGGAGTGCCGATCATGCCTGAGATCAACATGGAAGTTGCTCTACAACCTCGCATGATCCAGTTCTCGATCGCCCCGGCGCATCAGCCATCACGCACGCCGGCGGAGCGAAATCGGCGAACGATCTACGCTTATCGGGTCCGCGGCCAAGCCGATCCGCTGCTGGAGATCATGAACTTGCCCAATCCAAACGAATCGTGCGAAGTGCGAGACTCGGCCGCGGTCACGCCTCAGGCCTTTACGTTGCTGAACAGCCATGTCATGACCGATCGCTCAATCGCGTTTGCGTTACGCGTTCAGAAGGAGAAGAAGGACGATACCGCGGCTCAGATTCGGCGAGCCGTACAGCTCGCCTACGGACGAGTTCCGGCGCCTGCCGAACAGGAGAATCTGAAAGGCTACTTAAACGAAATGCTGGCTTATCATCAAACCAACACTCCTAAACCGATCGAGTATCCAACCGAAGTAACGCGTTCGCTGGTCGAAGAGTTCACCGGTGAACCCTTCGAGTTTATCGAGAAGCTAAACGCCTATAACGACTACGTTCCCGATGCCAAACCTTGGTCGGTCGAGCCCGAGACACGAGCGTTGGCGGATGTCTGCCTGCTGCTGTTTAATTCAAACGAGTTTATGTACGTGTACTAGGAAGGTAGAAGGGTAAAGGCGGAAGGATGAAAGATCTGAAGGTGCGAACGAAGGAGTTTGCCTTGCGCATCATTCGGCTGTACGGAAAGTTGCCAAACCGGACGGACGCTCAGGTCATCGGAAAGCAACTATTGCGATCCGGGACTTCGGTCGGTGCACACTATCGAGAAGCGATGCGTGCCTGATCGACCGCTGAATTCGTTAGCAAACTCGGCGGTGGACATCAGGAGTTGGAAGAGACAAGCTATTGGCTCGAACTGCTGACAGAGGCAGAGATTATCAAACCAGAACTACTCAGCGATCTGATGCAGGAAGCAGACGAACTGAGTGCGATCTTCACAACATGCATCAAGAACGCGAAGCAGAAGGAACAAGAACGATGAACGGCATTCCACGTCGTGACTTTCTAGTTGGACTAGGAGCATCGCTCGGCTCGGTGGCACTCTCGTCTCTCATTCAGGCAGAGGAAGTTCAGCCTTCCTCCTTCAACCTTTCTCCTTTAGCGGCGAAGCCGCCCATGCATCCAGCGAAAGCGAAGGCGTGCATCATGTTGTTCATGGAGGGCGGCCCAAGTCATGTTGATACGTTTGATCCGAAACCAGAGTTGACCAAGCTGCACGTGACCGAGTCGAAGCGGACAGCGGGGCTCGCCAACGGGAAGCGATTCTACGTTGGCAGCCCTTTCGAATCGCGCAAGGTTGGCAACGCGGGCATCGACATGTCCGAGCCTTGGCAGTTCCTTGCCGATCCGGAAGTCGCCGATGAGCTTTGTGTCTATCGAGGTTGTCAGGCAGCATCGCTGAACCACCCTGAAGCCCTTCTTCATATGAATACCGGAAGCCGGCTGGGCGGTGACCCGGGACTTGGTGCTTGGGCGACCTATGGATTGGGGTCGATTAATCAGAACCTCCCCGGTTATGTCGTCATGACCGAACTCGCACTGCCGCAGGCCGGTCCTGCGAATTGGACCAATGGCTTCTTACCAGCACATTACCAAGGAACACGATTACGATCGAACGGCTCGCCGATTCTGGATCTGAATCCGCCGGCTTATAAGACTCGCGATCATCAGCGGAAGGCGTTGGATCAGTTGGCCAAGTTAAACGCCAAGCATGCCGAAAAGCATCCAGAGCACAAGGATCTTGCTGCGCGGATGGAAAGCTACGAACTCGCGTATCGGATGCAAACCGCGATCCCGGGCATTGTGAACATCGACAGCGAGCCGGAGCATGTGCAGAGGGAGTACGGATTGAAACGCAAAGAAACGGCGGCGTTTGGCAAGCAATGCTTGATGGCTCGTCGATTGGTTGAAGAAGGCGTTCGCTTCGTGCAGCTCTTCTCGGGCGGATGGGATAGCCACGACTATCTGGAGCGAGGTCACTCGTCTCGCATCGCCAGCGTCGATCAACCCATCGCCGCACTGATCAAAGACCTGAAGAAACGAGGACTGCTGGATGAGACGCTTGTCGTTTGGACGGGCGAATTCGGACGTACTCCCGACAACAATTATCGCGGCGGCGTAACGGCGCTGGGCCGTGGTCACAACGTCGATGCCATGAATATGTGGTTCGCGGGCGGCGGCGTCAAGAAAGGATCGATCGTCGGTGCTACCGATGAGATCGGAGCCGAAGCCGCCGAGGTCGTTCACCCCATCCGCGACGTCCATGTAACGCTCCTGCATCTGCTTGGTCTCAGCGACAACAGGCTGACTTACTTCCACGGCGGCCGCTTCAAGCAACTCTCTCAGTTTGGGGGTGAGGTGATCACGGAACTGATGGCGTGAGAGCGACTGCAGCGGGATGAACAAAGCAATGAGACTGCCAACGGAACAAAGCTGAAAGAATCCAAATGAAAAGTATCATCCGCCTCTTCGCTTGTCTGCTCACGCTTTTGCTTCACCAACAGGTACATGCCGCAAACGAACGGCCGAACTTGGTCTTCATCATCGCCGACGATCTGACCTTTCGCGACATCGGTTGCTACGGTGGGCAAGCTCATACGCCGCACATTGATAGGCTGGCGACCGAGGGCATGAAGTTCACACGATGCTTCCAGGCAGCGCCGATGTGTTCGCCAACTCGGCACAACATCTATACGGGTCTATATCCAGTGAAGTCGGGCGCATATCCGAACCACACTTTCGCGAAAGCGGGCACCGAGAGCATCGCCCATTACCTCAAGCCACTTGGCTATCGAGTGGCGTTGTCCGGTAAGACACATATCGGGCCTCGCAACGTTTTCCCATTCGAGTATTCGTCGGAGAAGAACAACCCCGACATGGAGAGAGTCACGCAGCTATTCGCTGATTGCGGTGAGTCGGACGCGCCGTTCTGCCTGTTCGCCTGCTCGAACGAGCCACATTCGCCGTGGAACAAGGGCGACGCGTCCAGATATCCGCTTGAGAAGATCAAGCTGCCTCCGTACATTGCGGACACACCGGTCGTTCGAGAGAACTTCAGTCGGTACTTGGCAGAGATCACTTACTACGACGATCAAGTTGGCGACATTCTGGCATTGCTCGATAAGTATGAGCTCTCAGAGAACACGCTCGTGATGGTTGTCTCCGAGCAGGGAAATTCTTTTCCGTTTGCGAAGTGGACCTGTTACGGACACGGGCTGCAGTCGGCGATGATCGTCCGCTGGCCGGGCAAGGTGAAGCCAGGAACCAGCACGGACGCGATGGTCGAATACGTAGATGTCACGCCAACCTTTCTCGAAGCGGCCGGAGCGGCACCGGCGCCCGTCCTTGATGGAGAGAGCTTCATTCCGGTACTGACCGGCAAGGCGGACCGGCACAAGGAGTTTGCCTACGGCATCATGACAACGCGCGGGATCATCAACGGCAGCGACGCCTTTGGGATTCGCACCGTCCGGGGTGAGCAGTATCGGCTGATCTGGAACCTGCATCACAAAACGAAGTTTACGAACGCCTGCACCAAGGCGGATTACTTTCAATCCATGATCGCCGCGGCCGCCGCCGGTGATACAAAGGCCAGAGAACTTGTCGATAAGTATCACCATCGACCGGAACTCGAGCTGTACGACTGCGATGCCGATCCCTTGGAAATGACAAATCTGGCAGCCGAGCCGCAATACGCGAAGGTTGTCGGAAGGTTGAAGGGCAAACTTGAGCAATGGATGGAGGCCCAACGAGATCGAGGCGTTGAGACCGAACTCGATGCTCTTGCTCGTCAGGGAAGGTACAGAGGTATGACCCACGAGGAGGCAGTCGAAGCGTGGCGGAGCAAGAAAGCGAGTGCGGGAAAGAAGAAACAAGCCCGGGGCAAGAAGAAAGCTAGTTGATCCGCCTATGCCGGTAACGGCGAGTGACGTTCAGCCCGTCAGAAGGGCGTTGTCACGTAGTTCGGCGAGTGCGCGATCGAGACGTTCTCGGTCAGGAGACGCTCCGGTTTCGTCTGGCAACGCTTGTAACAGTGCCTTGCGGTCTCGTGTGCCGTCGAGTTGAGCGAGTATGGCTGCAGCTTCGTCGCTCAGCCGAATGTTCTGATGGCAATGATTTACAACATCACGACTGCGCGACGCCATCGTTCGCATCAACGGCGAAGCGAGCGGCTTCTCGTCGTGAGCGGTGCATTCTTGACGTATCGCATATGTCGTCGGTTTGGCGATAATTTTGAACGCAGGGCTCGCTTAGTTGCGTTTGCGATTGGC
>PBSM01000184.1 GCA_002726245.1 Planctomycetaceae bacterium | reverse complement strand
ACCGTATTCTGCACACGCTGCTCGCTTGCTGATCTCGCGGCTCAAGACACGGCGCCGAATCTCTGCCCATTTCTCCATATCCGTAAACACCGAGCGAGCGTTTTTTGACCAGCGGTGTTCGGCCCGCTTACCGGGCCGAAACGACACCTTCCGGCTCGCTATAGCGGGCCGAAACGTCTCTTAACCCGAACCAGTCGGCGCGACAGAGACAACCGAGACCTTGGGCGTTTGGACCGCCCGATCCGGGACCGCGTCGGCGACGACGCATGTCGCGCGCGACACAGAGAGACATTGGCAAGAGAGCCACGCCGGTCCGCAAACCGTTGCGGGAACTGGCGATCCAACGAAAAAAGCCCAGGCGGCGGACCTGGGCTTGTTCTCTTAACCCGCGGGTAGCGTGTTTTCGCTACTCGCCGGTTCAAGTTGCGGGGACAGGATTCGAACCTGCGACCTCGAGGTTATGAGCCTCGCGAGCTACCGGGCTGCTCCACCCCGCGTCATAGTGAACACATTCTAGCTGCCATCGTGGCGAATCCAAAGGGGGTATCACGGCGTTATGGTCGGCGATAGATCGGCGGAACTTGACGATTTCTTTTCCTGCTGAAAACGCAAGTTGCTTGCAGCAATGGAGTTCTTGCTTGGCGCTCCGTAGGGAGGGTGCTAGACTCACTTGAGTAGCGGAGAACAGGCGATCCAAGCTAAGGCTCTTCTTCATGTCCAGTCGTGACCCACTTGGGCGGGATCCGTACCTACCGCCGCCCAGTGAAGACGGCTCGCCCGATTTGCCAGCGGCCGATGCCGGTGCGCAACCTCCCAGCCCGGCCTTGATACCGCCTGTGGCACCTCCACCCGCAGCAATGCCGAATTCTGTCGTGCCGAGTTATCTGGTGCGGAGCCAACCGCAGGGACCAACCGTCCTGCGGCCGCAGCCGAGCCCACCGAAATCGGCGTCCGAGCCGCTGGCCACTCCAACTCCACGCCCGGCTCCGACTCAAGCCACACCACGGCAGATGGTTGCACAACCTCCCGCGACGCAACCAGCTTCTCCACAGCAACCCACAGCCCCGCAGCGCGGAGCACGCGCGACGCCAATTCTTGCCGGTCAAGCGCGGCCGGCTCCGACACCAGCTACTCCGAGTGAGTCGGCAGAATCGGATGAGCAGCAAGAGGCGCAAGACGATCTGCTCGCCAAGGCGAAGGAGTTCGTGTCGCACGTGGCAATCGAATTGGCGCCTCCGTGGCTGGTCAGTCTATTGGTGCACTTGGCCGTGATCATTGGGCTAGCGCTGGTCTACTTGCGAGAAGACGTGAAATCGATATTTGTCGTCGAGCTTGCTTATGGCGAACAGCTAGGCGAGCAGATGATTGACGATACTCAGTTCGACAACATCGAAACGCTAGAAGTCGATCCGGCCGTATCTCTCGACAGCGAACCGGTCCTCGATCCGTTGGCGGCCTTGCCAGAACTCAAGATCGAATTGGACATCGTTGGTGCTTCGACCAACTTGACCGCACCCTCGATCGGCATCGCGTTGAGTGGACGGGAGAAAGGCGCGAAGCGGGCGTTGTTGGCAGCGTATGGCGGGACTGGAGAGACGGAGGGATCTGTCGGTCTCGCGCTCGAATGGCTTCAGAAGAACCAACAGAGTGACGGAACGTGGAGGCTCGATGGCCCCTATGGCAACGGCTCGATCGGAACGGAGAACCGAGTGGCCGCGACGGCGATGGCGTTGCTTGCTTTTCAAGGCAGCGGGGACACGCATCTCGATGGGGAATACGCTCGTGTTGTGCAGCGAGGTAAAGACGCGCTACTGAAGATGCAAGACCTCGATGGTTGTTTCTTCTCGACGCAAAGCCTGCAGATCCAGCATCAGCTCTATAGCCAAGCCCAAGCAACGATTGCAATCTGCGAGTTGTATGGCATGACGAAGGATCCTGATTTGCAGAAACCTGCTCAGCGTGCGATCGATTATGCCGTTAGTATCCAAGCCGATGCTGATGGCGGCGGTGGCGGCTGGCGGTACTCGCCCGGGCAAGGAGCCGATACATCGGTCGCCGGATGGTTTGTCATTGCTTTGCAAAGTGGCCAGATGTCGCAACTGAATGTTTCCCACGAGGCGCTTCGAAAGGTAAGTTTATTCCTCGACAGCGTCACCAGCGATGGAATCCATTATGCGTATCGAGCGGGAGAATCTCCGAAGATCTCAATGACCGCCGAAGCGCTACTTTGCCGTCAGTATCTCGGTTGGAGCCATTCTGATCCGCGATTGATACAGGGCATGCAGGCGATCAATGCTAAGCCGATTGATTGGGATCCAGCCGCTATCACCGAGATCCCGAGCGCCTACTACTGGTACTACGCGACGCAAGTGGCTCATCACATGGGTGGCGACGACTGGGAGAAGTGGAATCAAGTTCTGCGGAAGGAGATTCCCAAGGCGCAAGTCAAGTCAGGTCGCGAACGGGGAAGCTGGAGCCCAGCCGGTGATCAGTTCGGTTCGCAAGGCGGCCGACTCTACATGACCTGCCTGTGTACCTACATGCTCGAAGTCTACTACCGTCATCTGCCGGTGTATAAGCATTAGCCCGTCGGCCAACATGCCGCACTACGCGCTGTCTACCAGCGCGGGTTGTTGGCTGAGTCGCCAATCGACCAGATGCACCTCGACGTTGCGGCGGCCTCGAAACTCATTGATCACGGGGCGATAGACAATGTCGATCGGCCTATCGACCGCAATCAGATCGTCCAGCCATTCACCATGTCCAAAGCCGATCGCGCGAAGCGCCACGTGATGCTGCTTGACTTTCATCGCCAAGTGACGCTCGCCGCCACCGATGCGTTTCGGCGTGTCAGCGATCTCAACTCCCGTCGCACACAAGATCGGACGGGGATTCGCTTGGCCAAACGGCGCGATCTGCTCAATCTGCTGTACCGTCTGCAGCGTCAACTGACTGAGAGGCGCTTCGACGTCGATTCGGACTTCCGCGACGCGATCTTCCGCGGAGACTTCGCTCTCGACGTGGTCGCAGAACGAAAGTCGGAAGGCTTCGATTTGGGATTCTTCAACTTTCAGTCCCGCGGCGGCCGCGTGTCCGCCGTGAGTGATCAAGTGCTCGCCACATTCGGCGAAGGCTCGATGCAGGTTCACACCGCAAGCACTTCGGCCTGACCCCGTTGCGGGTTTGATGGCCAATTCATCGACTGACAGCAAGACGACAGGCCGGTGGAGTTTCTCAGCGAGTCTTCCCGCGACGATGCCGATGACGCCTGCGTGCCACCCTCGTCCAGCCAGAACAAATGCCGGATCTTTGGGATCGAACTGTTCCTTGATTTGCTTGTTGGCGGCGAGGTAAACACTGCGTTCGAGACTGTCGCGGCTACTGTTCAACTCGTGAATGTACTCCGCCAACGCCTTCGCTCTTTCCTGAGAATCGGTCGTCAACAACTCGACTCCAAGTTGAGCTTGACCCAGCCGCCCGGCCGCATTAAGTCGAGGTGCCAACATGAAGCCGATATCTTCACTCGACAAAGCTGGCTTCTCGTGCAACTTCGTGACTTGCATCAAAGCTGAGAGGCCGAGTGGAGCATTCTCGCGCAGACTCTTCAACCCAAAACGAACCAACACGCGGTTCTCGTCCACCAACGGAACGACATCGGCGACCGTTCCAATGGCGGCGATGCCGATGGCCATCAAGAGGAAGCTGCGCATTCGGTCGCTAACGCGTTTCGATTCGCTGGCGCGGCAGCATAAAGCCCAAGCAAGTTTGAAAGCGACTCCAGCGCCACACAATCCTGCGAAGGGATAGGAACTGCCGGGCAACGCCGGATGGACGATCGCGGCGGCATCGGGCAGCGAGTCTCCGAACTGATGATGATCCGTCACGATCAGCTCAATGCCGACTTCGCGCGCGACGTCGGCTTCACCAACGCTGGCGATTCCGCAATCGACCGAGATCACCATCGACGTGCCGCGTTCGGCCAGCTTTCGAAACGCGTCGCTGTTCAGGCCATAGCCCTCTTCGAGTCGGTTGGGAACGTGGTAGCCCACGTCCGCGCCGAGCAGTTGGAGGCAACGATACAGTATCGCTGTCGCCGTCATGCCATCGGCGTCGTAGTCCCCGTAGATAACGATGCGGCGTCCCGAAGTCGCCGCTACGAAGACACGATCGGCCGCGGCAGTCAGGCCGGGCAACAGCTCCGGATCGCGGAGTTCCGTCATCTTGGGCGCGAGGAACGTCTTCGCTGCTTGCGGGTCCGCGATGCCCCGGCACAGAAGAAGTTGTGCCACAATAGGAGAGATGCCAGCAGCACGTTCAAGTGATTCAATCCGACCGGCGTCGTGCGGATGAATCCGCCAGTGCTTGGTCATGCGATCCTTGCCAGGAGGTTACAGTAGGTCCGCATCGCCAAGGCGGACAGCTTGCGGCTTGCCCACACGCCGCTGGGAATAGTGCTTATTTCTTCTTCTCGTTATGGATCGTGTGCTTGCGCAAGCGGGGGCTGAACTTCTTCAGCTTCAGCTTTTCACCGCCGGACTTCCGGCGAACGGAGTAGTTGTAATCGCCCGTTTCTTCGCAAACGAGGAAGACGGTTTCAGATTTCTTCTTGCTTCTACCGGCCATGCTGCTGGCTCCTTTTTCGTCGTAGGTAAGACGCCGATTCTAGTCGAAAGCGTGGCTTTAAGTAAGCGGGAGATTGTGCAACGTAGCGCCTTTGACATTCGCGTAAACACCCAAGTCGAGGGGGGCAAGACGTTTGTGCTTGCGTTTGCCCGAAAAATAAGTAGGTTAAGGACTCGGGCCGATTCCGGCTTCAGAATCTGGGAACTGAGAACGAGGCGAGCAGCCGCAGTGCGAAGAGGGCGATGCGGCGCCGAGTTGGAGAGAACTTATGGCATCCATGATGGAAGATCCGGAACAAGTTGCCGAGCAGCAGGCGTTAGCCGACAGCACTATCGAAGCGGCTGAACACGACGATGACGAGGAGTACGAGGAGGTCGCGCCCGCTGGGCATCGGTTCCTGCTATTCGCTGCCGTGCCGAGTTGGGCGATCAGTATGCTTGTCCACATCGTTGCGATACTCGTCTTGGCTTTCGTTACCTTTGGCGACGACGTTAAGAAGATGGTCAACGTGCTGAGCGTGGCAAACGCGACGGAGGTGGAAGAAGTGGAGGAGTTCGAGATGATGGATGAGCTCGACCCACTCGACGTGCAAGAGATCAGCACGGCTCAGCCCATCATGCAAACCGCGGTGGAAATGCCTTCTGAAGTGACGCAAGTTGAAGTCTCCACCGACGTCGAAGCGGCGGCTATCCAAGTTGATCTCGTCGAGTTCAGCGAACAGACGGCACCCAAGAACGATCTCATGAAAGAGATCGGAGCTATGACCGGAAGCGCACTGGAAGGGCGAAGCGCGAAGGCTCGTGGTCAGATGGTCAAGCAGAATGGCGGCTCGGAAGGAAGCGAACAAGCTGTTGCGGCGGCTCTGAAATGGATCGCCAATCACCAGTTGCCTGACGGTAGCTGGGCATTCGAGATCGGGCCGTGCACGTGCACGCATAAAGGAACACTCCAGAAATGTTACACCGGTGCGACGGCAATGGCGCTGTTGCCGTTCCTTGGGTCTGGCCAGACGCATTTGGAAGGCCAATACAAGAACGTCGTTGGCCTCGGGTTGGCTGCTTTGATTCGCCACGAAAAGCCGAACGGCGATCTCCGCCAAGGCGGTGGGAACATGTACTCTCACGGTCTCGCAGCGATTACGCTGTCAGAAGCCTACGCGATGACACACGACCGGAAGCTGATGGCACCCGCTCAAGCGGCGATCGCGTACATCTCCTACGCGCAAGATCCGGTCGGAGGAGGTTGGCGTTATACACCTCGACAGCCTGGTGACACTTCGGTCGTCGGTTGGCAATTGATGGCGCTCAAAAGTGCCCACATGGCCTACTTGAACGTGCCGCCGAACACCGTCGCTGGCGCCATCAAATTCCTCAACGGCGCTCAAGCGGATAGTGGCTCGAAGTATGGCTACACCGGGCCTGGTGGGGGTTACGCGACCACGGCCGTTGGTTTGTTGTGTCGGATGTACCTCGGCTGGAAGAAGGATGAGCCGGCTCTGACACGAGGCGTCGAGTATCTCAGTGCGAAGGGGCCGTCGCCGAGCGATTACTACTACAACTACTACGCCACCCAAGTGATGCGTCACTACGGCGAGGACTTCTGGCCAAAGTGGAACAAGGTGATGCGTGACCAGGTAGTCAACACGCAAGTTAAGACCGGCCACATGGCGGGCAGTTGGGAAGTGCCGACCGGTGGTCATGCGAACGACCGAGGTGGCCGGCTCTACGTCACATCGATGGCGACGATGATCCTTGAGGTCTACTACCGGCACATGCCGATTTACGCCAAGGAAGCCTCGGAAGAAGACTTCCCTCTCTAGACGTCGCTGTAAAGAATAACAACGAGCAAAGGCGTGCTATCGAGCGTAGCACGCCTTTTTTCACGCGCGGCGAGTCCGGGTGGCGACCTATACTTTCTCGCCGAGCTGCGCTCATCGATCATCTTCACGACCCGCAAAACACACAAATGCCGCATAACCCGGCCCAACCATCGAGCTCGACCTTTGTCGGAATGGAGTCTCTTTCCGAGCCGCCGATCCAGTGCGCGTCGCCGCCAGTGCAGCCAGATCAACCTCGATTACCCCCGCTGAATCGACCAGCTAGAGCTGATGAGCGATCGCGGTGGCGGTGGCTTCGCGATCGCTTTGCTTATGACGCGATCAGTGTGTTTGCGAGTGCAGTTGTTCACACCATCGTTCTCATAACACTCGCCTATTTCGTTTGGCCGGAAGCGGAGACAGAACCTTTTCAAGTCATCGTGGCCCCGATCGCAGACAACAGTGCTCCCGACTTGCTGGATCCGATCGATATCATCCCCGATATCAGTGCACATGATGAAGCGCCCAACGTGTTGATGGATAAGCCCGTCGAGGTGCAGATGCCCGATGCACCCAACATCCCTTCTCCGCTGGCCGCGCCCAAAGCCGCCCCGGTCAACTCGCGACCCGCCGACATCGCTTGGGAGGTTCCTCAGAGTGTCCTCATGATCGCGAACGATGCGCCCTTCGGCGGCGGATTCGAAGGCCGCACACAGGAGGAACGCGCGAGGCTCGTTTCCCAACGCGGTGGAACACCAGGGAGTGAGAACGCCGTCGAACTGGCACTCGTTTGGCTGGCCGAACATCAGCGACAGGACGGCAGTTGGAGGCTTGATCATCAGAAAGGCTCGTGCAACGCCCGTTGCGGTAACAAAGGTTCGACTGCGACAAGCACTGGAGCGACAGCGCTTGGCTTGTTGCCGTTTTTGGGCGCCGGATATACGCACAAGCAAGGGAAGTACCAGAAGGTTGTGGAAGAAGGCCTGTACTATCTCACGGGCAGGATGATCGAGACGCGACACGGCGGTGACTTGCAAGAGGGCACCATGTACGCGCACGGTCTGGCGACGATCGCGATCTGCGAAGCTTATGCGATGACCGGCGATCCGGAGCTAAAGACGTATGCGCAGAAAGCGATCGACTTCATTGTTCACGCACAGCATCCTCGCGGCGGCTGGCGATACCTACCGGGCACACCGGGCGATACGACGGTCACGGGCTGGCAAGTGATGGCACTCAAGAGCGCACGACTGGCGAAGCTCTATGTTCCTTCACACACGACCGAAATGGCGAAGGAATACTTGAACAAAGTGCAAGACGCAGGTGGTGCCTTCTACGGTTACCAGGTATCGGGTAAGGATCCAGCACCCACGGCGGTCGGCTTGTTGTTGCGGATGTATCTCGGTTGGCGACAGAGTGATGAACTGCTCGGACGCGGCAGCCTTTTTCTCTCCAACAGAGGACCTTCCAAGACGGACATGTACTTCAACTATTACGCAACGCAAGTTCTCGCACATCGCGGTGGAACGGCCTGGCGCATCTGGAACGATGACATGCGCGACTACCTCGTCGATGCTCAGGCTCGATCCGGGCACGAGGCGGGAAGTTGGTTCTTCACGGATCGGCATGGCTCGTTCGGAGGCCGACTCTACACGACCTCGATCAGCGCGATGATCCTCGAAGTCTATTACCGTCACATGCCACTCTACGGGGAAGAAGCCGTCGAAGACGAGTTCTGAGTTGGCAAAACCAGACTCTACGCAACCCTGCTAGCTTCACATATCGCCGTAGACACGAGGCAATATTTTCTGTAGGTAACGAGAAAATTTGACTTGACTGCTTCCACGGAGCCGATAGTCAAGGGTGCGAAGCGCCAGCGGCGCTCCATGGACCACCTAACCCGCACTCAAGGAGGAGAGCGGTGGCTACCATGACGACAACACTAGCGGTGTGTTTAGCCACCGTCTGCCTGAATCCCGTCGATGACGTGACGGTCGATCAGGTTGATCTCGCGGAGATCAACCACTTCTACGACGAGCAAGGCCGATTGGTCTTCGACCAGATCATCTACTATGACTGGAGCCCCGAGCAGAGTCGGTACAACGTTCGTGACTGGCGTTTGATCAAGAATCCGACGCAGATTCCGCAGCGAGACTGGCAGACGGGCGGGTACGCATCGGAATGGAACGACTTCAAACAGCGGGATGGTTTGCGTCGCGTCGAGGCGAAATCACTTCGCGAAACCTGGACGCAATACGATCCAGAACTGGTCGAACGAGAATTCCTACCGCAGGAGAAACGTCGCCTGTTGCATGCGATTCCGCTTCCCGGTGCACAGGTCGCGCGTAACACTCCTCCTCCAAGACCGATCCGGCCGTCGCAGACGCGCAGTTCGCGGTCTGGATACTGAGTCGGTTAGCGGCAACTGCCTAACGAGTAGCACGCCCAGGAATTCGTAGATGGGAACATCGACGTGTCAGAGCATGCCGGCGTGTCGAGTTCATGGTGTCACTTCTTTCACCGCTGGCAGGTTGTTCGCGAAGGGTGCCGAGTTGCGTTGCAACTCCTCGATCGCAGCTTGACGAAGTTCACGCAGAGTGCCTTGCGACGCGGTCTGCATCGCCAGATTCGTCAGTTCCTCAGGGTCTTCATCCAAGTCATAGAGTTCTTCCATCGCGTCTGGAATCAAAGCACGCACGTACTTCCACCGCTCCTTACGCAACATGACATACCAGGGGATGCCGCTGTTGTGATCGATGCCGTTTGCTGGTGGCGTGGCCGTCGCGGAACCATACGCGCGATTCGTGTTCGTCAGCAAGATCGGATGCGGCCAGTCCGCCTTCGGATCGCGCAAGAGCGGGGTGAGGTCGTGGCCGTGGAACTGCCAAGGATGCTTCATACCGGCGAAGCTGAAGATCGTCGGGACGATATCGACTCCACCGACCGGCGTCTCGCAGACACTGCCTTTCGGAATCACCTTTGGATAGCTCACGACCATCGGCGAGCGGATGTTCGCGTCGTAAGCCGCCATCTTGTGGCGGAAGCCATGTTGCCCCCAAGCAAAGCCCTGGTCCGAGGTGAAGACGATCAGCGTGTTGTCGCGCTGTCCGGTCTCGTCCAATGTCTTCAGTACTCGCCCAATGCCTTCATCGAGTGCTTTGACGGCTTGATGATACTGCCGGACCCACGCGTGCAACGTCTTTCCATTGCGTCCGCCGTAAACGGGCTCTCCATTCGGACCGCGCTTCCAGAATTCAATTCGTTGCGCCCAGTCGGGTTTGCCGGGGCGAGGTGGAAAGATGTCGGCGGGCGTTGGGACATCGATGCCTTCATAGTCCTTCAAATGTCGATCGGCCGGCGTGAACGGACTGTGAACGGCTCCGTAACACAACCACAAGTACCAAGGCTTGGCTTCATCGCGGCCTTTTCCCTGCAGAAAATCGACGGCCCAATCGGTGTACTTGTCGGTGGAGTACTCCTGCAGCATCTTCGTTTCGCCACCTTGATAGGTGATCGGCTGGTCGTAGTAGTAGTGCTGCGAGGTGTCCGGGTGTTTCGGCCGATTCCAAACGATCTGATAATCCCAGTCGCGACCAAATCCTGTGTCGGTCCCGGTATGCCACTTGCCGATGTGAGCAGTGAGGTAGCCATTCTTCCGGAACACACTCGGCCAGAACGGGCATTGCTCAGGATCGTACGCGCTGCCTGGGTACTTGCCTTCCATCCGCATTGACTCGACACCGAACTGATGATGGCCGGTCAACAACGTCGCCCGCGAAGGCATACACCAAGTGCCAACGTAAGCGTGCGTGAATCGCATCCCATCGCGAGCGAGCGCATCGATGTTTGGGGTCCGCACCCAGTCGAACGCCTCGGGATAGCAACTGATCGTGCGATACGAATGATCATCGGTATAGATGAAAAGGATGTTAGGCCGCTCGGCTTGAGCCTCCATTGCCAACACTCCCCGACCGATGACGCCGACGATCGCGACAACAAACAGAAAGAAACGAGTAGCGTGTCTCACAGTATTCTCCAAGGCTTCGTAGTGGCCCTCAACTATTGGACGGCCCCAGATTGCCGGAAGCTCGCCGCGTGGAATTTCATGAGGTCCACACCGCGCTTCTCGTAGATCAGTTTCGCGCTGTGCGGCACGCCGGGAACGATAAGACGACCGAAGGGGATGTTAAGCGACTCCAGAAACGCCATGTATTCGAGGTTGTTCTCGTAGTTGAACCCCTTGGTTCCAACATGCACAAGAATATGCAGTTTCGGTTCGGGATGCTTTGCGTACTTGCGCGCCAGATCCCACGTGTTGTAACCGGGCGCGAAGATGAGATTCTCGTTCTCCTTGCCGTCTTTTTCCGAGATGCGTTCCTCCGTGGAATGGCCAGCTCCACCGGGTGCTGCGGAGCAGAACAGATTCGGATGTTTGAACATGATCCGTGTCGTTCCGCGGCCACCCTGGGAAAAGCCTTCAAGGCCGCGACCTTTCCGATCGGCGATCGTTCGATAGGTCGCATCGACATGCGGAATCAGCTCCTTCACGAAGACGTCTTCTCCCATCGCGTTCTCGCGTTCCGGGAGATTGTAGTGGCTGACGGGCCCGCCATTCACAAACACATAGATCACCGGCGGCACCGCTCCCGCAGAGATGTGTTCGTGAATCGGCTGCGCCAGCCCGACACTCTTAGTTTCACTTCCCGGCCGTCCGCCGTGGAGGTAATACACGACTGGGTAGCGTATCGATTCGCTCTGCTTGCTGTCGTATTCCGGCGGCAAGTAGATACAGTATCCAACATCGAGCTTCATCGAAGGACTGCGAAACGTCGCATGCTTCAGGCCCGGCGCTTCGATCTTCAGTTTATTGACCCAGCGAAACGGCTGAGGCTTCTTCTTGGCCTTCGTATTCTGGCCGTAAGATGAGCCGCTGAAGAATGCAGCCGTCAGCATCAGGGCAAGGATGCAGCAATGTCTAGTCGTTGTCATGCCTGGCATTCGCTTTCTCGATGTAAGACTGTGATGACTGCTTCGCGATTCAGCTCTCAAGAAGTTCTTGCACAACACGTGCTCCGGTGACTTCTGGATCGGTGAGCCGCTCGGCTCGACCACTATACACATACGACACTCGCTCGTGATCCATGCCGAGTTGCCGCAGTAACGTCGCGTGTAAATCAGGTACGCTCACGCGATCCTCGACGGCTCGATAGCCGAACTCGTCCGTCGCCCCGTGCACATGGCCAGCGCGGAAGCCTCCGCCAGCCAATAAAAGACTGAACGCATGTCGGTTGTGATCGCGGCCGTTGGCGTTCTCGGTGATCGGCAACCGTCCGAACTCGCCGGTCCACATCACGACCGTATCGTCGAGCAGCCCGCGTTCCTTCAGATCACGGATCAGAGCGGCACTTGGTTGATCGACCTGAGCGGAGATGTTTCGCAAGTCATTGGCCAAGTTACTGTGATTGTCCCAAGGCTGGAAAGAAGGCTTCAGCGGAGGAAACACCTGCACGAAACGCACGCCCTGCTCAACCAATCGCCGGGCCATCAAACAACGCAGCCCATAGCCTGCGGTCGTAGGATTATCGAGCCCGTACATCTCTCTTGTCGCTTTTGATTCGCGTGACACATCCAGCACGTCGGTCGCGGCCAACTGCATGCGTGCCGCCAGTTCGAAATTCTGAATCCGGGCGTCCAGTTCACTTTCTAGCGGATGCCGTTCTTTGTGCCGGCGGTTCAAGTCGGCGAGCAACTGCAAGCTGCGTTCGCGGGCCCGCGGATCAACGCTGCCAGGAGGATTGAGATGGTGAACCGGCACACCACTTGTACTGAACTCCGTGCCTTGAAACACAGCCGGCAGCCAACCGCTCGACCAAACCATCTTGCCCGACGTGTTATATCCAGCAGGATCTCGCAACACGATGTAGCCGGGAAGGTTCTGGTTTTCGGTTCCCAAGGCGTAGCAAATCCAGGAACCCATCGCCGGCCGCCCCGCGAATGTCTTACCGGTCTGCATCATGTTGATCGCAAACGGGTGATTGTTATTCTCGGAATACATGGACCGGACCATGCACAGATCATCGGCAAGCGAAGCGAGATGCGGGATCGTTTCGCCGAAATCCATTCCAGACTCACCGTGCTTCCGAAAGCGATACGGCGTTTTCAGTAGGACGTTCTTGTTATTGAGCTGAAAGGTCTCAACTTCGCCTGGGTGCGGCTGTCCGTTTCGTTTCGTCAGCTCTGGCTTCGGATCGAACATGTCCATCTGAGACAGACCGCCGTTTTGGAAGAGTTGGATGATTGACTTAGCACGCGGACGAAAGTGCCCTGCGCGAGGCGTCAGATCCAGCCGGAGCTGGCGGGCGGGAGTGTGTGTCGCGGCCGATAGGTCGGGGCCGCCAAGCAATTCCGCTAACGCTAGCGATCCGAAACCAAGTCCGGACTGGCGGAGCAGTTCGCGGCGCGAGTATCGAGTTTGACTCATAGGATCACTCAAAGTAGCCATCACGCTCCGCGTGATGAAGTGCGGAACTGGGGTGGATGTCCATTGCCAAGCAACCGCGAATCACAGGTGACTTCGTTTTTACTCCCGCTTTCCTCACGCAGAGCGTGAGGGCTACTTCGGCAGCGTTCATTCGACATAAAGAAACTCATTCGTGCAAAGTAGCATGTGACACAGATCTGTTAGCGCATTCAGCTTCGACGCATCGTCGTCGCCACCGAGATCCGCATAGAACGCCCCTTGTTGTTGCAAGAACTCGCGACTGCCAGACGACTCCTCCAGGGAGGGCTCGCGTGAAAGCACGATCCGCCAGACGCGAATGATCGGGTCGCCGGCGGTCGCCGTAACCCGCTTGGCCAACGCGGCCGCCTGGTCGAGCATGAAGCTGTCGTTCAATTGCGTAAACGACTGCAACACCGTCGCCGACTGAGCGCGTTGCGTGCAATTGACGGGCATGATCGGAGCGTCGAAGGCTTCCAGGAACTTGAGTGGATAAACACGTCGTGCGAACAGATAGACACTGCGACGGAGTTGATTCCCGTTCGGCGTCGCTTCTTCGCGCGACAGTCCGTCCACCGGTTTGCTGATCATCACAGGTGGTCCGCCAGCCGTCACGTTCAACTCTCCGCTGACGGCAAGAACGGCATCACGCACGATCTCGGCTTCAAGCCTGCGCAGCGGCATCCTCCACAGCAGAAGGTTCTCTGGATCGACAGCCGCTGGCGACGGTTTGTCGGGCTGGCGGCTGGGAGTGCTGGACTGACGAAACACCGAGGACGTCATGATCAAGCGATGCAAACGCTTCAAGACCCAACCATGCTCGATCAGATCAACGGCCAGCCAGTCAAGTAACTCGGGATGAGTCGGCGGGCTGCCCGAACGGCCGAAGTTGCCGGGTGTCGATACGATTCCGCGTCCGAAGTGGTGATGCCAAACGCGATTGACGATGACTCGTGCCGTCAGGGGATGTTCTCGGCCGGTCAGCCATCTGGCGAGTGCAAGGCGTGTCCCGCTTGAATCGCCTTTCGTATCCTCCGGCCTGACCGCATGCAGGTCCTGTGTTGACAGCACTTCGAGGAAACCGGGTTCAACTGGAATTCCTGGCGTTAACGCGTCGCCTCTCCGCAGAATACGTGATCGCGGCGCGGGACCGACGTCCCACAACGCTTGAATCTTGCCATAGTGCTGCTTGCTCTGCTGAAGCTTGGCGATCTCGGTTGCCAAACGCGCGACATTCTGTTGGTCTTTCGCCGCCTCGGCCGCTTTGCGCTGCTTGTCGAGTTCAGCAACTTGAGCATCAACTCGGGCATTGTCCTGGTCGATTTCGCTTCTTCGAGCAAAAGAGACATCGGGCAACCAACGGTCTTGAGGGTGTTTCCAGTTGTTTGGATTGAGTGCCGGCTCGATGGTTGCCATCAAGCGGAAATAATCTCGCTGTGGGATCGGGTCGAACTTGTGAGTGTGGCAGCGACAGCATTCAAGAGTCAGGCCCATCACGCTTGTCGAGATCATCTTCATCGTGTCGAAGACGACTTCGTAGCGTTTCGCGATTCCATACTGCGGCTCCGACGTGTGATCCTCGATGCTCCGGTAGAACCCCGTTGCTTCGAGTAGCTCGACCATCTCCGGAGTAAACGCGTCCGCATTCCGCCAGTCAACCAGTTCGTCTCCCGCAAGTTGCTCGGTCAGGAAACGATCATAAGGGCGATCCTCATTCAGAGTTCGTATGACATAGTCGCGGTAGCGCCAAATGCCTTCGTTGGGATAGATCGTTGCTAAATCGCCATCGAACAGCCGGTTATCGACATAACCTACCGCGTCCAACCAATGGCGGCCCCACCGCTCGCCGTAGCGAGGAGAAGCCAGCAGCCGATCGATCAATCGTTCCCACGCATCAGGTCGCTTGTCGGCGAGGAATTGCGCGAGTTCGTCAGGTGTGGGTGGCAAGCCGAGCAGATTGAAGTACGCGCGTCGCGCCAAGGTCTCACGTTGCGCGTCCTTGGAAAGACTAAGGTCCTTTGCTTCGAGCTTGTGAAGCACGAACGAATCGAGCGGCGTCCGAACGCGATCCGTGGCGGTAACCGGTGGCAGTCGAGACTGAAGTGGTCTCGCAAAAGACCAGAATTCGCGGTCCTCTTGCGTGACGAAGCTGCGGGGTGGAAGCTCGATCACCTCTTCGTCAGCCGGTGCGCCTGCTTTGATCCAACGACGTATCATGTCGCTCTCCGCTGCGGAAAGCAGCTTGTCGCTATCGGGCGGCATCTGCTGTCGGTCGAGCATGTCAAGCAACAGGCTTCGCTTTGGATCACCGCGCACGATCGCATGCCCAGACTCACCACCTTGCAAAACAGCGGTGACCGTTCGCAGATCCAACTGCGACTCTTGAACCTTCTTGCCATGACATTCAAAGCAAACGCGAGACAGAATCGGTCTCACATCGCTCTCGAATCGAGGCGAATCGGGAGCCGCGGCCGTTGGACTTGTGTTGGCGACCGCAAGAGCAACCACGATCACCCAGCGATGAACATGCCGCAAACGAAGGAACGGCGATCCAGCGGCATCAAAACGCATGCGCATATCATAGTCGAGGATCAAGCGCTGGTGGTGTAACTTTCTTTCTGTACTTTCAACTGTTTGACATTGCCGCCTTGCGTTTCGTGAGCCTGCGAACGAAAGGCAAGGCGGCAATGTTGGCGGT
>PBSM01000183.1 GCA_002726245.1 Planctomycetaceae bacterium | reverse complement strand
GAAATGGTTCCATCTTCGAGGAGCTTTTAACGAACAAATCCCTGCGATTGCAGGGCTCAAAATATTCTTGGTCGGACACTAACTAGCGGTGCGAGGCGCTAAGGCCTGCCTCTGCGGCGGGTGAAACTGCGCAAACTTCTTGCTTGTTTGTCGTGCTTGCCAGCCAGTGACGGCCTGCCGGCAGTGGTCGCGATTTCGGCGATGGTCTGGTGAATGTCACTCCGCGCAGGGTCGATTTCCGAGGCTGTTTGCAAAGCTTGAATTGCGGCTTGCGTATCTCCCATCTCACGCAGGCAGCCTCCAAGCATCACCCAGTCCTGTGAAGCCCGTCGTAGCTTGGTGAGTTGTTCGAAGGCCTGTCGTGCTCCCTCAAACTGCTTCTTCTTGTATTGGATGTTGCCGAGAACGGCCCAGGCGTTCATGGTGTCAAATGCCGACTTCGATCGATGGCGGACTGCGGACTCCGCGAATTGCATCGCCTCTTGAGAAGCTCCTCGTTCACCAAAGAGGATTGCCAGCGCCTCTTCGAGATCCGGTCCGCGCAGCCCACGACGGTACACGTCCTCCAAGAGTTCGAGAGACTTTTGTCGATAGTCGAGCTTGGCCAAACCGGCTTGCTCCGTTTCCGAAAACCTCAAATACGCCAGTCCGAGGCCACGATCCTGCTCGATCTGCGGAAGATGCGAAACATCAAGGAGTGGTATGAGGGTCTCTGCCGCCGAGTCCGTCGCCAGTTGTGCGTGGGGTAGCTCGTTAGGTTTGTGAACTCCAATGCGATGATGAGTAAACACGAAGTGCGGAATGTCTGTCCCACCGCGTGGCATGTGACAGGCAAGGCAGTTATCCTCAACGTCTTGCCGACTTCGGTCAGACTCGTCAAGACCGCAGCTATCCGATCGGTGGCATTCGAAGCACTTTTGGCGGAAGTACTCACCGCGTCGCACCGCCGTGGTCGTATCGTGTGGCGAGTGGCAGGTTGTGCAAGTCAACTCTGCTGATTCTTGATAACAGCGGCTCAGACGCATTTGCTGTATGTGCCCGACCACCGTCATCGAGTCGTCGCTCTGCTCCAAGCCGTATTCAACACGGAAGTCCGTCAACTTCAGACCCGGCCGATAATCGGTAATGTGGCGTCCCCGTGCATCCACGCTGGCAACGCCTCGCAAGTGGCATTGAGCACAGATGCGCTCCTGCTCGGCGCGAGGCAGACGTCCCAGATGCACAATCGTCAAATCGGGTTCCTCTGTTGACGGGCCTGCTGCCTTCTCCTGGGCAACGTGCAAAGATCCCGGACCGTGACAACTTTCACACGCGATGCTGTGTTCAAACAGCCTTACTTTGTTCCGCTGACCATTCACCATTTCAACTCGACCAGCGTGACAAAACAGGCAGTCGATACTGATGACGCGTCGAAACCCCCTGTGGTTCGGACGATCGTAACCCGGCGACATCAGCCACCGCCGTTTGGACGCGTACCAAGTCAGCGGCGATTCGACCAGAAAGCCGTTCGCTTGCACGACGTAAGTACGTGAGTGATGACCGGACCCGAGAACGTAGCGTGCGACATGGTCGGACAGAACATGAGCTTCCTCATCTTCATCGCCGGATTGTATCGCTTCTTCGTGTCGCAGTTGGCTGTCGCGACGGTGAACGCGATAAGACCGTCCGGACAAATCATGCTGGAACGTTGCGTCGGGCGGCTCGGCATCCGCCTCGACCACCGCCATCGCGGCGCTGTGGGGCGTCTCGGAGAAAGACTTGTGTTGATCGGAGTGGCATTCGGCGCATTGCTCCTTGCCCACGTAGGTTGCCTGCGAGGTTGTGTTCAGGAAGTGACTCGGCGTTATCGGCGTCGTCGGCGACGTCTCTACTGGCGTCTTGAGGCGCGCGGTCAGAGAGTCGTCGGTTTGAGGTTCAGCGTCGAAACGTGCTGGGTATAGCACATACCAGCCACAAACCACTAGGATCGCAACCACAAGAATGTTGAGCAACAATCGCCTCATATTGATTGACCTGTTCAATCCCGGCGGCTACCACATTTCTCACGACCTGAATCTGCTCTGCCATTCAGCCGACGAACCGGATTCCAAATGGGAAGACTACATGTCAGTGCGCGCCTCATGGGCTCAGCCGCGTCCTTACGAGCGGTTCGTCAAGAGTCACTGCAACGCCTTGTCCGAGATGTCCTTGCGGCACCAGGCTCCGTCCCAGCGGATGCACTTGACGCCTTCGTAGGCGCGGCGCTTGGCGTTGGCAATCGAATCGCCGAGTGCGGTGACGCCCAAGACGCGACCACCGTTGCTGACAACGCCTCCGTCGAGGGTCGCCGTCCCGGCATGGAAGACTTTCACGTCCGGTAGTTTCGCCGCGTCCGCGAGACCTCGGATTGGCTTGCCACATTCGTAAGCTCCCGGATATCCCTCGCTCGCCATGACAACGCAAACCGCGGGGCGCGGATCCCATTCCAATCCGCCCAGGTCTTCCAGGCGTCCCGACAGTGTCGCATCGAGGACATCGACAAGATCGGACTTCAACCGCATCAGCAGTGGCTGACACTCGGGATCACCGAAGCGGACGTTGTACTCCAACACTTGTGGGCCTTGATGGGTCATCATCAGACCGGCGTAGAGAATGCCCTGAAAAGGTGTCCGGCCACGTTTCATCCCATGAATAGTCGGCACGAGTACATTCTCTTCGATCCAACTCAACTGTGCGTGATCAACCAGCGGGGCAGGGCAGTAGGCTCCCATCCCGCCGGTGTTCGGTCCCTTGTCGCCATCAAGAGCCGGCTTGTGGTCTTGGGCTGGTGGCAACGTGAGGATGGTGCGTCCATCGGTGATCGCAAGCACACTCACTTCTTGGCCGTCAAGCCGCTCTTCGATGACGAGTTGATTGCCGGCTTCGCCGAACTCGCGGTCGCGGGCCACGCGATCAATGGCTGCCAACGCTTCGTCGCGCGTCGAACAAACAATCACACCCTTGCCGGCGGCAAGCCCATCCGCTTTGACAACAACAGGAACGGTTTGACCTGGTTCTGGATACCGCTCGGTGATGTGCCGTGTTGCATGTTCGGGATCACTAAACACCGCGTAGTCCGCAGTCGGCACGTTCGCATTGTGCAGCAGGTTCTTGCAGAAGACCTTACTTCCTTCGAGCTGCGCGGCCGCCTTGCTCGGTCCAAAGACGCGAAGCTTGGCATCTTGAAACGCGTCAGTAATGCCGGCACACAAGGGCGCTTCGGGACCGATCAGCGTCATTGAGACGTCGTTCTCTTTGGCAAAGCGGATAAGACTCGGGAAGTCGCCGCTCTTAATATCGACGTTCTCCGCATCTTCCGTGGTCCCCGCGTTACCTGGTGCGACGAAGACTCGATCGGAATGTGAACTCTGCGCGATCTTCCAGGCCAACGCGTGTTCACGGCCACCGTTTCCAACGATTAGGATGTTCATTTGGCGAGTCCGTTCCTGGGAAGGGCAACTCAGGCAGTTCGCGAAGAACGGCAACTGATTCTACGACCGAACCGTTACGCCGGAAAGCGGTACGGCAATGTAGCCATCACGCTCCGCGTGATGAAAGCGGCAGTACGTAAGACGTGACAGAAGTGAACGCCGTGATCCCTGCGAACACCGCTCACTATACCGCTTTTCATCACGCGGAGCGTGATGGCTACATTACTCCAAGCCAAGCACGTCGTACATCGAGTAAAGCCCGGGCCCTTGGTTGGCGGCGAACTTAGCGGCCATCAATGCGCCGAGGGCGTAGCAGTCTCGATTCGTCGCTCGCACCGTCAATTCGATCGTTTCACCCAGCAGACCGAAGACGATCGTGTGTTCTCCCGGATTGTCGCCCGTTCGCAACGCGTGATAGCCGATTTCGTCACGAGACCGCTCACCTGTCTGGCCTTCGCGACCATGTTGATGCTTCGTCTGTCCCATCGCCTCGGCGATCAGTTCACCGAAACGCAACGCGGTCCCGCTGGGAGCATCTTCCTTGAAACGGTGATGCCGTTCGATGATCTCGACGTCGGCACCTCCCGGTGCGTTCTTCAACGTAGCACCGGCCGTGGTCGCCAACTTCATCAGGAGATTGACCGCCATACTCATGTTGGGTGCCCAAACCAACGGAATCATTTGAGCGGATTCGCCAATCTCGGCCCTTTGCTCTTTGGTCATTCCAGTCGTCGCCATGACGAGCGGCGTCTTGTGGCTGACACAGGCCCGACAGATCGCCACAGCAGCTTCCGGCAGGGAAAAGTCAATGACCGCGTCGGCCTGGAAGTCGAGCGACGCACTCAGCGGCACTCCGATCTCGCCGACTCCGGCAAGCGCTCCCGCGTCATTGCCTTGCTCGGGGTGTTCTGAGTAGTCGATTGCGGCAACCAACTTCAGTTCGGCGTCTTGGCTGCCAAGCGCAACGAGACGGCGTCCCATCCGGCCCGCTGCGCCATGAATTACTAATCGGATTGTGTCGCTTGCCATCGCTTGTCCTTTACGTCTTCCTACTCGTTTAACCCGCTGCCCTAGGCTAGGCGCGTGAGCCACCGACCTAGCTGAGTGACTGCCTAGCCTAGGGCAGCGGGTCAAACGATTAACTTACTTAAGCCGTGCCAATTCCCCGCGGCGTGCCACTTCTCGAAAAACTCTTTATCGCCATTATCCGCGATCTCTTCGGCGGCCTCCTGGGCCTGTGAACAGGCTTTGGCTGTCGCTTCCTTATCTCCAGCGGCCGCATGAGCGCGTGCCAGTGCGTCATATGTGAATGCCACATCCCAATCGGCAAGAGCGTCACGATGTTCGCTCGTTAACTCTAGGCAACGGCGAGCGTGCCGCAAGGCGGAGTCACTTTCTCCAACCGCTGCGTGAGAGTTCGCGACCAGGCATTCACCACGAGCATGATTCTCCGGCCCGCCGACTTGAAACCAGTGGTGGCAACAGGCGTGGGCTGCGTAGACCATTCGTTCGGCGTTCGGTTGACTGTAGTCTCCGGCTTCGAGCCAGTCCCAAGTTTTGTTGTTCAACTCGACCGCGAACCAGCGGTCCGCTTTCGAAACATCGAAGGGCGGGGCTGACATAGGATTCTCCAAACGGATTCTACTAGTAAGCAAATGGAGTTCGGGTGAATTTGTATAAACTTTGAAAGCGTAGAAAGCGTAAAACTTCCATGTGAACGCACCCTTGGTCAAATTCCGGTTGGTGCTAGTAGCATGGGCAGATGCCTGCAATGTAGCCATCAGCCGCACGTACTCGTTTCGAACACGCGCGTCTAACTATACAATTGGATTGCCTTGATAATCTCGTCGAGATCGTTCGGGACGGCAACCGCCCGATTCGCGAAGCTGGCTCGCTTGACGCCGCGGCTACCGAGTACCTTGTTGAACTGATCCTGATCGGTTGTGTGGTAAGCGACCGTGGCCGTTGGATCCTTCAATAGATGGCCGGTCAGAATACAAACGACTCGGTCATCTGCTGCGATCACGCCTTCCCGCCGAAGCATCTTCGCCCCCGCGACGCTCGCCGCACTCGCCGGCTCGCAACCAATGCCGCCAGTTCCGACTTGAGCTTTCGCGTCCATGATGTCTTGGTCGGTCACTTCGCGCACCACGCCATCGCAAACTTCCAACGCGCGCAGGCACTTCGTCAGGTTTACCGGGCGATTGATCTCGATCGCGCTGGCTAAGGTTGATGCCTTTTTGCCATCTCGGTCTAACTCTTTGTAGTAGTTGCAAGCCTGACACATATCGCCGGTAGCGCTGTCCCATCGCATCTTGCGATTCTCATATAGCTCATAGAGCGTATTTGCTCCCACGGCGTTGATGACGGCGAGGCGCGGGGCACGGTCGATCAGTCCCAACTCAAGTAGTTCAGAAAAAGCCTTTCCGAAGGCACTCGAATTGCCAAGGTTCCCGCCGGGCACAACGATCCAGTCGGGCACTTCCCACCGCAACGCCTCCAGCACTCTGAACATGATCGTCTTCTGGCCTTCCAGCCGGAACGGATTTACGCTGTTGACCAAATAGATGCCCAGATCGCGAGAGACTTCTTTCACCCGAGCCATTGCATCGTCGAAGTCGCCGGCTATCTGAACCGTCAGCGCGCCGTAGTCCAAAGCCTGGGCTAGCTTTCCGTAGGAGATCTTGCCCGAACCGACGAAGATGATCGCTTTCATCAATTTAGTCACGGAGCAATACATCGCCAGCGACGCGCTCGTATTTCCGGTCGAAGCACACGCGGCCCGTTTGGCCCCGATCGCCCGAGCGTGAGTAAACGCGGCGGACATGCCGTTGTCTTTGAAGCTGCCGGAAGGGTTCATTCCCTCGTATTGCAGGTAGAGGCGTCCCGCATTCAGACCGACGTATTTTGCCACCCCATCTGCCTGCTGCAGCAGCGTTTGGCCTTCACCCACGGTAACCACGGCGGCTGGATTGGCGAATGGCAGCAACTCGTGGAAACGCCAGACACCACTAAAACGCAGCGGTTCATGCCGGCGAGACCACATCTGCTCGAAGTCCTTCAAGCTGGTCGGCGGCTTTCCTCGGTTCCAGTCATACACCACATCCAACAGGCTGCCGCATTTGCCACAGGCCACCAGTGCTTCGCTGGTCGAGTACGTCGCCCCACAGGAAGGCGAGATGCAGCGTTGTACGGCAAGGTCGGTGAGCGACACGGTCTTTCGACTTGTTTAGGGAGGTGGCTGTCAGGCAGCTGGATTCTAGCAGATGGGGCTTCGAGGGGGCGAGGGTGGAGTAACGTTTCACGTTCGCCTGCCAGAGACGAGCATGTGTCGAGATGCAGACCAAATTGCGATCTACCGATGGTTTAGCCGCCAAACTAAACGCAGTTCGCTACGCAAGACTTCGCTCCATTTTCACATCGTGAACCTCGAGGTATTCATCACTATCGCACCACGTAGCGACTGTCTCACTGACGACATGAAACCCCATTCTCTGGAACAGCAAACGTTCCTGGCTTCCTTGATTGTATCCAACGCCACGATGTTACGTCCGAGGGTCGGAGTGCGTGGACTTCGAATTGGACCGTGCCAACGATCCGTCCGCCGATCTCAGCAACGAGTCGAGTGCCTTCTTCGGCACGTCTGGCCTGACGAGCAACGGCCTCACCCGTCGGGCGATAGATAGATCGCAGTGGAGCGAACGCAGTCGCAAAGACGTCAGCCGCCTGTGAAGCGTCATCGGCTGTTGATTCGCGAACCGTGACGATTGTCGAGGGTTCTTGCATAGGCGACTCGCCGACAGCTCTAACCCGCATTTCCCATTTGACTCCCTGCGTTTTGGCATGAGATTTGCGCCAAGCCCTTCAAAACAAGGGTATTCTGCCAAATTATGCCAAGCTGACAGGG
>PBSM01000182.1 GCA_002726245.1 Planctomycetaceae bacterium | reverse complement strand
TTCTCGCTTGCCTCTTTGGTAGCTTGCCAATCGTTGCCCCACCGACACGGGGTCGGAGGAGGCGAGGAATGTGGGTAAGGGCAAGCGTTGCAAGGCCATCGTACAGGCCCATCTTGAACAAATCAAAAAAACCTGTCCGCGGACGCGGCCAGTTTGTATCGGCCTGGCCCTTGATCTATGATCAGTGGCCAACCGTGATTGCGGCCGCAAACTTTCGTCGGCCTCCCAGATCGCGTATGGCAACGCGTCGGATCGACCTTCTTGATGCGACGTCAAGATAAAGAGAGACCATCATGATTCTACTGGCCGTGCCACGTCTACCGCGTTTGGCGCTCGCAATCGTGCTTTCGTTCGCCATCGGCGCTCAGACTTACGCCGCCGACAAACCGAACTTCATTGTCATCAATATCGATGACCTCGGCTACGGCGACATCGGACCGTTCGGCAACAAAGTCAATCGCACGCCGAATCTAAACCGCATGGCTGCGGAGGGCCGTAAGCTGACATGCTTCTATGCCGCGCCGGTGTGCTCACCCTCGCGGGCGTCACTGATGACAGGATGTTACCCCAAGCGAGCGCTGCCGATTCCGCATGTCTTGTTTCCTGGATACGCGACGGGGCTCGATCCAGACGAGATCACCATTGCCGAGTTGCTGAAACAGCAAGGTTACACGACCGGCATCATTGGGAAATGGCATCTCGGCGACCAGCCGGAGTTCTTGCCGACGCGACAAGGCTTCGACTACTACTATGGCTTGCCATACTCCAACGACATGGGTCCGGCGGCTGATGGTGTGAAGAGCAACCTCGGCAAGCCGCTACCCAAGCCTCGCAACGCCCGCAAAGGGCAGCCACCTTTGCCCTTAATGCGAAACGAAACGGTCTTGCAACGGATGCTGCCGAACGACCAGCAAGAAATCGTGGAGCGCTACACCAAAGAAGCAGTCAACTTCCTTTGGGAGCATCAGGCCGAACCGTTCTTTCTTTACTTGCCTCACTCGGCCGTCCACTTCCCGCTCTATCCCGGCAAGGCGTTCCAAGGCCAGTCCAAGCATGGTCTGTTCGGTGATTGGGTCGAGGAAGTCGATTGGAGTGTCGGGCAGATCCTCGAAACGGTTCGCCAATTGAAGCTGGAAGAGAATACGCTCGTTGTGTTCACATCCGACAACGGCGGAGCGAACCGGCATGGCGCTATCAATTTGCCGCTCCGCGGCGGCAAAGGCAGCACTTTCGAAGGTGGCATGCGTGTGCCGACGATCGCTTGGTGGCCGAAGAAGATTCCCGCCGGCACCGAAACCGGGGCCGTTACGAGCATGATGGACATCCTGCCCACCTTCGTGAAGTTGGCGGGTGGCGAAGCTCCGACAGACCGGAAGCTTGACGGCGATGATATCTGGCCGCTTCTGACGGGCGACGACAAGGCGAAGTCGCCTCATGACACGTTTTACTATTATCGCGGTTTGAATCTCCAGGCTCTACGCAACGGTCCTTGGAAGCTGCACCTTGCGAAAGGCGAACTCTACAATCTTGACGAGGATATCGCTGAATCGCAGAACGTCGCGAAGGAGCATGCCGATGTTGTCGCGAAGCTGCGCGCGATCGCCGACGCGACGAAGGACGATCTTGGTTTGAAAGGCCTTGGCCCCGGCTGCCGTCCACTCGGCAAGGTCGAAGATGCTCGTCCGCTGATCGATCACGATGGCAAGCCGCGAGAAGGATTCAAGAACGCTCTTCCGCATGCCGGAATGGGAATCTTGATCGGCGAGCTGACATCGCGAAGCGCTCTCGCGCAGATTCGGTTGACCAAGACAGATCGTCTAGTTGACGGTGACCTACCGGGCACTTCAGGTGTCGTCTCCTTCATGCTTGAGTCGGAGAATGACAAGCGTGTCCACAAGCCGATCAAAACGGAAGCTGAACGTGACTACATCGCGCGGGTGCATATCAAGGGACTCCGCCCTAACAGGGAATACACGGTCAAGACGATGATTGGCGAAGGCATTGATCAGATGCGTCCTGGTCCCGCAGCAACATTCCGCACGCATCCCGGCGCGGAATCACCAGAAGCAGTCCGGTTGGTGGTCGTCACCGGCATGAACTATGCGAAGTTCCACGGAGACAACCGCATTGATCGTAAGATCCACCTGCAGAATAACAACACGGATTTGCCGGCACCTTATGCGAAGCCCGACAAGCATCTTGGCTACCCCGCCCTCGCTTCGATTCTCAAGCTAAAGCCGAACTTCTTTGTGGGCACGGGCGACAACGTCTATTACGACACTCCGAAGGAACCTCGTGCGGAGACCGTGCCGCAGTTGCGACAGAAGTGGCACGAGCAGTTCGTCCAACAGCGCTACCGCGATCTGTTCGCGGCAGTGCCGACGTATTGGATGATCGACGACCACGACTACCGCATCGATGACGGAGACAACACCGGCGATCATCTGCCGTCTCCGGAAACGGGCCGGCGAATGATGCTCGAACAGCTTCCGGTAACCGCGTCGAACGATGACGATGCCAAGACTTACCGGACTCACCGCGTTAGTCGCGACTTGCAGATCTGGTTCCCCGAAAACCGCATGTATCGGAGCCCGAACGCAATGGAAGATGGGCCTGGTAAGTCGATCTGGGGCGCCGAACAAGAGGCGTGGCTCAAGCAAACGCTCGCCGAAAGTGACGCGGCGTTTAAGCTGCTCATTTCTCCCAATCCGATGATTGGCCCCGACGACGCCCGCAAGTTCGACAATCACACCAACTTTGGCGGCTTCCGGCATGAGCGGGATGAGTTTTTCGCCTGGCTCAAAGAAGAGAAACTCGACAATAACTTTTATCTCGTCTGCGGGGATCGGCACTGGCAGTATCACTCGCTTCATCCAACGGGCCTCGAAGAGTTCTCCTGCGGAGCGCTCGTGGACGCAAACTCGCGCCCCGGTCGCAAGCCGGGTGACCCCAAGTCCACCGATCCGGAAGGCCTGATCAAGCAAGTCTATTCACAGAAGAAACCATCCGGGGGCTTTCTTCTGATCGAAACCGCACCCGGCAGTGATCAGAAGCCCGCCACTCTCGCCTTCCGGTTTCACGACGAATTAGGCGACGTTCTGTACGAACATACAAAACCTGCTGGCTCGTCCACTGAGTAATCGACATCTCGCTTCATACTTGTTGACTGCGTTTTCCGATCTACAGCTCCCACCCTTGGCGGTATTCCTTGTGGACGTGTTGATTGAGTTCAGGCACGTTCGCAACCTTGAGAGTCTTGCCGTTCCACTGCAACCTCTGGCCCGGCGCCCGCTGGGCAAGCATACCGAGCAAGACCGTTTCCGTTAAGGGACCGGAATAGCTGAACTTGGACATCGCCGTCCCTTGTTCTTTGCAAGCCAACAGCCACTCCTTGTGGTGTCCTGGTGAGCGGGCCATCGTCTTCTCAACATTGCGAGCTTCTTCCGTGAGTTCGTCCGGCAACAACTGCGGCATACCGCCATGAGAGCCGTGATACATCTTGCCCTTGCTGCCGACGTATAGGACACCGTTCTTGGGGAGTGTCTTCCCGGCCGGCATCTCAACGGGCGTCGGCGGCATCAAGCCTCCTTCGTACCAAGTCATCTTCACGGCTGGCAGCGGCCCGCGCGCTGGGAACTCGTAGTAGATGACGGCAGCGATCGGATAGGACTCTCGGTTCGGTTTGCCGTCAACGACTGATCCGTCCATCGTTATCACCGACTCCACGGCCGTTGGACTACCCAACTTCAACGCCCACACCGGATGATCGACGATGTGACATCCCATGTCACCCATCGCACCCGTGCCGAAATCCCACCAGCCTCGCCACAAACGCGGCACGTAAACGGAATGGTAGGGCCGCTCAGGAGCCGGTCCAAGCCAGAGATTCCAGTCCAAGGTCGCCGGAACTGGCGGTGTTTCCGTCGGGCGAACGACGCCTTGCTTCCAATATGCACCCGGACGATCCGACCAGACGTGGACTTCGCCCACCTCACCGATCACGCCTGCTTGAATCCACTCGTTCGTCAAGCGAGCACCCTCGGTGGCGTGGCCTTGGTTTCCCATCTGCGTCGCGACGCCGTGCTTCGCCGCAGCCAGAGTCAGTTGCCGTGCTTCGTAGATCGTGTGCGTTAACGGTTTCTCGCAATAGACATGCTTCCCACGCTTGATTGCCGCCATCGAAGCGACGGCGTGAACATGATCGGGAGTGCCCACAGTGACCGCGTCGATGTTCTTCTCTTCCTTGTCAAGCATCTCGCGGAAGTCCTTGTAGCGCCGCGCCTTGGCGAAGCGTTGAAACGTCCCCGACGCACGAACCTCATCCACGTCGCAAAGCGCAACGACATTCGCACCATTGGCCGCCATCGCGTTGACGTCTCCACCGCCTTGGCCTCCGGCTCCGATCCCGGCGATGTTGACACGTTCGCTCGGCGCTGTCTGGCCTGGACCACCCAGCACATGACGCGGAACGATCGTGAAGGAGAATGCCGAAGCCGCAGCGGCTGAGGTGATGAACTTCCGGCGAGAAACGGAGAAAGGTTGCTTGGTGGGCATGGTTAGTCCTTCACTTGGGAGTTAAGCGTCTGTCCTTGCTGTGGTCACAGACCGAACGCTAGATCAACTCTTGAATCGTGTCGCGATGCTCGAGAAGGTACGGTGGCCTGCCGTTGTGTCAGATCGGCGATGACCTCGAACGTTGTCATCCGCATTTCGATTTGGTCAGCTAAGGATTTCTTTGACCACGCGGCTTGCCTCAACACCGGTCAGGCGGTGATTCAAGCCCTGGTACGGAAAGGTGAGACGCTCGTGGTCGATTCCCAGTTGATGAAGCATCGTCGCGTGGAAGTCGCGAATGTGGACTGGATCTTTGGCGACGTTGTAGCAGAAGTCATCGGTCTCACCGTAGCTGATACCGCCCTTGATGCCGCCGCCGGACATCCAAGTGGTGAAACAACGCGGGTGATGGTCGCGACCGTAGTTGTTCCGATCCGGATTGCCCTGGGCATAAGTCGTGCGTCCGAATTCTCCCGCGCACACGACCAGCGTATCTTCCAGCAAACCGCGCTGCTTGAGGTCTTTCAAGAGACCCGCAATCGGTTGATCGACATCCCGGGCCTGTCCTCTTAGATGGGTGGGAAGGCTGGAGTGGTGATCCCAGCCCCGATGGAACAGCTGGATAAACCGCACATCGCGCTCCGCCATGCGGCGGGCCAGCAGACAGTTGCGTGCAAAGGAACCCGTCTTGTGAACCTCCTCGCCATACATCTCCATCGCCGCTTGACTTTCGCCGCTCAAGTCAGTCAGCTCGGGGACCGACGTCTGCATGCGGAAAGCCATCTCCTGTTGGGCAATGGAAGTCTGAATCTCCGCATCGCCTGTCAGTTGTTGTTGCTGCTGGTTCACCTTGGCGACGAACTCGAGCATCTTTGAGCGGGTCTTGCGATCGACACCCGGAGGATTGGACAGAAAGAGGACCGGGTCGCCTACCGACTGAAAGGCAATTCCTTGGTGTTTGGAGGGGAGAAATGCGGTTCCCCAAAGCCGACTGTAAAGTGCCTGGACATTGACTTTTCCGGACCAAAAGGCCGAGGTCAGCACAACGAACTCAGGAAGGTCTTTGTTCATCGAGCCCAGGCCGTAGCTCAGCCAGGATCCCATACTGGGGCGACCGGGCACCTCAGCGCCGGTGCAGAAGAAGGTTTTTCCCGGATCGTGATTAATGGCCTCAGTATACGTGGACTTGATCAGGCAGATATCATCCGCCAACGTCGAAAGATGCGGCAACAGCTCGCTCATGTAGAGGCCGCTTTGCCCTTGCGGAGCAAACTTGAAAACCGAAGCGCAGATGACCTGCTTCTTGCCTCTGGTCATGGCCGTTACACGCTGGCCTTTGCTGATCTCTGGAGGTAGCGGCTGGCCGTGAAGTTTCTCGAGGTCCGGTTTGTAGTCGAACAGGTCCAACTGGCTCGGCGCACCCGCCATGAAAAGAAAAATAACGCGATTCGCTCGCGGCTGATGATGGCAACCGGCAGGCACCGCGGCAGACGCCGGTTGCGCCAAGCTGCTGACCGCGGCTGCGCCGAGACCGATTCCCGCCTGCTTGATGAACTGCCGGCGGTTCTGTAAATCACAGAACTGCTGAAAAGAGTTTGTCAAATCTGTCATCAGCGTTTGACCTTTGCAAGTTCGAGGTTCAACAAACTGTGCGTCATCATCGTCCAGGCAGCCAATTCGACTCGCTGGTTGAAGTCCGCATCGGTTAGCTCGGGAGTGAACGCCTCGGTGAGCGCTTTGTCTTCGGAATACAGGGCACGAAACTCATCTAATGTCTCCTGCAAAAGCTGCGTTCGCTGCTGATCGGGTCGATGCGAGGTCACTTTCTCATAAAGCCGAGTCAACCCCTTGCTAACCTCGTTGTTCGCTTCCTGCAGCGTCAGCGCGGCGCACGCTTTGGCGGCCTTGAAGAATTCCTGTTCATTCATCAGCAGCAAAGCCTGGAGCGGCGTATTGGTTCGCTCGCGGCGCGTCGTGCAGAATTCCCGCGACGGGGCATTCATGATGGTCATCTGTGGCGGCGGCATAGCCCGTCTCCAGTAGGTGTAAAAACTGCGACGATAGATAGCATCCCCTTTGTCGGCGACATAAGTGAACGGGGCAGCCATGCTGACCGCCTCCCAAAGTCCGGGCGGCTGAGGCGGCTTTACGCTCTCGCCATACATTTTTCTATTAAGCTTGCCGCTGAGGAAGAAGATTTGGTCGCGGATCATCTCGGCATCCATGCGGTAGCGCGAGCCTCTGGCCAGCAATCGATTCTCCGGGTCGCTGGCAAACTCTTCAGGCTCGGCGTCCGAGCTCTGACGATAGGTCTTCGACGAGACAATCGCGCGGACCAGCTTTTTCACATCCCAGCCGGATTCGACGAACCCTAGAGCCAGTTCATCGAGCAGTTCGGGATGGCTGGGCCATTCACCACGGGTACCAAAATCCTCCGATGTCTTGACCAGCCCTGCGCCGAAAATCTGTTGCCAGAGACGATTCACCGCCACTCGGGGCGTGAGCGGGTGCTGCGGATCAACCAGCCATTCGGCCAGGTCCATCCGTGTGTAAACGCCGTCCTTTTGCTTCAACGGAGGCAAGAACGCTGGCGTGTTGCGCTGGACTTCTTCACCCGGGTGTTCATACGACCCTCGGATCAGTATATGGGTCGGCTTGGGGGTCGCCCGCTCCTTCATTACCATGGCCACTCGTTCAGACGCATCGGAGTTCTCCGCCGACGCACCCAGCGTGACGGACGGCGCCTGGATTCCTCCGGGCGGCGCACCCTCAGTTTCCGGCGCACCGTCAAAGTTGTTGAAGAAAGCGTAGAGCTCGTAGAACTCCTTCTGACTGATAGGGTCGTACTTGTGTTCATGACACTGCCCACACTGGACGGTCAGGCCGAGAAACGCCGTGCCGAAAGCCTGGACCCGGTCGAGCACGTTCTTGTGATGACTCTCTTCCGGCAAAGCGGTGCCGCGGTCGATAATCAGATGCAGGCGATTGAAACCAGATGCGACCAGTTGGTCTTCGCTTGGTTCGGCGTAGAGATCACCCGCCAACTGGTATTTGACGAAGTCATCAAATCTCAAATTGTCGTTAAACGCGCGAATCAGCCAAGAACGGTACGTCGAAAAATTACGGTAGAAGTCCTTGTGCATGCCGTTGGTATCGGCAAGACGCACAAGGTCGGCCCAGTAACGGGCCATGTGTTCGCCATGCGCCTTGTTGTCGAGCAGGCGATCCACCAGGGTAGCATAGGCATTCGGCGAGTCATCTTTCAGAAACTCTTCGATCTCTGCAAGGTTGGGAGGAAGACCAGTCAGGTCAAAGGTGACACGGCGAATCAGAGTTCGTTTGTCCGCCTCGCCCTTCGGTTGCAGTCCCTGCCTCTCTAATCGAGCCATCACGTGAGGATCGATCATGCCTTTCCGCCAGGCTTCGTTCTTCACCTCAGACCGAGGCCTTCGCTGGGGCGGAACAAAGGCCCAGAAATCCTCGTACTCTGCGCCCTCGAGAATCCACTGCTTGAACAACTGCTGCTCGTCAAGGCTCAGCGGCTCCTTGTTGGCGTCGGCCGGCGGCATCCGTTCGTCTTCGTCATCGGTGGTAATGCGGTGCCAGAGCTGGCTGGCCTTCAGGTCCCCAGGCTTGATAGCGGTCGAGCCCTCGTGCGTCCGCAGCGCTCCATCTTCACCATCCGGCCGGTCAAGGCGCAGGTTCGCTTCACGATTTTTCTCGGCGAGACCGTGACAATTAAAACAGCGATCTGCAAGAATCGGTCGAATATCGCGGTTGAAATCGATGCGATCCGCATTACTGCTGCCGGTCAGAAAGAGGCTCAGCAGGACAAAGTGGAACACCATGGCGTTTCGTTTCAGAGCAGCGAATTGGATTCCCAGATTAAGATCTCCAAGTGTCGTGAGTCTTGTTTTCATTCTTGCGTTTTCCTTCGAACAACGATCACCAGCACTGCTCAGCGGATCTAAGGCGTCGGATGTCGCGCTCTGCAGGCCGAAGCGAATCCGCTCCCCTTACGTCCGTTGGCAAGTGCACAATGGCTATTCTACCTTCGCGATTGGATAAGCTCTATGTTGCTAACGATTTGCATTGATCGCTTCGAAGATCAGCATATTCTTGTATTTTTCTCGTGGTCTGCTGTCACGTTCCGCAATTGCATCCCGCCGCAGGCTCCACTCAGAGATGCCTCGCCGAGAATTGCTGCCTCGTCAGTAGTTCTCTTGCGGTTGAACAATCTGCCCCTTCGAGTCGAGCGGGAAGTCAAGGACGTTCTCGCCTGAGGAAACTTCGGCGTTCAGAGTGCTCCGAACGTTATATCCCGCTGGCACTTTCTCTTTGATGCCCGGGATCGGTGGATCGATCTCCGTGATCGCAGGCCGATAGGTCGTGATGTGAACCGTATAAGTCCCTTCCACAACGCCTTCGACGCCTTGTTCCAACGTGTACTGTCCTTCCAGATCCGTTGATGCGATCGCGGCAGACAGCTCTTTATTCGCGGGCATGAACGAGACCAACGCTTCGCCTAGCGGAGCGCCATCCAGCGTTACGGTTCCCGCCACCGAAGGAGCGGACCGACCTCCGCATCCGGACAGCACGACGGCCATTCCGGGTACTACGATTACGAATCCGATGAACCGGACGAGCAATCGGGTCATACTCCCTCCTTCAGTGAGCCAATTGTGGGCACAGCAACCGCAACAAATTTACGCAAGAACTCCCTGGATGGCGAGCCTCCCAACAGTTTTAATTACAGGGTGGAAGGCTGTGCGGCTATGTCTATGCCTTTCGGCTTCGCGATCCTCGCGTTGTCATTCGCACGTACCTTCCATCCGAAACGTCGTCTTCTCCTCTTGTGAGTCGGTTCGTTGACGCACTCTAGCAGTCTGGGTTTGGAGGTCGGTATGTCGTTTGGTCGGCGAAAGCGGGCTTTCACGCTTGTCGAGCTGCTGGTCGTCATTGCAATCATTGGGATTCTGGTTGCCTTACTGTTGCCGGCCGTTCAAGCCGCGCGTCGGATTCAGTGTCAGAACAACCTGAAGCAGATTGGCATTGCTCTCCACACCTACCACGACGCGCTGAAAGTGCTGCCACCGACGCGCACATCTCGGCCGCGTCACACTTGGGCGCCGTTCCTCTTTCCCTTCATCGAACAATCGAATTTGGAAGACACGTACCAATGGAACGTCCATTGGAGTCATCCGCTGAATCAGCCGGCGGTCACAACTCATTTGCCTTTTCTCTGGTGCCCGTCAACACCGGGAGGACGGAATCGTCTCGACACGATTGGCGGTGGCATGCAGGCGGCAACGACCGATTACGCGCCAGTCACCGGCGTTGCCGGAATCACGGTCCAAGCCGGACTCATTTCACCGACGGACCTGCAAGGTGTCTTACGGCCGAATCGCGGAGTGCGGTTGGCCGAGGTTCGCGACGGCACCTCAAACACGCTTGTGATGACTGAAGACGCGGCCGCCCGACTTTTTGGACGAGCAGCGGACTGGGGCCACCCAATAACACTCCCGGCGGAGGGAACTTGCCAGTAATAAACGGACGCGTGTTCGGCGCTGGTTGGGCCGATACTTCCAACGGGATTCCACTGCACAGTTTTACGAGGAATGGCCTAAGCGCGCCTGGCCCCTGCGGCATCAACTGCACCAACAACAATGAAGCCTTCAGCTTCCATCCCGGCGGGATCAACGTGCTCTTCGTCGATGGTGGAGTGCGACACCTTGCCGAGACAATCGAACTTGCGACGTGCGCTGCTTTGATCACGCGCGCCGGAGGCGAAGTTGTCCAGTACGAATTCTGAACCGGAGCTAGCTGATGCCGACAACGTCGTCACCGGCCACGGCTACTCCAGAGACCGAGCACCGGGCTGTCCGTTCGCCAGATGTTTGGCAACCATGAACCGGTCGAACACTTCCTTGAGCAGCGGTGCGGCTTTTGCCGGATTGCCTTCGTTCTGCCAAAGGATTCGTTGCTGCAGCCCTCGTGTTCTGGCAATGCTCCCAAAGCCCTCGATCAACGTGTTGCCTTTCGATCTCTGACCGGCTTTTGCCCGCCGCGCAAGCCGAGGCCCCACGTGATCGCGTGAAAGGCAACGTAAGGCCGGAACAGTGCTGCTGGTGTTTTGAAAAAATGCAGGACTTCGTGGAACGTCTTCAGGACGTGCTTGTTGCAGGAAGACAACCCCAGAAGTTGTACCAAGTACCACAGCAACAGCCTTGTGCCGAAGGGGCGTTTGCCTTTAGTTTGCGGGTACAGAAAGTCGGAGCTCGTCGCCAGCAACCAGGGGTTCGCGACAAGATTTCCAATGTGCTTCATGAAACGTTTGGGAGTGCCGGTGGGAATGTTTCCGGATGACGCGCACTTCTCGAGCCTCTTCTGCAACTCTCCGACCTGCACGGCGCACCCGCACATTCCCTGACCGTAGATAGGGTTGAAACTGCACACGGCGTCACCCAACACGATCAGTCCGTCGGGAAATCGTGACATGCGTTCGTAATGGCGACGAAGATTGGCCGGGAACTTGAAGACGGTAATTGGCGTGACAGGTTTGGCGTCGCGAATCGCCTCGTAAAACTCGGGACGCTCAAGGCTTTGCGCGTATTCGAGCCAGCCTTCGTCATCGTCGGGCGCGTGGTCGCCGTGGAAACCGATCTGGAGGAATAACGCGTTGGCGGTTTTCCCGCGAAACGGACGGCGCCCGCACAACATGTGATACAGCACAACGCCCAGACTGTAGATGTCGGTCCGCCCGTCGATGATGTGCGCCTCGCCCCGACATTGTTCGGGCGACATGCAAGCCGGACTACCGGCGATCTTGCCAATCAGCTTTCCGTATCTTCGGACTCCGACAGCGCAAGCCCAAAGTCCACCAACACGGGCTGTAGCTTGCTCGTCAGAATAATGTTCTCCGGCTTAACGTCGCGGCGAACCGTACTCTCCGCGTGCGCGTGCCCCAGGGCATCCGCGACAGTCGAGACAATCTGAACCGTCTGCTGCCACGTCGGCTGATTCCTCTTCAGCCATTGCCCAAGACTCTGTCCTTCCAGGAAATCGGCAATGATGTAGCATTCGCCGTCCTGAACACCCACGTCATAGACGGGTGAGGACAGCCGGATGTTTCAGCTTCGCCAGCCGTCGGGCTTCCTGCAGAAATTCGTCGGCTTCGGAAGACGATCTGCGACGTGCTGCCACTTTGATGGCGACTGCTCGATCGAGTTGATCGTCGTGACCGAGAAAGACGGCACCAAATCCGCCTTCGCCGACTTTGCGAACGACGCGATATCGGCCATACGACAGCAGTGTGTCGATTTTCTCGGTGGCTTCTTGTGCTCGAGGCGCAGAGGTTTCGGTGAACGGATCACTTTGCACGATGGATGAATCGCCCGATGGGGTCTTGTCGGCGCCGTCAACCGGTTGCTCGTCGAAGGTCTTGTCGTCCGACTCGCCTGTCATTGGCCGAATTCAAAGCTGGTTGGAGTTTGCGAAATCCAGTTCGATCCGACTCGATACGGGGCGGGGGAGGGGCGTCGAGGAACGTTGAGTATATAGCATCAAAAAGGGGCCGCCGCGCCATTGAGCGCTTGACGACCCCCCTATTATCGAGATGCAATTCACCGTGCAGTGTAGCACGCTAGATGATTGACTCTAAATCCCCTGGGCTTCTTTTTTGGCGCATGTTTAGCCAACGCTTTCGCCGGTGCGCGTTCAGGGGAATGAGACGGAGTCTAAGACACTTGCGGCGTGTCCCGGATACTCGTCGTTTCTGACCAGCGTCGTTTGAGGTTGAGAGCAACAAACCGGCTTGCCGGGCAATCGGTGATGATCGATCCGGTATCCGACGCGCGACTCGCGGGCGCGGACCCGCAGTGCGACGGGTACGCGCTGGTTTACTCGATCGATAACATTGTATCGGTGGAACACAAGTCGGGAGAGCATCATGGCACATGAGGGAATTTGCTTTTTATCCGCAACGGAAATGGCCCGCGCCATTAGAGAGCAATCGGTCTCGGTGGTTGAACTGGTCGATGCAGTTCTGGGTCGAATCGAGGAGTTCAATCCAAAGCTGAATGCCTACTGCACACTGATGGCCGATTCGGCGCGCGAAACCGCCCGTCATGCCGACGAAGGAATCGCAAGCGGTACCGAACTCGGTCCGCTGCATGGTGTCCCGATTTCTATTAAGGACAATCTCTACGTCAAAAACTCGCGGACGACGTTTGGCTCCAAACTCAACGAGAATGACGTGACGGCAGAGGATGCTCCGATAACGGAGCGGCTGCGGCGGGCGGGGGCGATTATCCTCGGTCGAACCAACACGCCCGAGTTCGGCTGGAAAGGCGTCACCGACAACCGCGTATTCGGAATCACACGGAATCCGTGGAATCCCGAACTCACGCCCGGAGGTTCCAGCGGCGGCGGGGCGGCGGCCGTTGCGGTGGGACTTGGGCCCGTCGCGATCGGAACGGACGGCGGCGGTTCGCTGCGCATTCCCGCGTCGTTCTGCGGACTCGTCGGTCACAAGCCATCGTACGGGCGTGTACCAACCTGGCCGGGGGTTTCCGTCGGGTCGCTCCGGCACGTCGGCGGCATGACGCGGACGGTCGAGGACTCTGCCTTGCTGCTTAACGTGATTGCCGGACCGGACGAGCGCGACCCTGAATCGCTGCCGGCGTCGGATGTGGATTACCTTGTTGAAATCGATCGCGGAATCGAACAGGTCCGAATTGCGTTCAGTCCCGACCTGGGATTCGCGACGGTTGACCCCGAAGTCGCTCATCTTTGTGAGCAGTCCGCGATGCGACTCTCGGAAGCGGGAGCCGCGGTTGAGCAGGTTGAACTCGACTGGGACGATCCGTATGAATGCTGGCGGGTCTTCTTTTACGGGGCTAGCGCCGCGCGGCTCGGCCGAATCGTCGAGGAACAAGGTCATTTGCTGGATCCTGGTCTGCGGGCCTGCGTGGAAGATGCCCTCAAGCTGCGCGGCCTCGACTACAGCGATGCGTTGACGCGACGCAACGAGTACTGGCATCGGATCCGCCGGGTTTTTGAATCGTTTGACCTCTTGATCACGCCGACCCTGTCGGTTCCGCCATTCGCGGTCGGGCAGGACAATGCCGATCCGTTCCCGCATCAAGAACAGGGTGATCTGCAATGGACCCAATTCACTTACGCCTTCAATCTGACGGGCCAACCCGCAGCAAGCGTGCCCTGCGGCTGGACCGAATCGAACCTGCCGGTCGGCCTGCAGATCGTCGGCCGACGGTTCGACGACGCCCTGGTGCTTCGAGCTGCGCGGGCCTTTGAGCAAATTCAGCCTTGGCGTGATCGTTGGCCCGAGCCCTAATGCCGCGATTCAACTGTCTCCAAGAGCGCACGACAAGCCAACTGACGACCGAATATGGGTGGTCGATCAACCGAACTTATCTCACCCGGGCCTATTTGAGCGGGAAGAGTCGCGGGTTCTTGTAGATCGCCAGGAGTTAGGCGATATTCACGGGGTAACTTGCCTTCGATGGATTCCAAGTGCATGGCGATGATCAATCTCGACGAACTTCCGATGCGTGTCGGCTTAGGGCAGTTTCAAGAACTCTCTGACGAGCGACTGCAGTTCATCAAACAGTGCGGCTGTGACGACTTTCAGATGAACACGCCTCTGCTTGCGGGAGCAGATCGCTGGGAATACGAAGACATCGCGCAAGTCGTGCATCGCGCCACCGACGCTGGGCTGCGACTGATGTCGATCGAGAACGTGCCGAAAACGTTCTTTGACAAGATCATGCTCGGGCTGCCAGGTCGTGAGCAGCAACTTGACAACATGGCTTACACCATTCGCAACCTGGGCCGTGCCGGAGTTCCGATTCTGGGCTATGCCTTTATGCCGGGCGGTGTGTGGCGCACGTCGAATACGACGCCCGTGCGAGGTGGCGCCACAGCCACATCGTTTCATTACGAAACAGCTCAGGCGGTCCAGGCCGGCGATAAAACCAATTTTGGCATCTGGGCCACCGTCGAGATCGATCGCGAGTACAGCGAGGAAGACATCTGGGACAACTACTGCTGGTATATGGAACGCATTCTTCCCGTTTGCGAAGAAGCAGGAGTGCGCATGGCTTTGCACCCCGACGACCCTCCAGTGCCAACGTTGGGTGGAGTCGGGAGAGTGTTTCGCAACTTCGACAACTTCCGCCGCGCGATGGAAACATTTGACAGCCCGATGCACGGACTCGATTTCTGCCATGGTTGCTGGTCAGAGATGCGCGGTGGCGAAGGTGTGCTCGATGCCATTCGTTTCTTTGGCGAGCGTGGCAAGATTCTGTACGTGCACTTGCGAGACGTTCAGGGACCGGTCGAAGACTTCACGGAGTGTTTTCTGGGCGATGGCAATTGCAGCCCCGTCGAGGCAATCCGTGTGCTGAAAGAGGTTGGCTTCAACGGCTTCCTTATTCCCGACCACGTGCCGAAGATGATCGACGACACCGACTGGTGCCACCGCGGGCGAGCCTGGACCGTCGGCTACATCAAGGCCCTGATCGCCGCCGTTGAACCGTAACGTCGCCTTTCTCAGCGAAAGCAGCGTACGTGCGCATCTTTCGCGAAGCGGTCGTGAAAAACCTCGGAGCGAAACTTTGGAGTGCGGCGACTTGTCGCCGCACTCCAAAGATTTTTTCAGACTGCCGACGAGCGTCTTTCCATCGAGCGGGCCACCGACAAACTCAAAGTTGATTCTCAGCATTTGCAGTCACTGGGAGGCCCTCTTGTCGGCGGCTACTCTTGTCGTTTCCAGACATGCAGAATCATTGCCTTGCCATCTTTCGTCGTGAACTCTGTGGGGCGTTCCCCCTCCGGGGCTCCAAAGCAGACGGTGAGAACATCGTCTTCCAACTTGAAGATGCCTTTCAGGGACATGTTCTCGAAAGGACCAGCCGTGTCCGTTGCGTCAATCGTCATGGGCGTTTGCGAAGGATCTAACTGAGTTTTTGCAAAGTGCTAAATCAATCCCAATTGATCTAAGACGTGCTTTGGTTCTTGAGAATCTTCCGTGA
>PBSM01000181.1 GCA_002726245.1 Planctomycetaceae bacterium | reverse complement strand
GTCGTCCCAAACTCATCGCAACGCCTCCATTCGTGTTGCCACAAGAATAGCGCGATTGCAGAGAAAATCAACAGGCTGCTACGCAGTGTCTTCCGAGTCCGGCACGGTTGAGTTCGAACTGTCTCCGACAAATTCGGGGGACCATCGAGTTCGAACCGACACTTCTGAGGTGGAACACCACGGTGAGGCCAGTCGTGAAGTAATCGATGTGCCATGCGAGGCGCTAGACCGACTGCTCGACGACCTTCCGTCAGACTTCACTGACGACGTGCGTTTGATTTGGATCGTTGTTCAAGGGCATGAAGGGCAAGCGTTCCTCGGTGCAAGGAAAGTTCTGTCCCGAGGCGTGCCGGTCGTCGCAGAGATATGGCCCTACGGTGTCCGCCGATCCGGCATGTTCGCAGACGAATTCTGCCGACTAGCGTGCGACTTTTGGTCCGAAGCTTGGATCGTACGGCACGGCCGCTTCGATCCATCGCCGGTCGCTGACCTAGCCCAGCTGTTCAACGTCCCGGACTCCAGAGGGCGGTTCTACGAGAACGTCATCTTTACGGGCCTGTCGCACGCGGCAGTGCGCAGTGAAGAACGTCGCGTCGCGTAGTTGGACAGCGCCACTTTGGGTCAAAGCTAGCGTGGTGCAGTCCTTAGCAATTCGTCGTTTAACCCGTGGCCGAAGGCTAGGCAGCACGGCAAACCATCCTAGCCTTCGGCCACGGGTTAAACGACTCGTCCCAAACAACTTATGTGTGCTATCACGCCGCAGAGTGGCGTATAACGCGATCCCAGCGGGGAACTTGAGAGCGAGCTTCCACGTCTAGCTTCCCGTTGGGACCACGTTAAACGAGCCACTTTCAGCCGTGGGCGGTATATCTGCGAGAAAGCGCATGTTTAGTGTACGATGCTTGTCTTCTGTTCCACTACTCCACCAGTCAACCAAATGTCTACCTCGCCGTCGTTGCCCGGACTACAAGTCAAAAGTCGCGGAGTGATCTTCGACGCGACGGCCGTCCCGGAATCGCGAGCGATCGCGTATATGACCAGCCTCGCCGTTCTCAAGTCCGGCACGATCATGGCTGGTTGGCAGAACGGCAAGGGCAAGCACGATGCTAAGAACACGATTCGCCTCGCTCGATCTCGCGACGGCGGTGCGACGTGGAACGTGTTGCCTGTCGACTTCGAAACTATGTGGGAAGGTGTACCTGGCTCGTTGGCGGCAGGCGAGATGGTGGAATCCGAGCCGGGGCGATTGTTGTTGTTCACGACTTGGTTCGATCGCAGCAAACCAGAGCGGCCGCTGTTCAATCCTGAGACCGAAGGCATCTTGCGGAGCAAGCAACTCGTCGCCGTCTCGAATGACGAGGGCGAGACGTGGAGCGAGTGGCAGGAAGTTCCAACGCCGGGTTTGACGGGTTGCGCGACCAGTGGTCCGGCGATCACATGGTCCAACGGAACTGTCGCTCACGCATTCGAGAGCTTCAAGGAGTTCGACGATCCCGAACCAGCCAAGTTCGGTGCGTGGTTGTGCGTCTCCCGTGACGGCGGCCGTTCGTTTGAAAGGCCGTGGTCGGTCGCCAAAGACCCACAACAGAAGATCTATCACTGGGACCAGCGGCTCTGCGCAACCAACAACGACGGCGAGTTCGTCGCGATGTTCTGGACTCACAATCGCGCCGAGCAACGAGACCTCAATGTGCACTTGTTGCGAGCTTCGCTGACGGACGGCGATCGCGCAGCCCGCCAACCTTTCGTGACGAGTATCCCCGGACAGATCGCTGCGCCTTGTTTAGCCGAAGACGGTCGGCTGCTGGCCTTCGTTATCGATCGCGGCAATCCCGGCACGATGACGCTCTGGCAATCGGCCGACGACGGCAAGGCGTGGCCCGAGGAAGCTCGACTGATCGTACATACGCATGACGAGCGGGCGGCACTGACTCAGGGTCGGGATAACATCGACTTCGCCGAGTATTGGGAAGACATGGGGAAGTGGAGCTTTGGCCATCCCGTGATTCGTCCGATCGGAGACGACTGGCTGCTGGCGTGGTACGCTGGAAGCCCGGATCGCATGAGCATCCATTGGGCTCGTGTTTGCCAACAGGCTTGAAGAAAGGCTAAGGCTCGGCAAAAAACAGTTGTGACGGAGAGTCGCATTCCGATATCATTGGTAGCGACCTTTGAGCTTTCTCGGAGACTACGATGCTGACACTTTATGGCGAGCAAGCGAGTTTCTGCGACGGTCTGCCTCGACGCAGCTTTCTGAGAGCCGGGTTTCTCGGTGCGGCTGGGCTGAGTCTGGCGGAGGTGTTGCGTCTACGAGCGACTGCGTCTGAATCGGGCGCACCACTTCGCAAAACCTCCGTGATCTTCGTCGAACTTGCTGGTGGCCCAACTCAGTTCGAAACGTATGACCCCAAGCCGAAGGCTCCGATCGAGTATCGAGGGGAATTCGGCGTTGTGCAGACGAACGTGCCGGGTGTGCTGTTCAGCGAGTTGATGGTCGAGCAGTCGAAGATCGCCGACAAACTGGCAATCATTCGATCGGTGCATCATCGCCACAACAGCCACGATCCATCCAGCCACTTATCGCAAACGGGCTACTACAAGACTGGCAAGAAGGGCGGGCCGAATCAGTCCCCGTGTTTCGGTTCCGCCGTCGCGAAGTTGCGCGGGCCAAACGTACCGTCGCTGCCGGCGTATGTGGCGGTACCGTCGATCATGCGGAACGGCCAGGCGGCGTATCTCGGCCAAGCCTTTAGGCCATTTGAGACGATCAGCGATCCGAACGACGCGAAGTTCGAGGTCCGCAATCTGCAACTGGCGAAGAACATCTCGCTTGATCGACTGGGTGATCGGCGAGAACTGCTATCGACGCTTGATGCTCGGCAACGAATCAGGGACTTGGATGGTGCGTCGGATGCCGTCGATGACTTCTCGCAACAAGCATTTGATCTGGTTAACGGCTCGAACGCGCGCGAGGCCTTCGACATTGCAAAGGAGCCAGAGGCTGTTCGTGATCGCTACGGACGCAACACCGTTGGACAAAGCATGCTGCTGGCCAGGCGTTTGGTCGAGGCTGGTGTGACCTGCGTCACGGTTCGATGCACGGGCTGGGACGATCACAACAAGATGGCTAAAGGTTTGAAGGAGCGCGGACCCAACTACGACCGCGGCATCGCCATGCTGGTCGAAGACCTCTACGACCGCGGTTTGGAGAAAGACGTGCTTGTCGTCGCGATGGGCGAGTTTGGTCGCACTCCGCGCATCAACAAGAACGCGGGGCGCGATCATTGGGGCGCGCTGATGAGCGTGCTACTGGCTGGCGGAGGCCTGCAGCCCGGCATCATCGGCGCTTCGACTCCGAAAGGCGAAGTGCCTGCCGACGCTCCTTATCGTCCAGAGAACATCCTGGCGATGATCTATCGCCACTTCGGTATCGATCCGGCTCACACGTTCAACGATTTCTCCGGCCGGCCACGTTATCTGCTCGAAGAACGCGAGATCGTTCGCGAATTGGTGTGAGCAGGTGATCAAGGGGTGATCCGTCCTTCCATGAGGCCGATGGCGCTGGCGGCGTATCGCCGTCCAGGGAGCGGTTTGCTCCCTTCAGCTCCGTACCAAATCCGCACTCGGTCGCCTCGAACGATCATCTTTGTCGGATGGACCGCGTGGTTGTTTCCTGTCTTTCCATCAGCAGAGCCGAAGTTGCCGGGAGGGGCCGGCCCGAGCACTGGCTTGTTATCCAGCGCCGGTTTCCATTGGATGCCGTCGGCGCTCGTCGCTGCGTAGAGCGTCCACTGCGTACCGCCGTTCGAGGTCTTCCGAATTGTGTTGTAGAACATCACATACCGGCTGGCGTCGAAGTAGACGGACGGGCCGAGTTGCTTGGGACCGTGCAAGCCAGGAAGGGATTGGCCGCCGTTCCCCTTTTGCCAGTGGATGCCGTCCTGGCTGGTTGCAAGCCCGATCGTATGCGTGCCGTTGTAGGCCCCGTACCACATGACGAACTGATCACCGCGCTTGATCACGTGGCAGCCAGTCGCCTGGATGGAGTCAATCGTGCCCTTCGATCCAATCGACAGCACCGGATCGCCGTTGTTGGCCCGCGTCCAGTGAACGCCGTCTTTGCTCGTCGCCAGCCCGATCTGCTCGACCCGCACATGTGCCGGCTCGACTCCGACATCCTTTCCGCTGCGGCCGTCAATACCGCCATACCACATCATGTACTGATCACCCACGCGGAGCACAAACGGATGCGACAGGCCGGCGTCATCAAACTTCCCCTTCGCGCCGAAGTCGAGCACGGATCGACCTTCGTTGGCAATCTTCCATCGAACGCCGTCGGTGCTGGTGGCCAGTCCGATACGTTCTTCGAATCCGTAAGGAATGCCGGGATCGTCCGTCATGCTCATGCCCACGAACCACATCCGCCAGACATGTCCGTCGAAGTCAATCGTCGGCGAGCCGACCGAATGATCGGACCAAGTTGACGTGGCACCCGGGTAGATCGACGCACCGCCGGTCTCAGCGCCTTCAACCCGTTTGAACTTTGCTTCGAGGATGGCATCGACTTGAACGGCGGGCGGAGCAGCAAACATCCGCTCGCCGCTGGCCACTGCGATCACGAACATAATCACGGCGATTGTTGAAGCAGAACACCGCTGGCATCTGAAGGTTCTTCTTTGCACTGGACCATCCTCGTTGAGGTGTTGCTCGACGGCCTTGGAACGTGTTTCGAAACTGATGTATCCTTGTCTCCTGACATTGCTGACTGGGATGTCCCTTTCCGTCCGTGTTCTTTCTCAAGCCAATCTTCCTCAACGTACCAAGTAGGCGTCATGCCGTCCGCAACCAGTTGCTCACTTCGTCAGTTGCGACTCCCGCAGCATCACGCACTTCACCGTCTTTCGAGTTTCTTGTCCGTGGCCGACGCGATCAGGGCGAGCAGTGGGTGGAAAAGTTTCGTCATCGGTGTCTCGTCGTATGTTGGATGCGGTTACACATTCGTTTTACCCCACTATGTCCGTGTTCCGTGTTGGAAGACGCAAAAAATCAACGCTGGGAGCTACTCTCCCGTGCATTCGGCCCTTTTTCTTTAGTTACATCTGTGCCGTATCCTGTAGACGTTATGCAAATCACAAGCATACTTGACGCCTGCCAGTACATCCTTGAAGACCAAGGTACTCGCAATCCAGCTATTGGCTCGCCTCGCAGATCAAGGATATGAAGTTGTGGCGTGCCAGTGAAGCCGATGTTCGGGATGCCTTGGCAAGGAAATCGAAAAGCATGGCGAATCGTCCCGGTTCATGCGAGCCGCCGAAGACGAGTTTGCTTGCGATCATGGATCAAGGAAAAGGGAGTTGCAGAATATCAGCCAACGTCCGACATCGAACAACAATTCCCTGCCGTGGCCGAATGGTTCACTCGTACGGGTGGATCGAAGTCGGCTCCGAGCAAACCTTGGCTTCGTCGTTCGCGCTCTGGACGATGGCGGCATGATCTACGAGAGCGAGGATTGCATGTCGCTGAACGACGCGATGGCGGCGTTGGAGACGGGACTTGCCTCGTGGTTCGAGGACAGTGCGTAAAACAACTCAATGAAGGAACACCAGATGCAACGCTGCCTTTCAGCCCTACTTGGCTTGCTGCTTTGTTCGTCAGCAGTCGCCGCAGATAAACAACATCCCAACGTCCTGTTCATCGCGGTGGACGACCTGCGACCGCAGCTCGGTGGCTATGGGAAACCAGAGATTCACTCACCCAACATTGATCGACTGGCCGCGAGTGGCGTCGTTTTCAATCGAGCCTATTGCATGGTGCCGACGTGTGGTGCTTCGCGGGCAAGTTTGATGACGGGCATCCGACCGTCCCGAAGTCGATTCGTCAATTATCTGACTTGGGCCGAAAGGGATGCTCCCGGCATCACGACGCTGAACACACACTTCAAGAACCACGGGTACTACACAATTTCCAATGGCAAAGTGTTTCATCATCCCACCGACAACGCAGTGGGCTGGTCGGAACCTGCTTGGCGACCGAAGGGCGTGCAGACTTACGCCATCGCCGAAAACCGCCAGACCGCCGCGAAACGGGCCAAGGAACGTGGTCGGCGTGGTCGCGGTCCAGCCTTTGAGTCCGCCGATGTCCCAGACGACACGTATGGCGATGGCAAAGTTGCGAACAAAGCAATTGCTGATCTGGGACGTCTCAGCGAGAAGAACGAGCCGTTCTTTCTGGCGGTCGGATTTTTCAAGCCGCATCTTCCTTTCATCGCTCCGACAAAGTACTGGGAAGGCTATGATCGCGAGAAGATTCGTTTGCCGGACAATTACCACCGGCCCAAAGACGCTCCCACTGAAGCAATCCACAGTTGGGGCGAGTTGCGGGCGTATGCTGACGTACCGAGGAAAGGGCCGCTGCCAGATGATCTTGCTCGCACGCTCATCCACGGATACTACGCCTGCGTGAGTTACACTGATGCCCAGGTGGGCCGGGTTCTCGACGAACTTGAGAGTCTGGGACTCGCGAACAACACCATCGTGGTCCTGTGGGGCGATCATGGTTGGAATCTGGGCGAACACACTCTCTGGTGCAAACATTGCTGTTTTGAAACGTCGATGCACGCACCATTGATCGTGCGAGCACCGGGAGTTGATGGCGGCGAAAAGACAGATGGCCTGACCGAGTTCATCGACATCTACCCGTCGCTCTGTGAACTAGCGGGGCTTCCGTTGCCGGACCATCTTGAAGGCACAAGTTTCGTACCGCTAATGAAGAAGCCTGACATGCCGTGGAAGCCAGCGGCGGTTGGGCGATTCAGGTCAGGTGATACGATCCGCACCGACCGACACCGGTTTACTGAATACACAGATGCAAAGAACAATGCCGTGGCAAGAATGCTCTACGATCACAAGTCCGATCCTGGTGAGAACGTGAACATTTCGGAGCGTTCCCAAAATCGGGAACTTGTTGAGCGACTTTCAGGGGAGTTGCACGAACAGATGGGAAAGGATCGAAAGAAGGAATAGAACTGGAACGACAAGATGCTCGTGTTCATTCACGGATTTTCTCTCCGCAGCGTTCGCATTCGACCTTTTGAATAAGAAGTGAAAAAGATGGCCGGAACGAGACTTGCGATTTGCGATCTTCTGTTGGCGGCCTTGGCCGTGCCGGGAGTCTGGGCTATCGCTGGCGACGATGACGATACTCCCAGGCGGGATGATCGGAGAGCCGTCAGGGTTGAGCGAGATGATGACAGGGACGACGAGCGTCCAAAGGATGATGATCGACGACGTGACAGCGACCGACGCCGAGACAGAGATCGTCCAAGAGATGGCGACAGACTAACTAATTACGTTGCCACACTACCATCGAAAAAGCACTCGGCCCGAGCTTTCATATGCGCAATCGGTCGATTGGCGTGCCATCGCTGTAACGGATCGGACGACCAATCGAAGTGTTGACTTGGTGTGTGGGGTCGATCTCCAATCCCTTCAACACGGTTGCGTAGATGTCGGGAACTGAGATTGCATCTTTGGGCGTGTCACTTTCGCCAGTCGGGTCTGTCGCGCCGAGCAGTACGCCGCTACGCAAATTGCCGCCACCCACCAGACAAGAGAACCCTTGCGGCCAATGATCGCGACCGTCGGCACCGTTGATCCTCGGTGTTCGACCAAACTCGCCGAGACACAGCACGACCGTCGATGCCAAGAGGTCTCGTTCGTGCAGATCTTTCAGCAACGCGGCGAAGGACGAATCAAGTTCCGCCGCCAATTCGTTGTGGCGGCCAAAGTTGTTCTCGTGTGTATCGAAGTTTTGCAGCGTCACCTCAACAGCTCGCACGCCTTGTTCGATCAACCGCCGAGCCACGAGGCAACCTCGACTGAAGTTGGAATCGCCGTACGCCGATCGAATCGACTCGGATTCGTCGTCCAATCGAAACGCTTTCAATTGATCCGAGGTCATCATCTTTAGCGCAGCGGCGAGGTTGTGCGCGTGCATGGTGCGATCGACTACGACTTTGCGCCCACGGGCGAATGCCTGAGCGACGACGTCTAAGTTCGACAAGCGTCGTTGTTGTCGCGGTTCTGCAAGCCACGCCTGCATGTCGTTGTCTGACGAGCCCGGCTGACGAACGCGCAAGGCGTCGAAGCGGCCTCCCAAAAAACCGCCGCGCGACAGGTGATGTTCGTAGCCGAGCGAGATGACTGGAGGAATCTCTAGTTGTTCGTTGGGCAACGCATGGGCCACAATTGCGCCAACTGACGGATGGTGTAGCGTTGGATCGGGACGAAAGCCGGTCTTGACCAAGTAGGTCGCGCGATCGTGGTCGCCCTCTTGCGAGACGAGCGAGCGAATCACCGAAAGATGATGCATCTGTTCAGCCAGTCGCGGGAACGAACTGGCAATCTTTACATCGGGAGTCGAAGTTGGGATGGCTTTCGTCGGCCCGCCAATCTTCGTCCCGGGATGCGGGTCCCACGTCTCAAGCTGGCTCGGTCCACCAGATAACCAGAGCGTTATCAAAGATCGCGGTCGTTCCGCGCCGCGCCGCGAGGCAGCTCGCAGATCGAGCGCGGGGAGCGCGAACGACATTCCCAATCCGGTCGCCCATCTCAGAAGATCGCGGCGATCAACCGGTGGCTGTGACATGAGCTAGTGATTCCAGCAGAATTCGGCGGAATTAAACAACGTCCAGTAGATGTCTTCAACAGCGTTCGACCGACGATTCAGGTTTCCAGACAACTGAGGCAGAAAGTGCTTCTGCTCGTTTGGCGTCGGTCGCCGCGAAAGGCAAGCGAGATAGCAATTCTCTAGGCAAGTCGCCGCATCAGAACTCATCGCGGCAATCCGTCCTGGGGCCGTGAGCACCGTCGCATTGCTATGTTGACGTGTATAATTGCCGCTCAACCGCTGAACCGTATGCGGGATCGTACTGGCTTGAGCATCTTCTGCATCGCCAGCGATACCATAGTCATCGACGAAACTGAATTGCCGCTCGTAACGCCGAATGGCCGAGTAAGTGTTGGCATCCTCGGCACCCAATGTCTGTACCGCGGCCGATTGCTGCATCGAGCGGATCATTTGCTGCGGACTCAATTCGGTCACCGGAAAGACTGCCCACGCTTCTTCGAGTTGCTGAGCGGATACCGCGTCATCCATCCTTTCGTGAGTCGATGACAGATTGAACGCGCGCGTCGCGACGATAACGTGAATCAGCCTTCGCAAGTCATCACCGTGATTCGCCAGATCTTCAGCCAACACATCCAGAACGTCAGGATCATCGGGTGACGGGGAATCGGAGAGATCATCGACTGGCAAAACGAACGCCCGCCCAAACATCAAGCCCCACACGCGATTGACGATCGCTCGTCGGAAGCGTCGGTTTTCGGGATGTGTCACCCAGGCTGCCAGTTCTGCTCGAAGATGCTTGCGGTCGGGCACCCACTGCAAATCGAACGGCACTTCGGGGGCGACGGTACGTTCTTCTTGGTTGCGGTCATCTTCGATCACGAAGGGGCGGGGGCCGGTATCCTGGACACGAGCGTCACGGAATTGAACTTGTCCGTAATACGCCGCCAGCCCCTCGAATTGCGGCTGCGTCCACTCGGCGAACGGATGGTCGTGGCATTGGGCACAATCCATTCGCTGGCCGAGGAAGGCGCGCGATGTGCGTGCTGCCAGGCGTTCAGCCGCTTGATCTCCAAGTGAGAGTTCCAGCGACACAAAGGTTGTGGCGGGGCGATCGGCGAAGACACCCTGCCCAGCGATCATCTCGCGAGCGATCTGGCTGTAAGCTGTACCACTCTGAAGCGAGTTGCCCAACCAGCGCCGAAAACGCTCGCGCTGGTGAGGCTTAAGATCCTCCGCTACTGGATCGACGAACGCATCTCCCAGTCTCGCGGCGAAGTACTCTACAAACCGGCTGTCGCCAATTAAGCGCGCCGTCCATTGTTGCAGTCGATCAGGCGATTCATCGGCTTCAAAACGCCGGATCTCTTCAAGTGACGGCGATGTCCCGACAAGAGCTAAGGAAATTCGGCGATAGACCTGCAGGTCGTCAGCTCCCACAGCCGGTTCAATGGAGTCGGACGTCCACGTCTCTTGGAGCAGGACGTTGACTCGATCAGCCGTCGCCGTGGCGTCTTCACAGCCCTCAGCCTTTTCGGGCCGGAGGGCAACAATGGTGGGACGAGCTGCGACCCAAGCCACAAGACTCAGGACAGCGAAGGCCAACGCCGCTGGCAGTAAAAAGTGCTTCCGCGTTTTCATGAGTCATCGGATCCGAAATTGATCTCGGTGGACCACCACCCGAGTATTGAACGCCAGCGTGTCAATTAAATCTCCGCAACAACCAAGCGTATTCGTTTCGTGGCGAATATGCTTGGTCGAATGTCGAAAAAAGACGAATCAGCGGGATTCGGCTTCCTCGGCAGAACTTGCCCTGCCGTGGCTGGTTTGACTATCGTAACTGCGAGACCGAGTAGCGTGAGATACGCCGGATGACTCCTTCCGTTTTGGACCGAGGCGACGCCGTGCCGACCGATGAAGATGCCGCCTCAGGTTCATCCGCCGATCTCCTCGGAGTCGCTGCAGGCCAAGCCGTCCCATCGCGGCGTGATTTCCAAGGGTTTCCGTGCATTCCATCGCTCTCGCAGCATCCGTTTCGGGCCATGGCGTGGGTCGTGAGAGCTTCTTTGGGACTGGTCTTCTTGGTTGGCTTGCTCGCAATTGCCGCATCGATTCCGTTCGTCAATGTATTTGCATTGGGGTACTTGATGGAAACTCAAGGGCGGGTCGCTCGAAGCGGAAAGTTTCGCTCTGCATTCTATCTTTTGCCTGCCGTGCAGCGTTTAGGTGGCATTCTGCTGGCGGTTTGGCTGTGGCTGCTGCCAATCCGATTTCTCGCTGATACAACACGCGACAGTTGGCTGCTTGCACCGGGGCAAACGGGGGCGTGGTTGTGGACCAGCTCGCTGATTGTTACCAGCGTGTTGCTCGCCGTTCATATGCTTTTGGCAATAGGTTGTGGTGGGAGTTTTTGGCGTTTCCTGCGTCCCGTAAACAACGCGCGTCGGTTGCGGGCGCACATACGCAGTGGCGGCTATTGCCGAAACGCAAACGATGCGGTCTGCGAGTTCGTTACCGCGTTCCGCCTACCACATTTGTTTCGTTTGGGCCTACTCGGTTATGCCGCAGCCTACGTCTGGCTGGTGATCCCAACCCTGCTATTCACAATGCTTGAGGATGTCACAAGCAGAGGGCAGATCTTCGGCTTTCTTGCCGGTTGTGTCACGTTGACAGCAACTTTGTTGTGGCTTCCGCTGCTGCTCGCGCATGTCTCAGCCGAAGCTCGGTTCGGTGCGATCTTCGAGTTTGCGAGAGTGCGCAAACTTGCCGGACAAACGCCCTTTCGCTGGGCGGTAGCCACAGCCATCTTGTTTGCGTGTTCGAGCGTGCCGCTGCTGTATACGGCGCTCTTCAAGATCCGAATCCCACCTCACGATGCCAGGTGGGATCTCATGGTGGTGTTCCTGTTGACGGTGGTTCCCGCCCGTGAGTTGATTGGCTGGGTCTACCATCGTGCAACTCAGCGAACTCGTTCCGCACCGTCATGGCCTTGGCGTGTATGGCAGTGGACGAATGGAGCGACGCTGTGTGCCGGCGTTGGCTTCTACGTTTACTTCCTCAATCTGGCGGCAACCGGCGGCGAGCTTGGCGAACGTTCCATCTGGCAGTTTCACTCGTTGTTGCTGCCGTTCCCGTTCTGACGGCCAGTCCGCGAGTGTGTATTTGCGACTCACACGATGAGCCGCCTAGAGTCCTGTACATGATGGTGAAGAGCGTTCCTTCCGAGAACATCCTCGCGGCGTTTTGGCACAGTTTCTCAAACGACGCCCAGGCGATGTTCTCTATTCAGACGCCCCGTGAACAAGGACTCGCTACAAGGGGAAGAGCACCGACGAAGGGTACGGCTACCGGATGCCGATCTACTGGGTCTTCAAGCTGCTCAGCGAGCAGCGTGGGTAGTTTCTGGTCGAGAGTCGTCTGCAAGGCGACAACACGATCGAGGCCCCGAAGACTGGTCTGTATTTCGATCCGGAATACACCTTCCCGCGTGTGACCCATTGCGCTTCGCGGAGCGGTGACAAACTCTATATCGCGTTGCTGAACAAAGACGATCAGCAACCGGTCGAGATCCGGATCAGCATTCGGGACTGGCAGCTCAAGACCGCGGTAGAAACCCATGAAGTGCGAGCCAACACCTACCTCGCCGAAAACACTATCGAGCGACCCGAAACAGTAACGCTCGCCGACCCGAAGGTCGATCGGGTGGAGGTCTCCGGCAAGATGACGTATCTGCTCAAGCCGAACACGCTGGCGGTTCTCCGCTTTCAGAGCGACGGGACCCGATAGGACTAGTGCTTCGTCAAGTCTAAAAAGTGGGGTAAGCATCCTGCTTGCCGTATGTTTCGCCCGGTGAATCGCAAGCTGGAAGCTTACGCCACGAAACTGCAACCCCAAGTTTTAGTTTTGACGAAGCACT
>PBSM01000180.1 GCA_002726245.1 Planctomycetaceae bacterium | reverse complement strand
TCATAACAATCACACCATCGCGGAGGGCCGCGTTTTTGCTAATACCAATTATGCGCGCAATTCAAAACTTCCCATAAAGTGAAGGTTTTCAGGGAGTTGCCTTACGCTTTGTTCCCGCATCTTCAGCCGCGCAGCGGCGACAGGATGTAGCCGTGGGCGTTAGCCCACGGAACCGTTTGCCGCACGAAGCCTAGCCCCGGAGGGCGACATGAGGTGTCGCATATCCAGACTGTCGTCCCATCGGGGCTCTGCTTGTTCATGCTTCACCATTTCCGGGAGTTACACCCCCGGCTACATCATTTAGTCCCTTCGGGACGAAAGAGAATGTGGCCTAGCTCCCGACGACCGATTCCGAAAGCGACAGCTATTTCTCGAACGGCCCTAACCCGCTTGCGACTCACTCGTCCGTCACGCACCCTTCGGAAGCGGATTTCACGTTCTTGATGTACTTGTAGAGTGTGCCGCGCGTGGCTTTGTAAGCGGGAGCTTGCCACCGCGAGCGACGCTCCGCCAATTCTTCGTCGGAGAGGTCCACATCGATGCGTCGAGTGTCAGCGTCGATCGTGATCTTGTCGCCTGTTTCGACGAGCGCGATCGGCCCGCCTTCCTGAGCTTCTGGTGTAATGTGACCGACGATGAAGCCGTGTGAGCCTCCTGAAAAGCGTCCGTCGGTCATTAAGGCCACATCGTTGCCGAGACCCGCGCCCATGATCGCGGAGGTCGGTGTCAACATCTCCGGCATGCCCGGACCTCCCTTCGGTCCCTCGTAGCGGATGATCACGACATCGCCTTTAAGGATCTTCTTTTCCTCGAGCGCTTTCAGCATGTCCTCTTCTGAATCGAAGACGTTGGCTCGTCCTGCGAACGACAGCCCTTCCTTGCCAGTAATCTTGGCGACGGCTCCTTCGGGAGCGAGGTTACCCTTCAAGATCGTGATGTGCCCGGTCGGCTTGATTGGATTGTCAAGCGTCCGCACGATCGGTTGATCCTCTTTCAGGCCAGGCAGACCCGCGAGGTTCTCCGCCAGCGTCTTGCCCGTTATCGTCAGGCAATCGCCCTTCAACATGCCCTCTGCCAGAAGGTACTTCATCACGCCTGGTGTTCCGCCGACGTTGTGCAAGTCTTCTTGCACGTACTTTCCGCTCGGTTTCAGGTCGGCGAGGAAAGGCACGCGAGCGCTGACCGCTTGGAAGTCGTCGATGGTTAGCGGCACATCGACGCTGCGCGCCATCGCGATCAAATGCAGCACGGCATTGGTCGAACCACCCAAAGCCATGACGACGACCATGGCGTTTTCAAAAGCTTCACGCGTCATGATGTCTCGTGGTTTGATGTCGCGTTCGAGCAGGACACGAATCGCGTCACCGGCTCTGACACACTCGTCCAGCTTACCGGGCTCTTCGGCCGGTAGCGACGCGCTGTAAGGCAACGACATGCCCATCGCTTCGATAGCGCTCGCCATCGTGTTAGCCGTGTACATCCCGCCGCAAGCTCCAGCGCCCGGGCAGCTAACGCGGACGATCGCTTCACGTTCCTTTTCCGTAATCGCGCCAGCGAGATACTCGCCGTAGGATTGAAAGGCCGAAACAATATCTCGCGGCGTGTCTTCCTTCTGATGTTCATGGTCTTTAAAGGTAGTGCAGCCCGGCTTGATCGTGCCTCCATAGACCATGATGGCTGGACGATTCAGACGCCCCATGGCGATCAAGCAACCCGGCATGTTCTTGTCACAGCCCGGGAGCGCGACGAGCGCGTCGTACCATTGGCCGCCCATGACGGTCTCGATCGAGTCGGCGATCAGATCGCGCGACTGCAGCGAGAAACTCATGCCTTCGGTGCCCATCGAGATGCCATCGCTCACACCGATCGTGTTGAATCGCATGCCGACGAGCCCCGCTTCCGTCACGCCCTCCTTTACTTTGGCGGCGAGATCGAGCAGATGCATATTGCAGGTGTTGCCTTCGTACCAGACGCTGGCGATTCCGACTTGAGCCTTGTTCATGTCGTCGCGCGTCATCCCCGTGCCATAGAGCATCGCCTGGGAAGCACCTTGGCTTTTCGGCTGGGTTACGCGGCGGCTGTATTTGTTCAGTGCTTGGCTCATCGGAGTGATTCCTGCGTAAGAGTCGGACGGTTGTAATGGATTTGCCGGACTTCAGGTCGGGCGGTATCGATTTGTGGGATTTTCTGGTCGAAAATCAGCTTGTCTGCCGCTAGATTCGCGATCGACCAGAGTAACAATGACAGCATTCTAGCTCTCGCGAACAGTCGCCACCAGGACGTGGAGCACGGATGCTAAGCCTTTAAGCTGCTTTCCTTTACACTTCTCAGTCGTACAGTTTATAGTGGAATGTATCATCTCTTTCGGAACTCATCTTGGCAGCCGGCGTCGATCGGCAACGCTGCAGAAACAGAGCGACCTTGCTCGGCGTACAAGGCTCATCGGTCTGGGCTCAGACACGTAGAATGGGGTGCGGTTCGGATAGAACTTTCCATCTCGCCAAACGAGATGACAACATTCGAGGATTCGCGTTAATAGAAGAGGTCAACCATGCCACAAGCCGTCGTCGATCCGGAAGAACTCCGACGCTTTGCCCAACGCTTGAAGAAGTTCAACAGCGAACTCCAGAATCAATCCACACTCCTTGGCAACCAGCTTGCCGCGCTAGGAGCAACGTGGCGAGATCAAGAGCACAAGAAGTTCACCGAGCAGTTCGAGCAGCATATGAAAGTCATCGGTCGTTTCACCGAAGCGACCGATCGATACATTCCGTATCTCATGCGCAAGGCGGAGCATGTGGAGGACTATCTGCAGAGCTGATGAACTGCTTTCCCGCTCGCAATCTTGGCTCTTCTCTCCCGACACTTGACCTCTCATGAATCGTGCCGCGAACGTCAGATCGGTCGAACACATTCGTGATCTGCGAATCTCGTTGATCAACTTCGAAGGGAATGCGCGCGACGCAGTGGAGCTGTTGACGATGGAAGTTCGCCGGGCTCTTGATTGGATCGAAAACGACCGCCGCCGCTATTGGCCGGATCAAGTCAAGAAGGCCTCGGGGCTGTTGGCGGAGAAGCGTAACGATCTTGAACGCTGCCAGATGCGATTCGGTACCGACGAACCCCCGTCGTGCTACGAACAGAAGAAGGCTCTCGAGCGCGCACGACAGCGTCAGCGTTACTGCGAAGACCAAGTGCGGGTGACCAAACGCTGGATTCGTGCGGTGCGAGCCGAAATGACGGAATTTGAGGGCCAAATCGCTCAGATGGTCGTTTGCCTCGACACAGAACTGCCTCGAGCGATCGCAACCTTGGGGCGAATGCTGGGTGCCTTGGAAAAGTACGCCCACGAGCGGCAACAACTGGATGCGGCGGCGGATCCTCTGACGGCAAGGAGTGGAAACGCGTCGTCGCCGGGTGACTCGACTGGAAGCGGAGCGACTGGATGAAAATCGGCGATCTAAACACGGGTACGATCCGACTTACTCGGGCGAGCAAAAACTTGCGCGACCAGTGGAGCGAAACGATCGATCACTGGAACGATCAGAACCGAGAGGACTTTGACACGAACTACATTCAACCGTTGGGGCCGCAGGTGACGATGCTGGTTGCGGTGGTCCATCGCTTGCAGGATGTGTTTGAACAGGCGGAACGCGATCTGAGCGACAAGGACAGAGAAGATTGAATATGGATCGCTTTTCGACCGACCATCAACGTCAATTGATCGAAGAACTCGGCAAGCTGATTGCTGAGCGGACACAAGCCGAGACTTCGATTCTGACCAGTCATGAAGCTCGCGACGCGACGACGACGACGCAGTTCTCAGGGGAGAAAGAACGGTTGAACATGCGTTTTTCCAAGGAGAAGCATGCTCTCCAGTCGCAACACAACAGTGCACTGGCGAGTATCACTCGCGAGTACGAATTGTCTATCGAACGCGCCGCTGCCGAACACGATCAAGCCTATCGCAGAATCGTGGAAGCGACGAAAGTAGCTGTCGAAAATGCGCATGAGGAACGCGACAATTCGAATCAGCAAGGGCAGAACGCCTTCGAGGAAGCGGTCCGTGATACGAAGCAGGCGCTCGGCGAATTCAAAGAGAAACTTGAGATACGCCGCGGTGAGCTGCGAGAGTTGGAGACGGCTGTCCAAAAGGAAACGCTCCGCCGGCGATGGTGTTTGCGAAACGCTCGCCAGTTGCCAGAGAAGAAAGGCGCGTGCAACTCAGCTCGGCCGATCGAACAGTACGCCAGCGAAGTGGCCGCTGCCGAGCAGTGTAGGTACGCGTTTCGCAGCCAATGGGCACCGAAGTTATTATCCCTGCAGTATTTGCTCCCCCTTTTTTTTGCACTCGCGGGCATCCTCGTCGTAGTCGCTTTTGGGGCTCAAGGGGAGAGCAAGCCGATTGAACCAGAGTTCGTCCTCCCGGCAGCCGCCTGCGGCCTTGCGGCTTGTCTGACCGCGATCGTTTGGGTGGTGATTCGTCAGCCAGCCGTCGCCCAAACGCTCACACTCTACGAGCAATTTCAACAACACATCGCGAACGCTGACATCTGTCTCGATGCGGCTCGGACGTTGGCTGTCGCCGAGGCAGATCAGCGGCGTGAGGTGCTGCGCCAAGAACTTGAACAAGAGTTGCGCCAGGCGGATGACGAGCGGAAATCCAAGGTTGCTCGCTTTGAAGCGGAGCGCGAACAGCGATTGCACGAGGCGTCTGACAAGTTACAACAAGACCGGCAGTCGGCAGTTGAAACGCGTAATCGAAAACAACCTGAGACGAACCGGCACTTTGAGACACTGATCAAGCAGCAGCAGGTAGATTGGGAAACACACAACGCCAGCATCAAGCAACGGCATGAACAGGAACTAGCCACGAGCCGCGAGACATTCGAGCGGGCGTGGACTCGATTGATTCACCGCTGGTCGTCAGGGTTGGGCGATTTCACGGGTGCCATCGACGAGATGATTGGCTACTGCACAGCGAGATTCCCCGATTGGAAGACGACCGATTGGGAGGAACGCGAGCCGCTCGATGAGAACTTGCCCGCGCTTCGGTTCGGCGAGTATGGCGTGAGTCTGGACATGTTCGAAGGCGGCATTCCGCGTCATCAAAACCTTGCGCCGTCGAAGACTGAGTTCGTACTGCCGGCTGCGATGTCCTTTGCACAGCACCCAACGTTGTTATTCGAGGCTTTCGGCGAGGGGCGTCACGTTGCCAACCAAGCTATTCAGAACGTGATGCTTCGCTTGCTGACGTCCCTGCCGCCCGGAAAGGTCCGTTTCACCATCATCGATCCTGTTGGCTTGGGCCAGAATTTCTCTGCCTTCATGCATTTGGCCGACTTCGACGAGAAACTTGTTTCGCATCGCATCTGGACCGAAAGTTCGCACATTTCGACGCGGCTGTCCGATCTAACGGAGCACATGGAAGATGTGATTCAGACTTACTTGCGCAACGAGTTCAAAACGATCGACGAATACAACGAGTTTGCCGGTGAAGTTGCCGAACCGTTTCACATTCTCGCCATTGCTAATTTCCCGGCCGGTTTCTCCGAAGAGGCAGCGCAGCGCCTGCTGAGTATCGTTACCAGTGGCTCGAAGTGCGGTGTCTATTCCCTGATCAGTACCGACTCGAAGCTCGACTTGCCCCGCAACTTCAGCCTCGCCGATCTAGAAGCCAACGCGGCAGCGATTCAATGGGATGGCAAACGGTTCCACTGGGTTGAAGAGGATATTAAAGACCTGCCGCTCGAACTGGACGAGCCGCCGGCGGACGATATTTTCACGGAGATCATTCGTACCGTTGGGCAACGTGCCAAAGATGCGATTCGCGTTGAAGTTCCTTTCTCGACCGTGGCTCCCAAAGACGACGAGTGGTGGACTCGCGATAGTCGAGAGAGTATCGATGTCGCGCTTGGCCGTGCCGGAGCGACGAAGTTGCAAGACCTGCGGCTTGGCAAAGGCACTTCGCAGCATGTGCTGATCTCCGGTAAGACCGGCTCAGGAAAGTCAACGTTGTTGCACGCTCTGATTGCCAACACGGCATTGCATTACGGACCCGATGAACTTCACTTCTACTTGATCGACTTCAAGAGTGGAGTAGAGTTTAAGGATTATGCCGATCACGACGGTTATGCACTCCCACACGCGCGTGTCGTTGCGATTCAAAGCGAGCGCGAGTTTGGCATGAGCGTCTTGGAGCGTCTGTCTCTCGAACTCCGAAGCCGAGGCGACCTGTTTCGCGAGCACGGTGTTCAGGACATCAAGAGCTTCCGTGATGCGAATCCAGGGGCAAAGCTGCCACGTATCCTGTTAATCATCGACGAGTTTCAGGAGTTTTTCGTCGAGGACGATAAACTCGCTCAGGATGCCGCACTCCTCTTGGATCGCCTAGTCCGCCAGGGTCGTGCGTTTGGCATCCATGCGATCCTCGGTTCTCAAACGCTGGCGGGAGCCTACTCCTTGGCAAGAAGCACGATCGGCCAGATGGCGGTTCGTATCGCCCTGCAGTGTAGCGAAGCCGACTCGCATCTCATCCTCAGCGAAGACAACACGGCGGCGCGATTGCTCAACCGGCCCGGAGAAGCCATCTACAACGATGCCAACGGCATGTTCGAAGGGAACCATCCCTTTCAGGTCGTGTGGCTGGAGTCGGACGAACAACGCAAGTATCTAGAAGCACTGCACGCAAAGGCGCAGCAGCAATCGGTGGACTTGCCGCCTGCCATAGTCTTTGAAGGCAATGCTCCGGCCGACCCGGCAGGTAACTCACCATTACGCCGTGTGCTCCAGAGTGACGAGCCTAGTTTTCCAGTCTCTTGGCTTGGTGCGGCGGTGTCGATCAAGGACCCCACATCCGTCACATTTCGACGACAAAGCGGCGATAACCTCTTGGTCGTAGGTCAACAAGATGAGATGGCGATGGGTGTGATGGGGAACGCTTTGATCGGCCTGGCGGCAACATCTCCCGGTAGTAAGTTCTTGATCCTCGACGGAACTCGCCCCGACGCGCCAGAGACCGGGTTTTGGAAACGAGTGGTCAGCGGACTTCCAATGGATGCCAGTATCGCTGATGCGAAGGGGACTGCGACAACGATAGGTGAGATCAGCGAAGAGGTTCGTCGTCGTACAGAGACGGACAACGACACCGCCGCACCTTGGTTCGTATTCATCTACAATCTTCCACGCTTTCGCGATCTGCGGCGCTCCGACGACGATTTCGGGTTCTCAAGTTTGGACGACGACAAACCTGCTTCGGCGAGCACGCTGTTCGCCGAGATCCTGCGCGACGGCCCAGCAGTAGGCGTCCACACTCTGGTATGGTCCGACACTTTTAACAATCTCAGTCGTTGGCTCGATCGGCAGATCATGCGGGAGTTGGATCACCGCGTTCTGTTCCAAATGAGCGCGACGGATTCCAGTAACCTAATGGATTCGCCGATCGCAGGACGCCTCGGTGTTCATCGGGCGATTCTTTACAGCGAGGAACAAGGGCAGTTCGAGAAGTTCCGGCCCTACGCGCCACCGTCGGACGACTGGTTGGCATGGGTCCGTGAGCACTTGGCGGTGCGCAACGTCTCGGCCAGTTAGGCATCAACCGGGAAACAGCTGCCGCACCAAACGTGTTCGGTGTAGGCGCGCTGCTGGTGCCGCAATCGTTCGGGAGGTCATCGGCTGACTAGTTTCGGCACTTATCACAGCACAGATCGTTCCGGTTGCGTCGTTTATCATTCATAATCGCCATCTCTTTTATGCGTTTCTCCACGTTACCTGCTGCGCTCAGTCGCTGGCGCAAGATCTTTGTTCCTACCATCTACCAACAACCCCAAAGCTTGACACTGACTAGTGAATATTTGTACAACAGGTCATGTCAAACCGACTTAGAAACGTGGAGAATTGAGTCATGGGGATCAAGGTGAAGGACGGCAAGATCGTGACGGATGGTCCAGGTCACGGTGGCAAGATCGTGCGGGGGGAGGACGGTAAGATCGTGAGGAAGGGTGGCAAGATCGTGAGGCGGCCGGTAAAAGCCGAGCCCAAGAATGAGCCACAAGACGACTAGGGCAATCTTTTCGTACCCAGAAACACAGTATCACGTTTGCTGATACTGGCTGAATTGCCGGCCGGTTGCGCTATCTTCAGAATTAGCAACCCATCTGACGTCTTCCCAGGGGGTAGACCGACGCGCGTCACGTGTAGAAGCGCGCAGCCACAGTCGCTTTCGGCGCACAGGTCTCGCAGTCCTGAGTCAGTAACGCCCCCGTTCACCGGGCCGCGGCGAACGACGTTGATTTCAGAACCCGCGCGGCCCGCGGCTCCGTGTGCACGGATTGTCAGGCCTCTTTGTTTGGGATGATGATACGACGGTTTTCATCCAGACGCTTCCGACGACGGTCCGACCATTGCCAGAAAAACGTAAGAATATTTGAAATCGCGAGGATGACGCCCAAGCACAAGCCTATTAGTGCCACACTCTTCTCGAACGTAGGCTTTGACCCAGCAACATGAATCAATATCGGGGCATCGCTGACCAGTTGTGCTTCCCATCGATTCGCTGGAAGTTTAAGGGCCAAATCATCGCTGTCCGGTCGATCGTTCCGTGTTGGTGTCAGCTGAGTCTTTAGAAACCCCGCGTGCGTACCGGCATTATCCACGCTGATTGACCATGATGCCGACAACTCTTCGCCAGCGGTTTGCGGAGTGTTCGGTTCAACATCAGCACCGCCGAGAGCCAGTTGCATCGTAATTCTATCGGCAAATTCCATCCTTGCCTCGTCGATAAGTTGTTGCTGGCTGGCCGGGTACTCTTTATCTGGGTAAAGCGTGAAGAAGGCGTCAACCACGGCTAGTGACGCCGTTATTGGAAATGCTTCGCCGATGGAAACATTTGTCGGAACGTCGATCTTCGGTTCGATTTTGAGTGTAACCGGACCGGTCAACGAACCTGGGTAGTCGATTATCTGAGTGAGACTCCCGTGGATCGCTACGGTTGCAGACTGCTCACTGCTCCACATGTGTAAAGTTGCTAGGGCTACGAGGAAGAGTCCAGCCATCGTTGATAGAACAAGGAGCGGCGTGCGTGACTTCATGGCAGATTCGTAGGCCTAACGTCACCGTTCACCGGGCCGCGGCGGACGACGTTGATTTCAGAACCCGCGCGGCCCGCGGCTCCGTGTGCAACGGATTGTTCAAGTAAGCCGCTGGCGCGGCGGGTTCGTTAACGGATTGAGTTTAGCGGACTAGTGAGGCGACGTCGAACTTTATCGGGAAGAGCATTCATGCGTCTTTACTCCACCCGCTTCACGATCGTCCCCGCCGACACGCCCATCGCCTTGCACAGCCGCAACAGCACGTCCAGGGTGGGCGATTTCTGCTCTAGCTCCAGCAAGCTGACGTACTGGCGCGAGATCCCAGCCTCGAAGCCGAGCTGTTCCTGCGTCAAACCTGCCTCCTGACGCGCTTTCCGAATCTCCTCGCCGATCGTTGACATGGCGAGGAGAGTAGTTGAGAATCGATGCACGGTCCTCCAACTATAGTTGGATATCGCCCCAAGGTTCCCTCCTTTTTTTCCGGAGGCGGTCATGATTCGATTCCAGTGTCCAAGCTGTCAGAGGCAGATCAACGCCAAGGACACGGCCGCTGGTACGGCATCGAAGTGTCCGGGATGCGGCGCTCCTGTGAAGGTGCCGCCAGGCATTTCCGATGACGACGTACTGGCAGCGTTGGGCGACTACGAGCCGCAGCCGACCATTGACACTGTAACTGCCGAGATTGTCGAGGAGCCGCCCGAATCCCTGGCTGTTGTCGAGGCGGTGCAGTCGGTCGAGGAGCCAACACCGCCGTTTACGATCTTCGGGGTGACTGCCCTTCCGGCGAGCCTAATCGGAGGCGGGTTCGTTCTATTCATGTGCTGCGGCGTGGTCAGTACGTTTCTTCCCGAAGACGAACCCGCGCCGCAGCCAACCGTTAGTACAGCAGCGCCTGCCGTACCCGAACCGGAACTTACTCAACCACAGGCGACGCCGATTCAACCGCAAACAGTTCGATACGTACCCGATATCGAAGCTGCCTGGAAAGCGACGCAGACGCAGCTTGTCCCTCCGGCGCTGCCCCGGCCCAATACGGCACGGTACGGATCGCAACGGGCGCAGGACCAGGTTGAATACCTGTCCAACCGTGAATACGACGTTTCGGGCTGGGTCGCGTGCGAGTCTGCGGGTGGGGAGCCGGCACGAATCGATTTCATTCTGATCGTTCGCGACGACGGTGGCGGAAAGTGGAAGATCACGGACGAAGTGATGTGGAAGATTCGGTTCGCGGAGTAATCGATCGCAGGTCGGATCGCGCGGAATATACTGCTAAGGTGCGCTCAGGAATAGTCTGTTTTGTTCGGTTACTGCACACGCCGTTCGATGAGATCATGTCCATACACAACGCTGCTACTTTCCATCCAGATTGTTCCTGCCGCAGATGCCAGCTTGGGAAGAAGCAGCGGGCCGTTGAATTACTTGCCAAGATGCTCGTTGACCACGCCACGAAGCGAGCCAACGGTGAGCCGCTACCGAGCGCCCCGAAGAAGCGCAAGTCACTCTCAACCCCAAAGCCCGACGAGGACGTTGAACTCGAAGTCTTGGAAACGCCGTACAGCATCGTGTGTAAACTGGAGATGGGCAGAGAAGTCGAAGAACACGCCGAGAAGAACCAGAAGACGCTGTTTGATCTCGACTAAATCTCCCTAGTCCTCCCGAACTACACAGCTAATGGGAGTTGAAACACTTGCACCCCCTTCCAAGAAGGGGGTCGAGTTCAAGCCTTATGCCACCTACCGGCTGCCGCATGCTCGTGTGATCGCGATCGAAAGCGAACGCGAGTTCGGGATGAGCGTACTGGAGCGGTTGGACCTCGAATTGCGTCGGCGCGGCGACTTGTTCCGTGAACAAGGTGTGCAGGACATCCGCAGCTATCGTGATGCGAATCCAGATCACGCAATGCCGCGCATTCTGCTGATCATTGATGAGTTTCAGGAGTTCTTCGTTCAAGACGACAAGCTGGCTCAAGACGCTGGGCTCTTGCTCGATCGACTCGTTCGCCAAGGTCGCGCGTTCGGCATTCATGTCCTGCTTGGTTCGCAGACCCTGGCCGGCGCGTACTCGCTCGCCCGTAGCACGATCGGCCAAATGGCCGTTCGCATCGCACTGCAGTGCAGCGAAGCGGACTCGCATCTGATTCTTAGCGAAGACAATACGGCGGCACGTTTGCTCAATCGGCCCGGCGAAGCCATCTACAACGATGCCAACGGTATGTTCGAAGGCAATCATCCCTTCCAGGTTGTGTGGCTTTCCTCCCAAGACCAGGAACGGTATCTCCGGCAACTTGTTGCCAAAGCCGAGAAGACGTCGTCGGCTTGGCCACCTGCGATCGTCTTTGAAGGAAATGCTCCCGCGGATCCAGGCGAGAATGTTGCGCTCTGTAAAGCACTTCAATGCGAAGACCGCACTTCGGGCCTTGCCCCTCAGGCTTGGCTTGGATCGGCCGTTGCGATCAAGGATCCAACAAGCGTGACGCTGCGTCGCCAGAGTGGAAGCAACGTCTTGATGATCGGACAGCACGAAGAGATGGCGATGGGCGTGTTCGGCAATGCTCTGATATCACTCGCCGCCACTGCGCCAACGGTGCCGGATTCCGGACAGCCCACTGCGAAGTTCCACATCTTCGACGGAACTCGACCCGATGCACCAGAGACCGGTTTCTGGAAGCGAGTGATCGATGGACTTCCTGTCGATGCGAATGTCATCGACGTGAAGGGCACGGCGTCGGTCATCCATACGATCAGCGAAGAAGTTCGTCGTCGTATGGACGCGGCTGACGATACGGCATCGCCGTTGTTCCTGTTCATCTATAACTTGCCTCGCTTCCGTGACCTGCGTCGTGCTGATGACGACTTTGGGTTCTCAAGTCTTGACGACGACAAACCTCCGTTGCCAAGTAAACAGTTCGCCGAGATCCTTCGTGACGGCCCGGCGGTTGGCGTTCATACTCTCGTCTGGTGCGATACATTCAACAACGTGACTCGTTGGATTGACCGGCCGACCCTCCGCGATCTCGATCTCCGCATTCTCTGCCAGATGAGTGCGACCGATTCGAGCAACCTGATGGACTCACCTGCCGCCAGTCGTCTCGGCGTGCATCGTGCTCTTCTTTACAGCGAAGAACTTGGCGAATTCGAGAAATTTCGCCCCTACGCTCCACCTACCGACGAGTGGCTCTCGCTAGTCCGCGACCAACTCGCCGCCGATCGCTCTCTTGCGTAATCTACCTGTTGGCGGAAGATCTCCGAGATGGGGCACGCATCGGAGTCGCCAGCGACTACCATGGTAGACGGAAGTAACCGTGCGGCTGCCGCACGGACGCTGTCATACGAAGCCTCAAGCTGCTCTCCTCGAATAGGAGAGGGAATGAATATGCACCCGATTGAAGCCTTCATCCGCAACCCTGTCAAAGTCTCGGTGGGCGTTCTGCTACTCGCTCTGTTTGGATTCATTGGTCTGTTGCGCATGCCGATGCAACTGACGCCTGAGGTGAACATCCCGACGATTACGGTCGAAACGCGGTGGCCTGGGGCAAGTCCTCAAGAAGTCGAACGCGAGATCGTTCAGGAACAGGAGGAGCAACTCAAGGCGGTCGAAGGCGTGACGAAGATGTCTTCGGAATCGATGGACTCCTCCGGCACCATCACGCTCGAGTTTCGTGTGGGCACGAACATGGAAGAAGCGTTGCTGAAGGTGAACAGCCGACTGCAGCAGGTTCCCGAATATCCAGAAGACGCGGACGAGCCTGTTATCCGAACATCGAGTTCCGCGGATCGAGCGATTGCTTGGTTTATCTTGAGCCAGCGGATGCCCGAATCGGAGGTGATACGACAGTTCAAACAAGAGCATACGGAAACGGCAGCCGATCTGGAACACGCGCTTGCAGCGCATAGTCCAGCCCTTGCCGAATCTCGCTTGCGGCGAGCCGCCGAGAAGCACCCGATCATCGGTGAGCAATTACTTCCACCGCCCATCGAAATCGCGACGTTGCGAAAGTATGTCGAAGACACGATCGAAACACAGTTCGAGCGAGTTGATGGCGTTTCCAATTCAAACGTGTTCGGTGGTCGCGATCCCGAGCTGCAAGTGATCGTCGATCCGCAGCGCCTGGCGGCTAGACAATTGACGATTGACGACGTTCGGCAAGTACTCCGCTCGCAGAATCAGGACACATCGGGTGGCGACTTCTGGGAAGGAAAGCGTCGGTGGGTCGTTCGAACGCTTGGGCAATTTCGCAGCCCGGAGCAGGTCGAGCAACAGGTTCTCGCTGTACACGATGGCGATCCGGTCTACGTCAGAGATGTTGCGGAAGTGCGGTTGGGCCACAAGAAGCCCGACGGCTTCGTCCGGCGTTACGGTAATGAGTGCATTGCTGTGAATTGTGTCCGAGATTCCGGGGCCAACGTTCTGCAAGTCATGCGCGGGTTGCGGGAGACAACCGGGCGGCTGAACGCTGGTGTTCTCAGGGATCGCGATCTCACTTTGACACAGGTGTACGACGAGACCGAATACATCGAGTCCGCGGTCAGTCTCGTCAATCAGAACATCATTCTCGGCGGAGCGTTGACTGTCATCGTGCTGATGCTCTTTCTCCATATCGGCTCGCGGACCTTGGTCTTTGCGCCCCTGCTGGCTGCGACAGCGATCGCTGCGATCGTCATCTCGCCGTGGTTCTTCGCGATCACCTTAGTGCTCGTCTTCGTGAGCGGTTTTTGGTTCGCCCGTGGCGCGTTAGTGGTCAGTCTGGCGATCCCGGTCAGTATCGTTGGCACGTTTCTCGTCTTGCAGCAGCTCGGTCGGTCGCTCAACGTCATAAGTCTCGCGGGACTCGCGTTTGCAGTCGGGATGCTAGTCGATAACGCAGTCGTTGTACTGGAGAACATCTATCGGCACTATCAGCAAGGTGATAAGCCATTCCGTGCGGCTGAGAAGGCAACTAAGGAAGTGTGGGGAGCGGTTGCGGCGTCGACGCTGACGACGCTGGCGGTCTTCCTGCCGGTGCTATTTGTTCAAGAAGAGGCGGGCCAGCTCTTCCGAGATATTGCGCTGGCGATTAGCTCCGCGGTCGGGTTGTCGTTGATCGTGTCAGTGACCGTTATCCCAACGGCCGCAGCGCGATTGTTGGAACAGTCACCGGCTGCCGGCGGGGACGCGAGGCAGGCTGGCGTCGTGGAACGCTCGTTGTCCGGGATGGGGACGTGGTTTGTCGGCGCTGTCGTCGGACTGAATGCATGGGTGCAACAGGGCATCGCTCGACGGCTGGCTGTGATAACCGTGCTGGTCGGTCTGTCGGTCGTGCTGAGCATCCTACTGTGGCCGAAAGTCGAGTATCTTCCGACCGGGAATCGCAACTTGATCATTTGCCTTGTGCTGCCGCCGCCGGGCTACAACTTGGATCAACTCGGACGTCTCGGCCAGATCGTCGAGGATGAACTAAAGCCATACTGGGATGTCCATCCGGATAGCGTTGAAGCACAGCAGTTGGACTTCCCGGCGATCCGTGACTTCTTCTATGTCGCTCGCGGTCGATCGGTGTTCCTTGGACTTCGAAGTGCCGACGCGGCGCGTGTCGATGAGTTGATTCCGTTGATCACCGGTGGACTGAATCCTCGCTCCGGGATTGCGACGCCCGGCCTGCGTTCCAAGCTGCCAGGTACATTGGTGATCGCTAACAAATCGAGTTTGTTTGAACGCGGGCTGACGGGCGGACGCAGCGTTGACATCGAAATCACAGGCCCGGAACTGACGAAGCTGGTCGCGTTGGGAGGGCGGATCTTCGGACAAGTGAACCTAGCCCTTGCCGGCTCGCAAGTGCAGCCGATTCCGAGTCTTGACTTATCAAACCCCGAAATGCACATCGTTCCGAAGGAACTGAGGGCCGCCGATTTGGGCGTCCGTGCAGTGGATCTAGGCTATAGCTCCAGTGCATTCGTGGACGGAGCGTGGGCCGGATACTACTATATCGGTGGCGACAAGATCGACATGACGATCATGGGGGATCAAGAGTCGGTCACACAAACGCAGGACTTGGAATCGATCCCGATAGCGACTCCGTCCGGTCAGTTGGTCCCGTTAGGAGCGATCGCGGATGTACGTTACGGTAGCGGCCCCGAGCAAGTAAACCATCGCGAACGGCAACGCGCGATTACGATTCGTGTTCGGCCACCGGAGAGCATGGCGCTCGAACACGCGATTCAAGTGATTACCGAAGAAGTGCTCGAACCGCTCAATGCAAGCGGCGAACTGGGAGGCGCATACACTTTGACGCTCAGCGGCACCGCCGACAAGCTGCGAGAAACCTGGGAGGCGATGCAGTGGAACTTCCTGCTCGCGTTGCTCATAACTTACCTGCTCATGGCGGCGCTCTTCGAATCGTGGATTTACCCTTTGGTGATCATCCTGAGTGTGCCTCTGGGAGCCGTCGGCGGGATCGCTGGTCTCAACTTGCTGAATCTCTATCTGCAGACGTTCCAAGGACAAGTCCAGACTTTGGATGTCCTCACGATGCTCGGCTTCGTCATCCTGATCGGTACGGTCGTGAACAATGCGATCCTGATCGTGCATCAATCGCTCAATCACATGCGCGACGACGAGTTGAACCCGCGAGACGCACTTCTCGAGAGTGTTCGCACACGTATCCGTCCGATCTTCATGACGACGGCGACCACCGTCTTCGGGCTTGCTCCCCTCGTGCTCTTCCCCGGTCCTGGGAGCGAACTCTATCGCGGATTGGGCAGCGTCGTTCTCGGCGGCCTGATCGTATCGACGATCTTCACACTGATCCTAGTGCCGACGTTGTTCAGCTTGACGATGGATCTTGCGAATTCGTTCACGCGAGGGCAGGGGCATGGTAACGTAGATTAGATCTTGCGCAAAACACACACGAACACGAACGACTATCGTCGGCCGTTGTTCATGATTTTGCGATACCTTTACTCTTCCGCTGCCGGTGGGTCGCTGGCATTAAAGAGGCTGTCGAGCAGAGGGTTCGATTCCACCGCTGGAGCCGGGGCCTCCGGAGCTGGCTCGACCTCGGGGACCGGGACCGGCTCGGCAGGCGATGAACCATTGCCGTCGTCGCCGCCCTGAAGAAGCGGGAAGCTGGTGACGAGTGCTTGCTCCTTCTCGGCGACCATCGCTTGCAACGCTTCTGGACGGTAGCGAACTTCTGATTCCTGGAAGGTGCGGAAACCGGTTCCGGCCGGGATCAAGTGGCCAAGAATAACGTTCTCTTTCAGCCCGACCAGATCGTCACTCTTTCCGGCGAGTGCCGCTTCCGTGAGGACTTTCGTCGTCTCTTGGAAACTGGCGGCCGAGATAAAGCTGGCACTTTGGACAGAAGCCTTCGTGATGCCAAGCAACTGCGTGCTGGCGGTTGCAGGCTTGGGCTTTGCGCCCTTGGCAGGAGCACCGCCCATCGTCTCGATACGAGCATTCTCTTGCTCAAAGGCTTCGCGCGGAACGATCGCACCCTCCTCGAACGTCGTCTCGCCCTTGTCGCTGATCCGAAGGCAACCGGACAACTCCTGATTCGCCCGGCGGAACTCGAAGCGATCCATGTCCAAGCCGGGAAGCAAACTCGTGTCGCCCGGATTCTCAATCTTCACCTTCCGCAACATGCGAGCGATGATGATCTCAATATGCTTGTCGTCGATTTCGACGCGCTGGCTCCGGTAAACACTTTGGATTTCGTGAACGAGGTACTGCTGGACGGCTTCTTCGCCCGAAACACGAAGAATGTCGTGCGGGACTAGAGGGCCATCGACCAGAGCTTGGCCAGCTTTCACGATATCGCCCGAGTGAACGAGGAATCGCTTACCGTGCGGAACCAAATGTTCTCGCTCGATGCCACTTTCGCTACGCACGATGATTGTGCGCTTGCCGCGTCGCTTCTCGCCGAGGATTTCGACAACGCCGTCAACCTCGGCGATAACTGCGGGATCTTTCGGCTTACGAGCCTCGAAGATCTCCGTCACACGCGGTAGACCGCCGGTGATGTCGGTAATACCAGACGCTTCACGAGGCATTTCGCCAACCGTCGTACCAGCCGCGATCGGTTCGCCTTCGTCAATGAGGATGTGAGCGCGTTCCGGCAGATAGTAAACGTCTACCGGCTTTCCGTCGTTATCTTCGATGACGATTTGCGGATGCAACTCACCCTTATGGTCGGAGATGACCTTGCGGACGTGACCGCTGGGGTCCGTTTCCAGACGCATTGTGTCGCCTTCAACTACATCTTCGTACCGCACCTTACCCGAGACTTCGGCGAGAATCGGAATCGTATGCGGATTCCACTGGCACAGCGTCTTGCCGGTTTTCACTTCTTGATTCTCTTCGACGAGCAAGGTCGCACCGGTGGGAACTTCGTACTTCTCGATTTCGCGGCCCTTTGGGTCGAGGATCGCGATCTCGCCGTTTCTCGTCAGAACGATATCGGTGCCTTCCTTGTTGCGTACGACCTTCATGTGCGTAAATCGCACGATACCAGCACGCTTGGCACGAGTTTCGCTATCTTCCACACTCGTGTTGACCGTTCCGCCGATGTGGAACGTACGCATTGTCAACTGTGTTCCTGGCTCGCCGATGCTCTGAGCACCGATAATGCCAACCGCCATGCCCTCCTCGACGATAGTGCCTGTTGACAAGTCCATACCGTAGCAGCCACGGCAAATCCCGAGCGTAGCATCGCATGTCATCGGGCTACGAACTTGAATACGTTCAAGACCGAGATCCTCAATTCTGCGAGCGATGTCGGGCGTGATCATCTGCGATTCCTTGACGATGAGTTCGTCCGTAATCGGATGCACGATGTTCTGTCGGCTGACGCGTCCGATGATCGCATCCGCCAGACGAACCTCGACCTTCTCGCCACGGTAGATAACACCCTTGGTGATCCCTTGAGTCGTGCCGCAATCGTCCATCGTGATGACGACGTTTTGTGCGACATCGGCCAGTTTTCGTGTGAGATAACCGGAGTCGGCTGTCTTCAGAGCCGTATCGGCCAGGCCTTTGCGGGCACCATGTGTCGAGCTGAAGTACTCGAGTACTGTCAGCCCCTCGCGGAAGTTCGCCTTAATGGGCGTCTCGATAATCTCGCCAGTCGGCTTGGCCATCAAACCGCGCATGCCGGCAAGCTGTCGAATCTGTTCCACGCCACCACGAGCACCAGAGTGTGCCATTAAGTACACCGGGTTCACATAGCCGTGGCCACCGCGATCGTCCGACTTCATCGCGTCCATCATCTGGCTTGTGATCGCCTCGCGTGTGTGAGTCCACGTATCGAGCACCTGGTTGTAGCGTTCTTGGTCGGTGATGACACCACGCTCATACAGTTTCTTGAACTTAAGCACGATCTTCTCCGCGGCGGAGATGTGCTTCTCTTTGGAATCAGGTGTGACGAGATCGTCGGTTGCGAATGACAGGCCGCTGCGCGTACTCTCGCGGAAACCGAGCTGGTTCATGTCGTCGAGCAACTTGATCGTCGCCTTCCGCCCGAGGGTCTGATAGCAGTCCGAGATCACACTGGCCAAGTCACCAGATTTGAGCGGTACATTGTAGTAGTCCATGCCTTCCGGAAGCATCATGTTGAACAGAATGCGACCATACGTTGTCTTGATAGTATCGCCGTTTTTTCCGCTGCCGTCTTCCGTCTTTACGCGTCTGCCGGCCGGCAGGCGTACCTTGACCAACGCATGAATGTCGATCACGTTCTGCGAATAGGCAAGGTCTGCCTCGTCAAGCGACGCGAAGATCATGCCTTCACCCTTGCGGTTCGGCAAGTCGAGCGTCATGTAATTACAACCCATCACGGTGTCCTGCGACGGACTCATGATCGGACGGCCGTTTGCCGGACCGAAGATATTATTCGTCGATAGCATCAGCGTGTGTGCTTCGACTTGTGCTTCGATCGACAACGGCAGGTGAACGGCCATTTGGTCTCCGTCGAAGTCGGCATTGAAGCCCTTGCAAACCAGTGGATGCAGGTGGATCGCGTTGCCTTCGACCAGGGTCGGCTCGAACGCCTGAATGCCCATGCGGTGTAGGGTTGGAGCACGATTCAGCAGGACCGGGTGGTTCTGAATCACTTGTTCGAGAATATCCCAAACTTCCTCGTCCTTCCGTTCGAGCATCTTCTTTGCGCTCTTAATCGTGTCGGCGTGCCCGAGCTCTTTGAGCCGACGAATGATGAACGGCTGAAACAACTCCAGAGCGATTTTCTTCGGCAAGCCACATTGATGCAGCTTGAGCTTCGGACCGACCACGATCACGCTTCGCGCCGAGTAATCGACGCGCTTTCCAAGTAGGTTTTCGCGGAAGCGGCCTTGCTTACCTTTGATCATGTCGGTCAGCGACTTAAGCGGGCGATTGCTGCTGCCGAGTACAGGCCGCTTGCAGCGATTGTTGTCGAACAACGAATCGCAAGACTGCTGGAGCATCCGCTTCTCATTGCGAATGATCACTTCAGGGGCGTTGAGATCGACGAGCTTGCGCAAGCGGTTGTTGCGGTTGATGATTCGTCGGTACAGATCATTCAAATCGCTGGTGGCAAAGTTGCCGGAATCGAGCAGCACGAGCGGCCGCAAGTCGGGTGGAATGACGGGAATCACGTCCAGCACCATCCACTCAGGCCGGTTGTCGCTATCGCGGATCGCCTCGACGATCTTCAAGCGACTGGTGAGATCCTTTTTCTTTTGCTTCGAGTTTGTCGTATGCAGTTGCTCACGGAGATCTTGCGACAGCTTCACGAGATCGAGACCACCTAGGAGCTTGCGGACGGCTTCGGCACCCATGTCAGCTTCGAAGCTGCCTTCACCGTACTGCTCGCGAGCCGCACGAAACTCTTCTTCGGTCAGCAATTGCCGCTTCTCCAGGCTTGTTTCGCCGGCATCGACAACGACATAGTCTTGGAAGTAAATCACCTTTTCCAAGCTTGTGGTCTTCATATCGAGCAGGTTTCCAAGGCGGCTTGGCATCGCCTTAAAGAACCAGATATGAACGACGGGAGCCGCGAGTTCGATGTGTCCCATCCGCTTACGACGGACACGGGAGTGCGTCACTTTGACGCCACAGCGATCGCATATCATCCCCTTGTACTTCATACCACGGTACTTACCGCAGGCGCATTCCCAGTCCTTTTCGGGACCAAAGATCCGTTCGCAAAACAGCCCGTCTTTTTCAGGGCGATAGGTGCGGTAGTTGATTGTCTCGGGCTTCTTGACTTCGCCAAAGGACCAACTTCGGATGTCGTGCGGCCTGGCCAAGCTGATCTTAACGGCTGCGTAATCGTTGATGCGATCGTAAGTGCTTTCGCCGGTGCTCATATGCCAGTGCTCCTGTAGGTTCGCCGTGGTGTGCGATGGGTCGCTTATTCAAAAAGGGCACAACGCAAAAACCATCGTGCCATTGGTGTCCGTGGTTGACTAAACGCGTCGTTTCTCGAGTTGCATGTTCAAGGCCAACCCGCGAATCTCATTGGTGAGGACGTCGAAGCTGGCGGGAGTGCCTGCTTCGAGAGTGTTCTCGCCCTTCACCATCGATTCGTAGATCTTGGTACGGCCTTCGACATCGTCGCTCTTGACAGTCAGCAATTCCTGCAAGATGTAAGCCGCTCCGTATGCCTCGAGCGCCCAGACTTCCATTTCGCCGAAGCGTTGGCCGCCGAAACGTGCCTTGCCGCCGAGAGGTTGTTGTGTGATGAGCGAGTAAGGTCCGGTGCTTCGAGCGTGAACCTTGTCGTCTACCAAGTGATGCAGCTTCAACATGTAGATGTAGCCAACGGTTGTCTCTTGCTCCAGCGCTTGGCCCGTCCGGCCGTCGTGCAGTTGAGTTTTGCCGTGGCTTGGCAGGTCTGCCTCGTTGAGGCACTTGTTGATGTCCTCCTCGGTAGCGCCATCGAAGACAGGCGTCACCGCTTGGAAACCAAGTTTTGCTCCTGCCCAGCCGAGGTGCGTCTCGAGGATCTGGCCAACGTTCATACGACTGGGAACGCCAAGCGGGTTGAGCATGATTTGGATCGGTGTGCCATCGGGCAGGAAGGGCATGTCCTCGACCGGAAGGATCTTAGAGATTACACCCTTGTTGCCGTGGCGGCCCGCCATCTTGTCACCAACCGAAATGACTCGCTTCGTGGCAATATAGACTTTCACCATCTGGAGCACGCCGCTGCGGAGTTCATCGCCGCGCTTCATGCTGTTCAGCTTTCGATCACGATCGTCGATCACCGCTTCAACGGCCGGCCATTGCTCTTTGTGGAGCCGCTTGACTTGAACGATCTTGTCCTCGCTACGCATGTTGGCAGTGATTGTGTCCAAGCGGAACTGCTGGGCCCGCTCGGCGACGAATTTCGGGTCTTGGTCACGCACGAGCGGCGTGCCGTCTTCGTCGGTGAGTGTGCGGCCGAGAGCCTTCTCCATCTCCTCAACCAATGCACCGAATACGTGGGCGATTTGCGTGTTGCCTTCGGTTTCCACGTCTTTCAACTCTTTCTCGAACTTCTTCCGTTCATCTTCTGACAAGCTCATTCGTCGAGAGAACTTGTGCGTGTTGATGACGATGCCTTCAATACCGGAAGGCACCTCCAGCGAGTCGTTCTTGACGTCTTCACCAGCCCGGCCAAAGATGGCGTGCAAAAGCTTTTCTTCAGGAGTCAACTCCGTCTTCGACTTCGGCGACACTTTGCCGACAAGGACATCACCCGGACGGACATACGTTCCAACACGAACGATTCCGCTCTCGTTAAGATTGCGGAGAGCCTTTTCGCTGACGTTCGGAATGTCGCGAGTGAACTCCTCGCGGCCCAGCTTCGTCTCACGAATCTCGACATCAAACTCTTCGATATGGATCGAGGTATAGACGTCGTTCTTGACAAGTTCTTCGCTGATGATGATGGCGTCTTCGTAGTTGTAACCATCGAACGACATGAAGCCGACAAGGACGTTACGTCCCAAAGCCAGTTCGCCTCGATGCGTGGCAGCACCATCGGCGATGACCTGACCTCGCACTACCTGGTCGCCAAGACTGACCATCGGTTTCTGATTACAGCAAGTCCGCTCATTCAAGCCAACGAACTTCTTCAGTTGATAGACATCGCTGCCAACTTCGATGCGTGTCGAATCGCAGAAAGTGACTTTGCCCGCTCGCTTGGCAACGATCACCATGCTGGAGTTTTCCGCGACTGCCTTCTCCATGCCTGTCGCGACGATCGGAGGCTCGGTGATAAGGAGCGGTACTGCTTGCCGCTGCATGTTCGAGCCCATCAACGCACGGTTCGCGTCGTCATGCTCGAGGAACGGAATCAGTCCCGCCGAGACACCGACCATTTGGCTCGGTGCCACGTCGATGTATTCAACTTGTTCGGGCAGAACGATTTCAAAGTCGGCACGGTGGCGAGCGATTAGGTTCGCACCGCCAACCAGCTTACCGCCGGACACTTCCGTATCCGCGGGCGCGACATACGCATCCGACTCTTCGTCCGCACGTAACCAAACAACTTCGTCGGTCAGCTTGCCCTTGCTGACTTCGCGATACGGCGTCACCAGGAAGCCGTACCCGTCAACGCCGGCGTAAATCGCCAAGCTTGAGATCAAGCCGATGTTCGTCCCTTCGGGGGTCTCGATCGGACAGATGCGGCCGTAGTGAGAAATGTGGACATCGCGAACCTCAAAACCGGCGCGTTTTCGATTCAAACCGCCGGGGCCAAGAGCGGACAACCGTCGCTCATGGGTCAGTTGTGACAATGGGTTTGTTTGATCGACCACTTGCGAAAGCTCACCACGACCGAAGAAGTATTCGATTGCGGCGGATACACTTTTTGGATTGACGAGACTGCGCGGCGTCATGTCCTCCTGATCCTTCAGGCTCATCCGCTCTTGTACGGTACGGCGGAGCTTCAGAAAGCCCTTGCGTAACTCGTCAGATGCCAACTCATCGATCGTTCGCAGCCGGCGATTCCCTAGATGGTCGATGTCATCAGTCTCAGCTCCGTCTTCAGAGGCGAACAGGTTGAGCAGGTAGCTAACCGCAGCGATCAAGTCATCGGGGCGGAGCGTCATCTCCTTTTCAGAGACACCAAGTTCGAGCTTGCGATTGATACGAAAACGTCCAACCTGACCGAGTCGATAACGGTTCACGTCGTAGAACTTCTCGTTGAAGAGCGTGCGGGCCTTTTCAAGTTGCGGCGGATTGCCCGGACGCAAACGCTGATAGATGCGAAGCAGAGCTTCCTCGTGGCTAGATGTGACATCGTCCACCATGCTGTTGGTGATCAGCAGCGACGATGGGGACGACATGATATCGACCTTCTTCACGCCCGACGTGCAGATCAACTCCGCGGCGTTTTTCGTGATCTTTTGGCCCGCTTCGACGATGATCTCGCCCGCGCGCTCGCTTGATGCCGGATAGACGATGTCATCGACCGCGATCTTGCCATCGATTTTCGTGACACTGCGACCGTCTACGATCTTCTCTGTACTGGACTCGTAGAACGCTTTCAAGATGTCGGCGTCCGAGCTGTACTTCGCGTCCATCGCCCGTAGCAAGGTAATCGCCGAGAACTTGCCGCTCTGATCGATGCGAACCGTTAGGGCCTCTTTCTTCGTCGCGTTGATTTCAATCCAACTGCCACGTTCCGGGATGATTCGGCAACTTGGCAATCGACGATCGGATGTTCCATCTTGCTCCATCACAAAGTCAACGCCGGGGCTGCGGTGTAACTGGCTAACCACAACGCGCTCGGCACCGTTGATGATGAATTCACCACCACCCAGCATGATCGGGATATCACCCAGATAGACTTCCTCATCGACAGGCTGATCTTTATGCAGCCTCAACCAGACGCGGAAAGGCTTACCATAAGTGAGACGCAGTTGGCGGCACTCTTCGGGCGTGTAGCGAGGCTTGCCCAATTCATACTTCAAGTACTCTAGGCTGATCTGCTTGTCATAGCTTTCGATCGGAAAGATCTCACGGAGAACGCCTTCCAGTCCTGCATCCTTTCGCTTATCTGATGTCAGGCCTTCCTGGAGAAACGCCGCATAGCTGGCGGTCTGGATCTCCGTAAGATCGGGCGTCATGTAAGATTCGCGCCCGCTGCCAAAACGACGAACTTCGGTTGGGCTCAAACGTCGCTCTGCTGAAGTAGCCATAAGCTTTTCTTTCTCCGCTTAACTCAGTTGGTGATCAAGCTCTCGCCGGGCCATCGTGCAGTCGCACGATCGATCGTGCAGATCGAATCGAGATTCGCGCGCACCTCTCCCAGAACTGGCACTGGCACCATGCGCGCGTATAGAACAGGGGGACTATTCAACAAATGTCACCCACCTGCGTCCCGGTCGAGCGAGGCATGCTTGAAGCTCACCAGACCGAAACGCTACCGATTTAGAAACCGTCACGCTTTTAGTTCGACGGAGGCGCCGGCCTTTTCCAACTCCTCCTTGACCTTCTCCGCTTCTTCCTTGGGAGCCTTTTCCTTGATCGTCGCCGGAGCGGCTTCCACCAACTTCTTAGCTTCCATCAGTGTGGAGCCGGTGAGTGCCTTGACGACTTTGACGACGTCGAGCTTCTTGTCGCCGAAGCCAGTCATGATAACGTCGAATTCGGTTGGCTCGGCAACAGCGATTTCACCGCCATCACCGCCGCCTTGCACAACGACAGCACCACCAGCAGCCGGCTCAACGCCATTCGCCTTCAGGCAATCACGGATCTCTACCAATTCCTTGAGCGTCTTGCCCATTAAGGAGCTTACAAATGCCTCTGCGTCAGCAGAGAATTCTTGGGTTGCTACTTCATCTGACATGGGTCAATCGTTCCTTTCTAATTACCGAAAAACGGTTTTCTCTTCGCCTGCGCTTCGTGGCGATAGACTACTCTTCTTGTTCTTTCATCTCGATCAGCTTTTCGATCTGGCTGGCAATCTGCTCGGCCGGGGCGATCAACTGACCTGCCACTTCCGATCCGATGCCGATTGCTTGACCAGCCACGATGGCGACCAACTCTTCTCGGCTCGGCCACTTGCTGATCTCTTTGACTCGTTTCGCACTCAAATGCTCGCCGTCCAGGACGCCGCCCTTCGCCTGAAAGGCGTCGAACTCAGCGACCGCTTTGTCGAGCTTGGTCACTTCCTTGACCAGCGAAACGAAGTCCTCGCCACCCCATACGACGGCGAGCGAACCTTCCATGTCGTTGAACGCCGCGTGAAGCGGTGTCCCTTCCGTGGCCCGCTTCGCCAAGCTGCTCTTGACGACAACGAGGCTGATCTCTTTCTCACGCAGTTGCCGCCGGAGCAGAACGGAAGTGTTAGCATCCAGCCCGATCACATCCACCAAGACCGCGTCGTCAACACCATCCAGACGACGCTGGAGATCTTGAACGACCAAATCCTTAACGTACTTACTCATGTGTCTCTCCTCGCTTCAGCCGACATTCGTCTGTCGGTCGAGCGACGTGCGTTGTCTTATGCGGCGACTGGAACGCCAGGACTCATCGTGGCACAAATCGAGATGCCGCGGACGTACGTTCCCTTAATCGCTATTGGTTTCAGTGAATTGATGTGATCGATGAACGACTGGATGTTCTCGCTCAGTTTTACACCGTCGAAGCTGAGCTTGCCCACGACGGCGTGCACATTGCCACCAGCGTCGTTTCGGAACTCGACCTTACCGGCCTTGTATTCCTGGACGACTTTAGCGACCTCAGGTGTAACCGTGCCAGCACGGGGCGAAGGCATCAAGCCGCGCGGGCCAAGGACTCGGCCCAGCGGGCCTACGAGTCCCATCATGTCGGGCGTTGCGATGCACACATCGAAATCGACCCAACCATCCTTGATCTTCTTAGCCAGCTCTTCCTGACCAACTTCGTCAGCCCCAGCTTCCTGAGCAGCGGTGGCGAGGTCGCCCTTGGCGAATACGATCACTCGTTGGCTACGACCTATACCGTGCGGCAGGACGACCGATCCACGGATGATCTGATCGGCTTGCTTGGGATCAACACCCAGCCGCATGTGGACCTCGACGGTCTGATCAAACTTCGTCGTTCCGAAGTTCTTTAGTACTTCAACGGCCTTACCCAGAAGCAGCGGTTCGGTGTGCTGTTTCTCGGCCAAGGCTCGATAACGTTTTGATTGCTTAGGCATCTTTAACCCTCGACCTCAATTCCCATGCTACGTGCCGTCCCTGCGATCAGATTGCGCGCGTGCTCCAAATCACGAGCGTTGAGATCCGCCATTTTCTTTTGGCAAATGTCGTCGATCTGAGCCACTGTGACCTTGCCGACCTTCTCCTTGTTCGGCACGCCCGAGCCCTTGGCGATCCCGGCCGCTTGCTTAAGTAGCGATGCAGCAGGGGGGCTCTTCGTAACGAAGTCGAACGACCGGTCGTTGTAAACACTAACGATAACCGGAATCGGTGTACCGTTGTATTCCTTCGTCCGGTCGTTGAATTGCTGTACGAACTGACCAAGATTAATACCGAATTTACCGAGCGAAGTACCGACTGGCGGAGCGGGCGTTGCCTGTCCGCCAGGTACTTGAAACTTCGCTTGTCCAACAAGTTGTTTTGCCATCTGTCTCCAATGTTATCGAGGAGCCGAAACTAAACGGCCTCGATTTGCCAATGTTCTAGTTCGACGGGGGTCGATCGGCCGAAGATATTGATCATCACCGTGACGCGTCCATTCGCTTCGTCCACGACGTCAACGTCCCCTTCAAAGTTCTGGAAATAACCTTCCTTGACACGCACGCGATCACCAATCTTGAACGGAATCGCGGTCTTGATTTGCTGCTCTTCGTCGTCTTCGTCAGCACCCAGCTTCAAGATGCGCCCAACGTCCGCTGGGTCCATCGGGGCAGGGCGACCGGCCGAACCGGTAAAGTCACCGATACCGGGCGTTTCGCGGACGATGAACCATGTATCATCGTTGATCGCCATGTTGACCATGATGTATCCCGGGTACAGCTTCTTCTTAACGATGCGTCGCTTTCCCGTCTTCGTAAACTCAGCGATGTCTTCCGTCGGGACGACGATATCGCGGAAGTAACGCTCTAAGCCCTCGATCTTCACGCGGCGTTCCAACGCATCGCGAATCGAGTCTTCCCGGTTGACTTGTACCTTCAAGATGTACCACTTCGTCTCGATGTCTTCGTCGCTGATTTCTTCTTCCTGGATGAACTCAAGCGGCTCGACATCGGCATCGTCATCTTCGTCTTCATCATTTTCGTCGTCTGAGATGGCCTCCTCCTCACTGATGGGCTCGTCTTCAATCGACGCCGGTTCGGCGGATGCTGCAGTAGAGGCAACTTCTTCGGTAACTTCTTCTGAGGCGTCGGCTTCTACCGACACATCTGCTGCCTCAGGAGCCACATTCTCTGCGGCAGTCGCCGGAGGCGCATCGCTAGATAGAGCAGGAGGAACTGCTGACGTGCTGTCGCGGTTTTCCGACTCGGTGCTCACGGAAAGCACCCCCCTTCTTCAAACTTGCCAAGTAACTCGGAGAGTTTACTTGAGGACACCAAGGTATGTGAAAATGATCCTCCACACGGTGTCATAGCCAAACAGCACCGCGGCGAGGAAAAGGATGACGAAGATGACAACGATCGAACTGCGAACCAACTCAGCCCACGAAGGCCAGGAGACTTTGTTCATCTCGGCTTCGACGGCAATGAGGAAGTCAGCGAACTTCGCGTAATTCACAGTGCGGTAGGCGGCCCAGAATCCAACGATCAGCAGTGCGAACGGCGCGATGTACTGCCACTCGCCGGCATCATAGAGAGTCTGATAAAGCTTGAACGTAGCCAGCAAAACAACAATCCACACCGACGCGCATGTAACTTGGCGCGTGATCCTCCCTTGAGTCGGCTTGTACAAGCCGACATGAAAGATCTCGCCAACAATACTGCTGGCGGACATAGCCTTTTGTTTCGACATAACCAACGTCTCCCTAAGCACTCCATGCAACCAAACAGCCGCCATCCTTGAGCAACTGACCGCTAGATCCGAATGGAGAGGCGGCTCAGTAGCCGCCCCCCGCACTCGGGATGAATGGCAGGGGCGGCGGGACTCGAACTCGCGACCGCTGGTTTTGGAAACCAGTGCTCTACCAACTGAGCTACACCCCTCCACGAACCTCAGCTTTATTCAACAATCTTCGTAACAACTCCGGAACCGACCGTTCGGCCACCTTCGCGAATCGCGAAACGGACACCATCGTCCATCGCGATTGGCTTGTGCAGCTCGATGCTGACCTTGACGTTGTCACCCGGCATGCACATTTCCGCGCCTTCCAAGTTGGCTGTTCCGGTCACATCTGTAGTGCGGAAGTAGAACTGCGGACGATAGCCACTGAAGAACGGAGTGTGGCGTCCACCTTCATCCTTCGACAAGCAGTAAACTTCCGCCTCGAATTTTGTGTGCGGCGTGATTGACCCTGGCTTTGCCAGGACTTGACCACGCTCGATTTCGTCACGCTTGACACCACGCAACAGACAACCAACGTTGTCGCCAGCACGCCCTTCATCGAGCAGCTTGCGGAACATCTCTACGCCGGTGCAGATCGTTTTCCGCGACTCGGCATGAAGTCCGACGATCTCGACTTCTTCGCCGGTCTTGACGATACCGCGCTCGATACGACCGGTCGCAACCGTCCCACGACCTTCGATCGAGAAGACATCTTCGATTGCCATCAAAAACGGCTTGTCTTCCTGTCGTACGGGCTGTGGAATGTACGAATCGACCGCTGCGAGCAACTCAGCGATACACTTAGTCGCTTCGGGGTCATCCGGGTTGTGATAAGCTGGGAGTGCCGAACCGCGAATAATCGGAATGTCGTCGCCGGGGAAGTCGTACTTGCTGAGCAGCTCGCGGATCTCGATCTCCACGAGATCAAGCAGTTCCTCGTCGTCCACCAAGTCAACCTTGTTCATAAAACAGACGAGCGCAGGCACATCCACCTGACGAGCCAGCAAGACATGCTCCTTGGTTTGCGGCATGGGGCCATCCGCAGACGACACAACCAGGATCGCGCCGTCCATCTGGGCGGCACCGGTGATCATGTTCTTGATAAAGTCGGCGTGTCCAGGGCAGTCGATGTGAGCATAGTGCCGATTTTCGGATTCATACTCCACATGAGCCACCGCGATCGTCACTGTCTTGGTATCGTCACGGACCGTACCGCCTTTGGCAATGTCGGCGTAGGACTTGAACTCAGCTAGTCCTTTCTTGGCTTGGGTCGCAACAATGGCACCAGTCAGTGTCGTCTTCCCATGGTCGATGTGACCGATCGTACCGACGTTGCAATGCGGTTTCTTCCGTTCAAATGTCTCCTTAGCCATCTGTGTTTCCTATATCCCTAGTGAGTAAGAGTTTTGTTTCAAAACGACAACCAAATCGAACTTCATCTACAGAGCTGCTGATGGGACTTGAACCCATGACCTCGTCCTTACCAAGGACGCGCTCTACCAACTGAGCTACAGCAGCCGAAACACTTCCACCAAAAAATCGCCGTGTCTCGACCGCCAAAAGCGTAGCCACCGAGCTACAGCCACCTCCAGGCCAAAGCGGGTGAAGGGAATCGAACCCTCGTCATCAGCTTGGAAGGCTGTGGCTCTACCATTGAGCTACACCCGCACTCAATTCAGGCAACTGGAATGATCTCCTTGCTGTCTCCTGGGTCTTAAGATCCACACTCTGTTGATTTCACGATGTGCTGCATTGCTATGTTGATTTGCGGGATCTCTGTAGTCCGCAGTATTTCAAGTTTGGTGTGTCAATAACAGTCAAGTGGGGGGAACAGGATTCGAACCTGTGAAGGCGTTGCCATCAGATTTACAGTCTGACCCCTTTGACCGCTCGGGAATCCCCCCATAAATCAGGAACTGAAACTCCGCCGAAAGGAACCGCCAGTCGGCTCTTTCAACTCCATGAACCTTTCATATATGGGGCCAGCGGAGGGACTTGAACCCACAACCTGCGGTTTACAAAACCGCTGCTCTGCCAATTGAGCTACGCTGGCGCGAACTGCTAGACGGAATCCCGCGACTTTGAAAACCAGTTAATATACCGAAGCCCAGGAACCACGCAATATGGATAGGGACAATTCCGACGTGCCACGGTTCGGGACGCCATAAACTGACGAAAAAATCGATATTTCGCACGTCGAATAAAAAAAGGAGCTGCGATTCGGAGACAGAAGATCGAATCCAGCCGCACAACACAGCTCACGCACGATTCTTCTGAAGTCCTAACGCAGCTCCCGTATGGGTTCCCCTACTCTCGGGGAGGTTAAGTTGCTTATTCTGAAAGGTCGAGGTGCTCTTCTTGAGCGGCCGCACGAAGCTTGTTCAAAGCTCGTGCCTCGATCTGTCGCACACGTTCCTTCGTCACGCCCATCTCGACACCGACTTCCTTCAGGGTTTGTGGTTCCTGACTGTAATCGAGACCGAAGCGACTAATGATAATCTTCTGTTCCCGCTCGTCAAGGCGAGCCAAGATGCGGTTGATCTGCTCAGCCCGCTGCTTCTGAGCGTTCTCCAGTTCGAGCTGGTCGCTGCGATCATCTTCTCGGCTGGCGAACATCTCTTCCAGGCTCGTACGGAAGCGGTCGCGATGCTTGAACTCGGTAGGAATCGTCCGAGCAAAGTTCTTCATGATCGCCCAACTCGCATACGTGCTGAACTTGTTGCCTCGCGAGTAGTCAAACTTCTCGGCGGCTCGAATGAGCGACATGTTTCCGTCGCTAACCAGCGTGAAGAAATCGTCCGTTGCCGTGACGTGGCGCTTCGCGATGGAAACGACCAGCCGCAAGTTGGATTGAACGATCTGATTCTTGATCTCGACCGCTTGCTGATAGAGCTTTTCGATTTGCTCCAGCGTCGAACTCTTCACCTTGCCGGGGTCGAGCGATTCGCGCAGCTTGCCAGCCTTGTGCTTCAGATAGTTGAACTTGCGGAACAAGTGATACTCTTGTTCGCGCGTCAGCAAAGGCGTGTCGTACAGCGACGTCAGGTAAGGAGGAAGCCCACTCGGAGCCCGCGTTTTGCGCGTCTTCGTTTCTGGCTCCGGCATCGGGCCGAGAATCTTCTTATCGAGTTTCGCCTTCTCGAAACACTCGTTGTAGATGTAGTCCAGCGGCAGTTCCAGGATCCGCTGGGCACGCATCTCACCTACGATGCGGTAGATGCTTGTCCGTGTGCGGCAGTAGCGCCGAGCGAGCGCATCCGCCGAAACGCCGCGGCGATGCTGATTATAGATTCGCTGCTTGATCTCTTCAGTCAAAACGCCGCTTCGACTTGGAAAGACCGCCAAGTCAGGATACTTGTCGTCGAACTGCTTCAGCGTATAGCGAATCGTTTCGACGCTGCGATCCATCTGCTTGGCCAAGCGACGTGCTACATCCGACGGGCATCCACCGGCCGCCGACATGCGCCGAGCCCGTTCGACGATCTCGTCACGCTCTTCGTCCGTCAGTTGACTGAACCGCTCACCGCGCTTCACGCGATCGTGATTCGCCGCGACGAATCGATCCACACTGCTCCGTAGGAATCCGACTCGTTTCCTTCCGCCGAACAGGAGGCGGCGGCTGACGAGTCCTTGTTCACGCCAACGGGAAATGGTCTTGGTCGATACCTTGAAGAGCCTGCTTAGGTCTTCAACCGTGTGAACGGGCTCACCCACTTCCTCGGCGCGAATGTCAGCGGCGTCAGAGACATCTTCCACGAAGAGCCGCAAATCGTGCTTTGCCTCATCGCCTGACAAGGTCTTATGAGGCGTCGAATCAGGGCGGTAATCGGTGATCCGATAGCAGACATACTCATAGCTGTATGTTTTCTTCGCATCAATCTCGGTCAGGAGTTTCTCCGCACGATTGATTTGCTCGACCTTCTTCTCGCGAGGCGCATACCGCACCTGTTGGTCTCGCAGTTCGCGGAGAATCGTGTTTTGGTAATTACTGTGCATCACAAGCCTCTTTTCTTATATGACCATGCCAGTACTCCCTGCGACTCCCATCGCCCGGCAAGATCCTCATCCACTTCGGTGGGCAGGTTGTTCCCTCCTGCCGCCGCAACTTTTGTTCCTACGATAAATACGCCCGGTTGTTGCCGTTTGTTCTCCTACCGATTAGACACCTTCCGCCACCATTCGATCCGTGCGAATTTCCACGCAACCGGACTCGGTCGCCGGAACTCGTTTGGTCGCCACATCTTCTACTACGTACGAAATAGCCATTTCTCGCACTTTAGTTACAAGTTCTTACTGAATGTTCGCGCGATTTGCCAAGTCGGTTTCCCGAAAAATCGCTGCATGAACGTGGTCTCTTCGTATATCTCTTGTCTTGGCAGTAGTTTACGTCGATTCATCGCCGGCTTTGCTGGCAGTCTGCTTCAAAACACATCTAACCGATGAAACGCGGATTTGTTTCATCGATCCCGTGGAAACTGGATTTCTTCCAGTAACCTCGTCGATCTACGGAGTACACCGCCCTCCCTGCTTATCATTCACTACAAAAACCAGGCGACACATGGTATTCGACGTGTTGGGCAGCATCTTAGTTTCCACTCGCCAGCAAGTCGTTACTCGGAAACGGAACTCGATATCCCACAATGCTTCGTGGATAGCCGCGTACAGCATCTGTTGGACGGTCTTCGCAGGCGTCGTAGCTGCTGAGGAGACCTATGATCTCTCGGTAAAACAGGCGACTTCGGGTGCCAATCTCGTCAAAGCGATCGTGGAGGTCAGTGGTAAGCTGAAGCTGAACGCCGACGGCACTAAGGTCTCGGAGTTGCCGCTGCGTGTCCGTGGGGAGTTGGAATACGCTGAGCGCACCATCGAGCAGACCCAGTTCCATCGGAAAAACGCCCGTCTGTACGAGACCGCTCGCGCCACGATCCAAGTCGGCGACACTCGATTGGAGAGCAGTTTGAATGAAGAACGGCGGTTAGTGCTCGCGCAAGTAAAGGAATCGCAACACACTCTCTGCTCGCCACAAGGACCTATTACGCGCGACGAGCTAGAGTTGATCGACATCCAGGGAAGCACGACGCTCAGTCATCTGCTTACACCCGCCGCTCCAGTCCCTATCGGAGCCGAGTGGCCACACGAAGCTGACTTGCTCACGGCGATCTTGGGCCTCGACGCGATCGCACAAGCCGACGTGAAGAGTATTTTTCGGAAGGTCGAAGGCGACATCGCGATCATCGACATGTCCGGCGAGGTTAGTGGCGCGGTGGATGGCGTCTCGAGCGATATCGTTCTCAAAGCCAAGTACAACGTCGATCTGAAGAGTCACTCTATAACTTGGTTGGCGATGTCGATTCACGAAGACCGAGCGATCGGACATGCAACGCCGGGGTTCGAGGTAACGGCCCGAATTCGTGTGGCCACGACTGCTCAAGAGACTCCTCTCGACTTGACCGACGATGCTCTCGCCGGTCTGCCGCTCGAGCTGAGCCCAGGCTCTACGCTCCTGAGTCTTCTGTCACCAACCGGCGGCTTCCAACTCTTGCATGCCCGTGAGTGGCAAGTCATGGTCGATCGCGCCGACGTGACGATCCTGCGGTTCGTCGAACAGGGAGATCTGATCGCGCAATGCAACGTTTCGTCGCTACCTGACTCGATGCGCGGCGAGCGTGTTTCGCTGGAAGCCTTTCGCGCGGACATCGAGAAGGCCTTGGGGAAGAACTTCGGACAGTTCGTCGAGGCTTCACAGCAAACCAACGACCAGGGGCTACGAGTTCTACGGGTTGTCGTCTCCGGCGTTGCCTCGGAACTGCCGATCCAGTGGATCTACTATCACATCTCGACCGACGACGTCCGCCAAGCTGCCTTAGTTTTCACGATGGATGGCAAAGTCGTCGAGAAGTTCGCTGGTGCCGACGAAGCCCTCGTGAACTCGTTCGAGTTCGCCCAACGAGTCCTCCCCGGCGGCGATCCAACTCCCGCGTCGATTGAGAAGCCAGACGTTGATCGCTCGGTACGGTGAGCGTTGCATTCCGACGGCATCGGTAGAATCTCGTCCGTCGGGAACGCCCTGGCATTGCAGGTACTTCGGAACGGCACTGAGGCTGACCCGCTACTGCGTCAGGCACGTTCCGACGAGGGCTTATGTGCTCCGAACCACCGTAAGGCCAAAGCCGCCAGCATCCCGCCCGCCGATAGGATGGCGAGAATCCAGAAGATCTGATGGTATCCGACCAATACGTTGCCGCTGGCTCGCGCCTCACGGATAAGCCAGCCTGTCAGAGGTCCCATAAAGATCTCGGGTGCAAAGCCTACGAAGGAGATAACACCGACTGCTGTGCCAGTTAACTCTCGTGGCGTCCCCGACTCTTCGAGTAGTGCGAAGTAAATACCGCGTAAGGCAAAGAACCCCAAGCAACTGACGACCATGTTCGCAATCATGAGCCACGCTAGACCGGGGCTCGGCGTCACGAACAGAAAAACGGCGTATGCGGCAATGAGCACGCCAAAACAAATCTCGATGGAGGCGCGCACTCCAAGGTGCTTGTCGGCTATCCAACCGGCACCCAATGCGGCTCCTACGCGCACAAAGCTGATATTCGCAATTAATTTGGCGGAGGAAGTTCGTGTCAAACCATATGCGTCCTCTGCGTAAATACCATAGTTGTCAATCATCTTAAACGCACTGTACGCGGCGACGATGACTGCCGCTTGCAGCCAGGTAGCAGGTGATCGCAGCACAAGTTTGAGCCGGCGTCGGACGCTAAGTTTGTCCCTTTGTTCCTTGTCCGCTTCGGAAGCGCGGACGGGTTTCGGATCGGGCACGAAAAACCAGACGCATCCCGCCGCGAACAAACAGTACCCGCCGTAGGAGTACACCAGCTTTCGCACTGCCGCAGCCTCACGAACGGGATCGATTGCGGCGTCGGCACCGACCATCGCCGCGAACGCATAGGCGGCGATCAAGGCAATCAACGCCGAGGCAAGCCCTCGACCGCCATCGAGGATACCGAAGGCGATTCCCTGTTCATCTTCGCCGGCCCATTCGCGGGTGGCTCGGATCAGTGGAGCCCAAAAGGCCAGGATCGTCGATACTCCCCAAAAACCAAACAGAATGCGCAAACCGTCGAAACTTGGAACCGTCGCCATGTAAAGACTGCCCAGCGCTGTGAGGACCAACGAAGCGGCCAAGAGCTTTCTCGGTGACAAGCGATCGGCAAGTGGTCCTCCCAGAACGTAACAGGCCATGGCGAAGACGCCGTAGATGGCGCCGAGGCTGCCTAGCTGAAACTCGTCGATGCGGAACGTCGAGAGGAGAGAAGACTTGAAATACCGACCCAAGTGGAAAGCCGGCAGGAACACCGTCTCGCCTGCCAAGATCAAACTGAGCATGGTGAGGGTCCGGTAACAACGTTCTTTCAGCGGCTTTTTCAATGGCCAGATCCCACGAGGGAAAGATGTGATCGCGATATGAGAAGGATTCTAAAGCAGCCGATACCTGTTGCATATCAACGCAGGGACTCTTGACTCGCGCTCCTACGGGCCCGGAAATAGGTGATATTCTGTAATGGCTTTCGTCTTCATCCGTTATCCCTATAGAACCCGGCCAGTTGCCAGGTCGATTATGGCGAATGACGGAAACGGTTGTGACCATCGAGAATGGGTCTTGTCGGCTCTGGATGAGTACGAAGGCCGGTTGACGCGCTATGTCAGGCGCATCCTGGGCGACGAAGAGGCCGCTCGCGATGCAGTGCAACATGCGTTCCTGCGCCTATGCGATCAGAGCCAGACGGAACTCAATGGTCGTTTGGCCCCGTGGCTGTACACCGTCTGTCGGAACAAGGCTTTAGATTCCTTACGACTCAACGGGCGTCACGAATCGCTTGACGGCTCGCAGACGCACGAGATCGCGGGGCGTGAGCCTGATCCGGCGTTGGCGGCCGAACGGGAAGACCTCGGATCATGGCTGCGCGAACTGGTGGAAGCCTTGCCCACCAAGCTTCGCGAAGTCATCGACCTGTGGCTGGACGGGTTCTCTTATACCGAAGGCGCGGAGATCACGAACCGCACGCCAAGTCATGTGCGAGTTGTGGTCCACCGAGCGATGACCAAATTGCGCGAGCATCCTCGCACCCGCGAGTTGCTGCGCGACGAATCGTCAACTGAACAGTGTTCCCAACCTTCGACAATGTAGCCATCACGTTCCGCGTGATGAAAGCGGCGAGGAATTATAGCCCCGAACGAAGTGCGGACTGAACGAATGGTGGCTCGTGCGTCCGCGGCTTTCATCACGCGGAGCGTGATGGCTACTTTGAACTATCGCAACCCTCGACCTAGCGAGATTCGTGATGAGTGATAAACCGAATACAGCGAACAACGACGACCAGCGAGCCGCGCGTCTGACAGCGTGTGTGCTCGATGAACTTAGTAGTGCTGAACGCACTGAAGTTGAGGCCGACCTTGCGTCGGTGCCTGGCAAGCGTCAGGCGTACGAAGAGCTAACGCAGATCGCCGAAGAACTGCAAGCTGGTAAGTGGGATGATTCGTCGATCGAACGATCATCCACTCTGCGAACTGCCGTCTTGGAGCGGTTTTCCGAGACCGACCAAACTGTCGAGCTGCCGAAATCGCGCAAAACCTTCTCGCGACGAAGATGGGCGCTAGTCATAACGATATCGGCGGCGCTCCTCCTGCTGGCGATTCCATTTCAGCGGACGATGGTGCCCGAGCGGTTGGCGAACAACATCAAGAACTGGCTTCCGACTCAGGCCCAGCCGGTGCCTGAAGACGCTGATGTCGCCTACATTATGGCCAGTCCATCGGAGGGTCAGCCGGTCGTGCTAACAAAGCCCGAAGCTGAGGCCCTCGCTACGCTAACGAATGCGCCGATCGTGAATCTACGCGATCGTGAAGTATCGGCTGAGCTTGTCGAGCAAGTGCAAGAGCACTTGAGACAAGACCTGGTGACATATGGCGATGGGTTATGCCTATCCAGAGCCGGAGGGAGAAGATCCGTTCTCGGTCAGTATGGAAGTTGCCCAATGCCCGTGGCAGCCGGTGCATCAGATCGTGCACATCGGTTTGAAAGGCAAAGACGTTGCTCGAAAAGAGTGGCGGCTTCCAACTTGGTGTTCCTGCTGGACGTGTCAGGTTCGATGCAGGATGCGAACAAGCTGCTGCTGAAGCAAGCGATGAAGCTGCTGACCGACCAGCTTACCGAGAACGATCGCGTGACCATTGTGACGTATGCGGGCGACGCGGGACTGACGCTGGATACGACGAATGGCGAAAGCAAAGAGACGATTCACGCTGCGATTGATGCTTTGAACGCAAACGGTTCGACGAACGGAAGTGCCGGGATTCAGTTGGCATACGAAAAGGCGACAGGATCGTTCATCAAGGACGGTGCGAATCGAGTCATTCTCGCGACAGATGGCGATTTGAATGTGAGCGTGACCGAGGACGATGATCTCGTCAAACTCATCACGGACAAGGCGAAGAGCGGTGTCTTTCTGACGGTCCTCGGCTTTGGCGAAGGCAATCTCAAAGACGGCAAGCTCGAAAAACTAGCCGACAATGGCAACGGCATGTATGCCTACATCGATTCCCTCCGCGAGGCACGCAAAGTCCTCGTCTAGCAGATTTCAGGCAGCCTCGTCACGATTGCCAAGGACGTGAAGATCAAGGTCGAGTTTAATCCGGCGGAAGTTGCGGCTTATCGGTTGCTGGGCTACGAGAATCGCTTGATGACTTCCGCCGAGTTCAACAACGATAAGAAGGATGCAGGCGAAATTGGAGCCGGACATGCGGTCACGGCTCTGTACGAAATCGTTCCCAAGAAGGCGAAGCCGAAGCTGACGGCTGTGACAGATGATCTGAAGTATCAGCGTGTCGCGACTCCTGTCGAACCGCCGAAGGAGCTAACCGAGGCTGCCAAGACGGGCGAGTTGCTCACTCTGTCTCTGCGTTACAAGCAACCGGACGAAGACGAGAGCACGCTGCGTGAGTTCGTTGTCGAAAACGAGGAGCGTGCATTCGACGACGCATCGGCTGACTTCCGCTTCGCCGCCTCAGTCGCCTCGTTTGGCATGCAGCTTCGCAACTCGAAGTATCGTGGCAGCACATCATTCGCCGCGATCGCAGAGACTGCCGCCTCGGCTATCAGCGACGATCCGCAGGGCCACCGAACAGAGTTCATCGATCTGGTCCGACGTGCCAGCAAACTCATGAGCAGAGCGAGCGAGTGAGTGAGATATCCGATCGGCCGTGAGCACTTGACTTCGGCACAAATCGTGACGAGGCATAGGGGCTACTCTTCTAAGCGTTGTCCGGCAGTTCTTTCACGAAGACGTTGCGGAAGTAGAGTGTGTTGCCGTGGTTCTGAAGTTCGATTTGGCCGGTTTCGTAGATGGGCTTGTCTCGCTCCCAGTAGTTCTCTAGTACGACTTCATCGACGACGAGCTTGCCGTTCAGTTTGATGGTTACCTTCTCGCCGACCATCTTGATGTAGAACGTGTTCCACTCGCCGATCGGATTGTCGGCGACGACGAGAGGCGTGCTGGGATGCTTCTGGTTGTTGAACAGCCCGCCTGAGCCAACAGCGTTGCGCTCGCCATCGTTGGGATCCCAGATCTGGACCTGTGGCGTACCGCGCAGGTAAATCCCGCTGTCTCCCTTTTCTTTGATCTTCCAGTCCACGTACATCTCGAAGTTACGATAGTCCTTTGCCGTGCAGAGGCTTTGTCCTTTGCCGTCGAAGACGATCACACCCTCTTCGACAGACCAGTGGGCTCGCATCGATTCATCAGCCGTCTTTTGAGCCGCGGCGAGTTCTTCCTCGGACATCGTGGCTCGGGTCTTCGGATTGCCGACAAGTCCTTTCCATCCCGACAGATCCTTGCCATTGAACAAGGCGGTGAAACCTTTGGGGACCTTCAGTGTCTCGTCGGCCGCGGCTTGATTGGCGAGAAGCAATGCGGCAGACAGCGCGATCGCGAGGAACTTGCGGGTGTAGCTCATGACGACTCCTTGCGTGTGGGACCAGAATCTCGAAGGGAAGATTATGAACGAAGGCCGAGAGAGATGCCAGCGATTGACCGGTTGGGCCGGAGCTCCCGGGCTACATTGTCCCCGCTTACAGAAAGCGATTTCGCCCAGTTTCAACGCAGTTTGTAGTAGTCGGCTCCGGACTCGACCTTGATCTTGAGGCGTGGCTCACCATCGACGACCTCCCAGTCGTCCCATTCCTGAGCGTAGCTGCCGATCTCCGTCTTCACGGCGCCCTGCGTCACAGGAACGGTTGTTACACCCCGAGCCGCTACCTCGACTTCCTCACCGTTGATCTTCAGCTTGATGTCGACTCGGCTGGAATTGTCGATGATCAGCTTTGCCTGAACTGGCGACCGGACTACGTTCTCGACTTTTTCCAGAGGCTCTTCCGGCGGTGGATCGAGAGCGACGGGATCATCCTCGCCGACTCCGCCATCTGCCTCAACTTCTGCCTGTGCCGTAGCCTCGGCTTCAGACGATTCAGGCGCTTCGTCCGCTCCGGCTTTGGCCTCGCTGGCAGGTTTTTCTTCATCTGGCTCGTCTTCCGGCGTGTCGCCCGCCGAGGAAGCCTCGGCCGGAGGCTTCGCAACCGTTGTCACTTCGCTGGCGACGATCTTCGCGACCTCACTCGCCAAGCTCTCTGCGATACTCGCCATGCCTTGTTCCAATCGCTCGTCTTGCGCCTTCATCGCGTCTTGTAGACCGACGACCGTTTCGTTCAGCCGCTCGATCGCTTGCTGGCTACTCGTGCTGTCCGTCAATTGCGCCGCGATAAGCTCTTCCAAACGGTCTGCATTCTTCTTGAGCGAGCCAGTTTCGGAGTTCGAGATCGCTTCGATTTGTCCGCTCAGTGCGTTGAGCGCTTGAGATGATGTGTCGTCTTGATTCAACTGCTGGTAAAACGCCATCCCGAAAGCACCAGTCGCGAGCGACGCCAGCATTGCGATGGTGGTGAGCACGGGCGAACCTTTGGGCTGTGGTTCGTTGCACGCGATCGTCTGTGAGAGATTCTGGACATCACGTCTCAATTCACCTCGCAGATGTTGCACCGCATCCGAGAACTCGGACGTATCGACAACGGGAGCGACTGCCTGCCGATTCGACTGCTCGAGGTGAGCTTGCTCGATCCGCTCATTGAATCGACTTGCTTCGCTGTGTAGCTCTTCCCGCAATGTCTGGATCGAGTCGGCAACTGCGCCGCTGTCGCCTGCCATCTCCATGGACGCAGCGGACGCCGTTAGCTGTTCGATCGAATTGGCCAAGCCGCGTACATTCTGGTTGAGTTCTTCTCGCAGGCTGCTGACGGCGCTGGTCAACTCGGTCGTGTCGGCCTCGGGCGTTACAAGCATGCTTTGTGCTTGCTCGAGTTGTGCCTGCTCGATTTGCTGTGACAGCGAGCTGACTTCGTGTCGCAGCTCTTGTCGCAGTGCCTGGAGCGAATTCGCGATCGCTGCGCGATCGTTCCCGGATCCGTTCGACTCGGTCGATGCCTTCAGTTGCTCGACTGATTCGGCGATGCCGAGCACATCCTGGCGGAGCTCGTCTCGCAGCGTGGCGAGGGCGGAGGAGACGTGGTCTTTGCTCTTCTTGTCAGTCTTGGCCATGATCGGGCTCTGTCTTGCGGTTCTTGGGTCACAGGCTGTGATTCTAGTGCTTTGTCACTGCTAAGAATTAGGGTTAGTAAAGTGGCGTAAGCTTCCAGCTTGCGATTTTTACGCCCCCATTCATATGGCAAGCAGGATGCTTACCCCACTTTTTA
>PBSM01000179.1 GCA_002726245.1 Planctomycetaceae bacterium | reverse complement strand
CAAAAGAGCTGCCGTAGCGGTCATACATCTCGCGTTTCTCGGAATCACTCAGCACTTCATAGGCGCGCTGAATCTCCTGAAACTTCTTCTTGGCTGCCGTGTCGCCTGGCGCACGTGGCATGATGGTTCTTCGCGGTATATCTTGTTGACAGTCAGTTCTTGATAACAGGAAATCCCCCTGGGGCAGGTCAAGATATCGCCGGGGCATTGGTGATGCAAGCGTTTCAGATTCAGCATGTCCGGCGATCCAGCCAGCACGTTAGGCGCACTCCCTTTTCTCGCCGTACAGCCAGCCGTGAACGTGATTGACTATGGCAACCAGCTGGGCATCAGGGAATCGTTCGCGGTATGTGGCACTGATACTGCCGTCGATATGGCCCATCACTTGCTTGACGGCGAGATAATCGCCGGTCTCGTCGCCGATCGTTTGAAACGTGTGGCGCAACGCGTAGAATCCGCGCGCTTCCTGATAGACTCCAGCATCTTTGCAAAGCTTTCTGAACTCTGCCGATAATGGGCTTGCCTTGGTGTCAGTATGCCACGACTTGCCGTACTTGGTTCGGAACACTAGGTCGTCATTGCTCGACTTGCGGGCAGTAAGTGCCGCTTTTAAGGCTTCCACAGTTTCGGCCCATAACGGACAATGCCGGCTGATTCCAGTCTTTGGCCTGGGGTAGTCAATCCATCCATCGGCCAAGTTCAAAGCGGCCTCTGGGAGTTGCCCGCAGTCGCTATTTCCGAATCCGCAGTTGATGCCTAGCAAGATCATTGCCTGTAATTGAACGTCGGCAGTATCGAGCAACTTGTGAATCTCTGCTGCTTCAAACAGCTTGCTACCGTTGGCCGCTTTCTCGCGACGCATGACGCGTTTTGCCGGCCGCTTGAAGTCGCCGAACCGAAGTGGACGATCTATCAAGCCGTTCTCGAATGCGAAACGCAAGATGACGCGACAACGCCCGACCTCGTTGCCTAGCGTCGTCGGGTTCATCGTCTTGGAGAGCTTCCGGCGAAACGCTACCAAGTCGCTCAGGGTGATCGTTTCAACGACTGCCGTTTTGCCAAGTGCTGACAACATACGTTCGCAACTTGCGGTGTAGTCGTCAAATGTACGCCCGGTCATTTCCCCGCCATCACGTTTTGCTTTGGCATTGGTCAGAAAGTGATTACACAACGTCAACAGATCGCAGCTATCGCCATCGAACGGCTTCGGTTCACGGCCGGCCAGTCGATCGTCTTTGACGCGTAACCATTCAGCTAAAGCCTTGTCAGGGTCGGTGCCGAAGTAATAGTCCCGACCGCGAATCCGTTTGCGATACTGGCCCGTTGGTTTGTGGAGGGTGAGCGGGAATCTAGACGCCCGTTCCTTCTTGGCCTTTGCTGGGTTAGAATCTGCCATTGTGTCGGTCCTTTCTTGTGAAACTGGTCTAGGATCGGCTTGCCCGTTGTCGGTCGCACGATGACGGGCAAACTTTTACCCTCGGGGGTAGTCTCAGGGGTAGTCACTAGAATACCAGCTTGAAGGTTTATCGACAAATCAGCAGAAAAACACCACTACATCAAGGATTAAATCGAAATACGGCGGAGTAGCTCAGTTGGTTAGAGCAGCGGAATCATAATCCGCGTGTCGGGGGTTCGAGTCCCTCCTCCGCTACTTTCGCACTCAGTCGCATGGTCTCGCACTGACCACCCCCCAGACTTTGATCCAGTACGAGTGAGAGAATCGGGGTTAAGTTCGATGATCGATGCCAAGATGGAACTTACGTCGTGATAATCGAAGCCCCCGCCACGATTAGCCAGCACCCAGCTTCCATCGGGATTCTGTTTCCGCATTTCTTTCAAGGATGCGTCGACCTGTCGCGCGCCGGTTTGACGGCATGCACGAGAAAGGTGCTTCGCTTTGGTGGCACTGTGATCAACAGCTTATGCCACTCGATGCCGCCACGCCGCACAGACACGGCGTGTCCTCTTGAATCGAGCACTTCGACATCGATGATGGGCCAAGTATTTGGTCCCGCTATGGGCAGTTCGACTTGGAGCGTCAATGCCTTTTGTTCAGTTTGAGGATCGATGCTGATTGTCAGTTCGTACTTGTCGGTCGCCTCGACGGAGAGCGTCGCCGGCCCCGCATAATCAACGAATGTGACATTAGCCCCGTCAACCTCGACGCCAGTTGCGCGACCGAGCATCAGTGCCGCGTAGAGCATCCCGAACGAGCACCGTGTAAGAAATCGGGACTTCACCACCTCTCCCTTGTCTCACCGAGTACGAGCGGGTTGCCGTTGCGACGTCGTTCGCCATCTGTTTGATCGTAGCACCGAGGACCCATTAGGCGGAGCCATTTAGCGATTGCGCGGCGCAGAAGTACCAGTTGTGCACAAATCGCAGCCCGTCGCCCGACTGTCTCAACTGGATCCCTGCTGTTTGATCCGACTGAGCAAGAGCCTGCATCACAGTCGCCAGAGGCTCGACTCTCATGGGATCGGCGACGATTGCAGCCCACTCCTCAAACGAACGACTGTGTTCCCAGCTGGCGTTTTCCAGGATATGAAAACCCGCTTCTTCTAGTTGTGAGACCATTTCCGCTCGCGTCAGCATGCGAACATGGGTGGGGTCACGTAAACGTTCCAAAGCGTTGTGCAACTTGGCCGCCTGCGGATCCTCTGACGTAAGTATGTCGGCCAGGAACAATCTACCACCGGGCGCCAGCACGCGATGCGCTTCGACCAACGCTTTCTCAGGTCTCGGCAGATGATGCAGCGTCAGTCGCGTGACGACAATGTCAAACGAGGCGGCATCGCAGGGCAGGTTCTCTGCGATACTGAGTTTGAAACTGGCATTTACAGACGAGTGGAGACGCTGCGATGCAAGCTCTACCATTTCAGGAGTTGCGTCGATTCCAAGGTACTCTTCGACCAGCGGCGCCAGATGCTCGGCGAGGAGTCCGGGGCCGCAGCCGACTTCGAGCACGCGCTGCCGGCCATCGCGGTTGCCAACAGCTTCAAGAAAATGAGGAATCGAACCACACTCGACGACCGCTGGCGCCAAACTGAATGCCTCTGCCTGCCGCGCGAATTCGTCACGGATGCGTTCCAGATGACGCGACTGCTCGTCTGCTTGACTGTTAGAGTGTTCTTTCATTGCTTACCATCGCAGATTCCGGTAACGACGTTCTTCTGGGAACAGTTCTCTATGAAATGTCCGGTTCAAATTGGAAGTCGATCATGTGGTAAGCCTCACATGAATTCGCCGGACCTGCTATCGGTCACTTCTCACGAATGCTAGTCGCGCGGAGGGCCTTGCTGATGCGAAATATGATAACTTTGCCGTACTGCTTAATACAGCCGTTCTTTGTAGGATTCTTCGATCTGTTGCCGAAGTGGCTCGACCTCCAGTCCTTCAATCTTTGTTTGATCGACCAGGATCTCGGCGAAGTCAAAAGGTGGTGGATCTGAGTTCTCGGCGGACCACTCCCAAAGCTTCGAGCGGATCAACGCCTTGGCGCATTGAAAAAAGCACTCTTCGACTTCGATACCGATTCCCACCACCGGCTGCTTTCCCTGCCTTGACATCGAAGCCAACACGTCGTCGTCGCGAATTACACAGGCACGCCCGTTTACGCGTAGCGTTTCGCCCAGACCTGGAGTCATGAACAGAAGGCCCACTCGGCCAGTCTGGATGATATTCCTGAGGCTGTCCACGCGACGATTTCCTTTCCATTCCGGAATGGCCAGCGTCCGTGAATCCAGAACCTTGCCGACGGCTGGCATGCCACCGCGAGGAGAAACATCGCATCTCCCGTCACTGCCAACCGTACCCAGCAGAAGAAAAGGGGACGTGGCGATGAACGTATTCATGTGGTCGTCGAGTTCAGACAACTGCTTCTTTCTGACCGACTCGCTCGGTGATCCAAGTAGCTCGGTGAGTTCGTCAGCGGAAGTTACGATTCTCTGAAAACGATCGATACACACGACTTGTCGTTCCTCCTCAACGGTCAATCCGTTCTTGCCAAACTCTATTTGATCGATCTGCGGCGGTTCAGGCCCGGGCCTTCCTGCTTGAGCGATTCTTTGTAACCATCCAATCCGGCGCTCACGGGTGGCCCTTCCGCTTCGTACTGAATAGTACTCTCACGAACGTCGCATTTCTTGAATGCGATCAGGCTGGTTTCCTTGCCGGCGACGAAATGTGTGTTCTTCATGTTCGCGCCCGTGAAGTTGAAATACGTGCCGTTGATCTTCTCCACGTTGACCAGCGTTTCGTTGGTAAGTGTCAACGGTGGCGTGGCGACCGTTTCGCCTGGCTTGCGGTTGATGCCGTCAGCGACCGCCTTGGTGTCGAACACGATCGAGAGAGTGCAATTCTCGTAACGATTGTCGTGAATTCTGGCGACACCGGTTCGCGTCTTATAGCCGACGTGCCCGCCGTTGAATCTGTTGTTCCTGAATGTGTAATTGTGAGGCCTCGCATGGACCGCAACATTGTGTTCGAACGTGTTGCCTTCGATCAGCAGTTCACTGCCGGCACAGATCACCAAATCGCCTCTGACATTGTCCTTGAACCTGTTGTTTCTGATGACGACATCCAGCATGAACTCCCAGCCATCTTCGAGGTCTATGCCATAACCAGGAGCCGTCCCGCCATTGTCGGCAAACAGGTTGTCTTCGATCAGCCATCGCCGGCCGCCGCAATACCCCAAACCGAGCCTTCGGTTGCCGACGAGTTTGTTGTGATGGAAGTGAACATCGGTGGGCCCTTTGAAGTTCGAAATCCTGCCGACGAAACTTCCCTTTCCGGCACCTGCGTGCGGCGGCGTTTCCGACACTTTGGGCTGGTTGAATTCGAAATGGGCGAATTTCGCGTCATCGGGAATCGTCGATTTTCTGAACTGAAGGCACTTCTTCATTTCGATGAACTTCCTTTGGGCATCGTAGAAGTACACCTGGTAGACGCGGCCACTGATAAACGGGTAGCCCAGATAGCCGGTCGAGTAGCCAAATTCGAATTCACCGTTGCACATTGTGAGATCGAACGCTTCGATGCTGCGAGTCTTTTCTGCGCTGTCGATCTTTCGGCCATCATCAGAAAATGCACCTTGTTCCAGATGCTTCCTGTAAATCGTATGCGCGATGTTTGCCAGGAGTTCAGTCCGTGTTCCGGCACCGGTGAAGCGTGAATTCGCGCCGTCGCCGGTCACATTGGAAAGCGTAAGATGGTCGGCCTCAAGGTCACGGCCGCCATCAAAGACGAGACCATGCCCCCAATCGTGGAGCCCGTTGTTGGAAGAAAAATCGTGCATTTCCTTGTCGCCGCGCAGCGTGCCGTTGGTGAGTCGGACGTTTTCCGCGCCGTCCACAAAGTTCGCAATGCTGTACCTAATCTCGGCGTTTACATTGATCTGCAGCGTCGCACCGTTCAGATCGATGATCGTGCCTTTGTGATCGATCACGATCGGATCGGTTTCGCTAATCAGATAGGTGTCCTTGGGAAAGACGATCCGATTCGCCTTCAGCGTCTTGGCGTGCTGTAGCGCCGCATTGATGCCCCCGGACGTCTCGACCGGATGCGTTCCCATGTTGCTGATACTGAACTTCTCCAGGTAGATCACATATTCGCGATTGTACTTCGATGCGTCGGAAGTCGGCTTGGGCGTTTTTGTGATCGTGATGTTGGGAACGATTTGCTCGCCGCCGAGATCGGTTGGCCCACCCCTCGCTGTTGCTTCGGGCGGTAGCCATTCAAACTTGTCCGGCATTTTCGCGACTGGTTCCGTCTTCTTTTTGGGGACGTCTGGTTTCTCAGCCTTAGCGGTTGGTTTCTTATCCGGTGCGAGAAAGTGCGTGTTCTCCCAGGCTCCGAGAATCACCTGTCCGTAGTTGCGACAGCTTGAGGGATCGGTCGCTTTGCCAGGCGGCGCGAATGGAATCTCCAGCGTCGCCGCCATGATTGCGCCCTCTTTGAATCCGAAGTAATTGGAATTCATGGGAGCGGGTGTCTTGGCGGACCTCAGCCAAACATACGGACCAACAGGAGCGCTCTTTGGTAGCCCTTTCCTTAACCAATGTCCAGCGCAATGCTGCCTCAAGCCGGGATTGCCCCTTTCGCGTACTGTTGACTACCGCCGAATCAAGGGCAGTCTGATAGACAGTTTGGCTTGCAGGAGAACGCGCAATGACAGTGTCGCTAGAGAGCACGAGCAGAGCGGATAAATTGTCGCAAACCCCTACGGTAGGACGGACATGGGATGTCCGCGGTGCTTACTTGGTCATGCCACAGAACGAAGAATCCCGGGCGGTCCTGGCCATTGTCAGCGAAGGACACATGGCGGACCGCGACGACAACATCATTTCACGATGCGCCAACGTCTTGCCGCCTGCCAGTGCCCTCGCTGAGCTGAATCATTCCTCGCCGGATTCCTCGTCGTTCGCCTGCCCCAACGCAGCGCTGATGAACTCGTGCCATGAGTCGGCCAGTTCTCGCCGGAGCTGCGAAACACGCGCCGGTGAAATGCTGAACTCTTTAGCGACTTCACCGGTCGAGTAACCGAGTGACAGTCGCTGGGCAACCCTCTTGTCACGGGGTGTCTGGTTGTCGAGCCAGCGGGGAAAATCCATACGGAAAGCGACCTGGTCGGGAACGGGTGTTTGTCGATTGTTGATCAGGCACTCCATCCATTCACCAACCTGCTCGCCAGGCGCGCCAAGAGATAACACTTCGTAGCCAACCGTCTTCTTTGCCCGCGCTGAATACACGTCTCGGGAACATTGCGGCGTGCCAGTACGACGGCCGTCGAAGAACTGCCGAATCGCATACTTGGCCAATGCCGATGCGAAGGCCCGTTGCAATTCGCCCCGTTCATGCAGGCGCTCGTAGGCAACCATTGCGTTGGCAGTAACCTCCGCGATTGCATCCTCTCGGGCTTCGGCGTCGAGATCACGGAACGCGACGCGAGCCTGCTGTTCGATCATGGGCATCATCTCCAAAAATCCCTCTTGCCACGTGGCGGTTTTAAGTTCTTCCGACTTTCTAGCAACAGCGATCATGGGAACGCTCCGTAATTACGGACCGCTCCCGTACCGGGGCGGTCCTCGTTGGATAAGGAAGACCACCCCGGTGCAGGCCGAGGCACGATAAACAGAGAAAGCCCCGAAGCGACAACTCAAGTCGAGCGTCACATCGGGGCTTTCACTGCCGAATCAATGGTCGTGGTAGCTAACCGCGACCCACCACCTAAACATGCCTCATTTCTCGCTTTTATTTAGCTCTCAGTAACAACCTCGTCGGGCGAGGTGCGAACTGGCTGATTTCTTCTCATTGAAGACTTTGGTAAGCTACTCGGTGTCGAATCGTTCCGAAGAGGGGCCGACAAGAAGGAGCCTGATTGGATGCAGAAGCTGAGTGAATACGTGAAAGTGGCCGAGGCGGCCGAGATTTTGGGAGTGTCCCAGAACACGCTGCGGGCTTGGGCCGAAGACGGCAAGATACCGATGCGCCGGAATCCAGCGAACGGTTACCGGCTGTTTCGGAGATCGGAATTGGAGAAGTTCCTCCGCAAGGCGGCCAAGCCGGCCAAACCAAAAAAGGCGAAGTGAGAAGAAAGAACACGGCGTTCCGTGTAAGTAAGGAAACCGATGGCACAACTTGAACACATCGAAGCGATCGAAAAGCGTCTTTGGGGCGCGGCCGATACGCTTCGCGCGAACTCGAACTACGCCAGCAACGAATACTTCCTGCCGGTGATGGGGCTTGTGTTCCTGCGGCACGCGTATAGCCGGTTTCTGGCCGTCAAAGTCGATATCGAAGCAAAGCTACCCAAACGTGGCGGGAAGACACGGGCGCGCGTGCGGGCCGTGTCGCGGAAGCCGCTCTTGGCGACCAGTCGTTCGAGAAGGTTGCACAGGACGCCTTGTTTCGCCCCCTGGGTATGAATCGTACGACCTATGCGCCAACGCGAGAGCGCCCCTTCATCCTGGTGGGTGGCTCGCTGCGATCAACCTTGGACGACATGGCGGTGTTCGGCCAGATGCATCTGAATGACGGCGTATACAACGAAAAGCAATACCTTTCCAAGGCGTCGGTCACCGATCAGCGGCGATTGCAGATACCCGAAGAACGCTTTAGGGCGCCGGGATTGGGATGGCACCGGGGCTTCCCTGATGAGACTGGCCTGGCCGATCTCCTTATGATTAGCGGCGCGACGGGGCCGAATTTCCAGGTTGACCGGAGGCGGCAAACGGTGACCGTTTTTTTGATTCGTTAGAACTTACGAGATGTCTTGAAGATATTTAATGACCTTAATCAACACGTCGAAGAGATGTTTCCGATAACGAACGGAAATTAGAAAATGATGAGAAGCATGAAGACCTTGGTGGCCTCTTTAATCGCGCTCCTTTTGCTCGTCGCCATCCTCCCCGCGCACGCGGCGAAGCCGCATAGCGGTCATGCGAAACGCTCGAACATCCTGTTCATCGTTTCCGACGATCATGGCTGGGGTGATTTGCGGTCGAATTGGGACAAAACCGAAGTGCGCCTACCGGCGTTGGAAGCGTTGGCCGCTCAAGGCGTCCGGTTTCCGAACTACCATACTGTCCCGCTCTGCGGACCCTCTCGCGCCTGCATGTTTACCGGTCAATACTCGACCGAAAACGGCATGTGGCGCGGTCCTGGCAAACAGCCGCTCGGATCGCCTGGATATCGCGGCATTAAACGCGATGTGAAAATGCTCTCGGAGCATCTCGCCGAAGCCGGCTACAAAACCGGCGCCTTCGGCAAATGGCATTTGGGCGCACTGGAAGTCGAAGTTCCGAACGACCGTGGGTTCGACGAGTTTCACGGATTCCTCGGAGGAGCCCATCCCTATTGGATTACTGAAGGAAGGTCCAGGATCCTGCACAATCGTGAACCGGATCGCACCTCCAAAGGGCACACGACCGAGTTGTTCACTGGCTGGGCTGAAATGTTCATTCGAGAGAACGCCGCCAAGGACGCTCCTTTCTTCTGTTACCTGGCGTACAACGCCGTGCACGGTCCGCTGCGCATTGATGAATCGAAGCCGGCCTCCGCGCCCGAGGCTTGGGTTAAAAAGGCTCTCGATCGGGGTGTCAGTTTCCTGCGCAGTGATTACGTCGCCATTCTCCAACACATGGATCACAACGTTGGTCGGCTGGTCGACCTGTTGGATGAACTGGGTGTCGCCGAAAACACTCTCATCGTCTTCGTCAGTGACAACGGAGGCTGCACCATGGAAGAAGGCGCCGCTGGCGGCAGATTTCCCGGAAACAATGGACCTTTCCGGGGAGGCAAAGCGACAACCTATCAGGGCGGTCTGAACGTGCCGTTCCTGATGAATTGGAAAGGCCGACTGCCCCAAGGCATGGTATCGGATAATCAGGTGATGCATTGCGACATCTTCGCAACCTTGTTGGACGCCGTCGCGATCCCTGTTCCAAAAATGAACGGCAAGAATCCGGTTCGCGGGATGTCTCTGATGCCGCACATGCTTTCGGGCGGGAAGAAAACCATCCCCGAGCGGACCATGATCTTTGAGCTGTGGGGCAACATCGGATTGCGAAAGGGTGACTACAAACTTTGGAGTCAGATCGGGAGGAATTATTCCCCGGATTGGGACGCCGTCACTACCGAAATCAAACACACCGATCTCGAACTCTTCGACCTCAGCAAAGACATCGCCGAAAAGAATGATCTGCGAACGAAGCTCCCTGAGGTTTACGCCTCGCTCAAGAAAGAGCTGATCGACCATCTTTCCAACATCAACTCGGAGCGTCCCGGCGGTGGAAGTTTCGCGGTTTCGGATAAGGGGAGACCCCAACCCAAGAAAACGCCGACCACCCAGACGCCGAAACGCCGGTCGCCGGATCAATTCTTCAAGAATCGAGACCGGGATGGAGACGGCGCAATCACGCTGGGGGAATACATCGGCAATCCGAACGGTCGCAATGTTCCCGCCCTGACCAGGCGGTTCAAGAAGATCGATTCCAGTGGTGACGGCAAGCTGCAGCTGGACGAAGTGAAAAAGTAGACGACTGGAAACTACATCTCCAGGTCATTGTGAACCAAGGGAGAGGATAAGTCTCATGTATAGATTCTTGGTCATTTCGTTGGCCGTCACATGCTCATCGCTTACTCTCGGGATTGTGCCGGCTAGTGCTCAAGAGCAGCCGAGCAAGAAGATCAAGGTGTTCATCATGTCCGGCCAGTCCGGGGTGGCGGGCTTTGGCGACAGCACGAAACTACCTGAAGCCATGCGAAAGGGCAGCGATCGGATATTGATGTTCGAGGATGGAAGATGGCAACCATTGCGGCCATTTCATGTCTACCCCGATCGACTCATGAAGAAGTTTGGCCTGACCGAATTCTCTTTCGGACCTGAGATTGGCTTCGGCCATGCGATCGCCGAGGCATGGCCGAACGAGACCATTGGCATTGTCAAACAGGCCGCCGGCGGTACGGGCGTGCTGGCGTGGCATCCCAATTGGACCAAGGAGCAAGCGGATCGCACGAAAAACGCGGGACGGGGCAATCTCTTCAAGGCATTAACGGATAAGGTCAAGGCGGCCACCGCCAGCCGGGACTGCGAACTGACGGGGTTCGTGTGGCTCCAGGGCGCCAGAGACATGTCATTCCCGGACGTCGCCAAAGAATACCTGCCCAATCTTCAGGCGATGGTTGCGGGAGTGCGCAAAGAGGTCGGAGGGGAGGAGATGCCCTTCATCTATGGTTCGAAGCGGCCGAGTGCGGCAGATCTTCCCGACGATTTGAGCGATCTGGTTCCCACGCTCGTTGAGGGCAACCGCCCCGGAGCGCTGTGGGTGCTGAAGGCGCAGTGGGAAGCCCAGGAGGCGATCCCAAACGCCAAGATGGTGATCATAAGAGACTTGGAACAGCACCCTAACGACTTCCACCTAAGCACCGCGGGAAATTTGCAGCAGGGCCGGATTTTGGCCGAGGGCTATCTCGACATGTCGAAGAAGCCCCGAAATCAGATACTCGGACAAGAGGTGAAGTTGCCTGCTGCGACGGATTTACATTCACATGGTGTGACACAAGATGAGATCGAGTCGCTTTCCGAATTTCTAAATCAGGCCGTGCAGCAAGGGCGGATTTCGGGATGCTCCTTTCTTGTTGCACACAAAGGGGAAGTCGTCTTTCGCAAGGCGGTTGGGTACGCCGATCTCGAAGCGAAGCGGCCTTTCACCACGGACGAATTACTTCCCATCGCATCGGTCTCCAAACCTTTTTTGGCAAGCGTGCTCATGGCCCTGGTGGAACACGGCAAGTTGAAGTTGGATGACCCGGTCGAGAAATACTTGCCGGAGTTCAAAGGGATAAAGGTCGAAGGCAGCCAGTCTCCGGCGCGGCCGATGACCGTTCGCCACCTCCTCTCGCACACCGGAGGCTTTTGGGGGAACAATGGAATCACTCCTGAGAAGCGGGATCTGATCCGCAATTTCGGACGCCCCCTTTCCGAGGCGGTCAAGCGAATGTCCGAATATGATCTCGTGTACGAGCCAGGAACGAAGTTCCTCTACTCCGGCTCCGGATACTGTGTGGCGGGTCGTGTCGCGGAAGTCGCTCTTGACCAGTCGCTCGAAGAGATTGCACAGGACGTCTTGTTTCGTCCACTGGGTCTAAGTCGTACAACCTATCTGCCTTCAAAAGAAGCCCGAAAGGCTGTGCCCGCGGCGTATCTTAGGCAAGGCGGGAAGCTGCGGAAACAACCTTCCATGGCCGAGAGAGAACTCCGATTCATCCTCCCTGGGGGATCGCTGTTCACAACGTTAGACGAGTTGGCTGCGTTCGGTCAGATGCATCTGAACGACGGTGTCTACAACGGAAAGCGAATCCTCTCCGAGGCGTCTGTAACCGAGATGCGGCGACTACAGTCACCTGAAAGACCTCGGAGGTCGTACGGATTGGGATGGTTCCGGGGCGACGTTTCAGAATCCGGTTTGGCCGATCAAGTCTTTCATGGCGGCGCGTTGGGGACGCATTTTCGAATTGACCGGAGGCGGGAGGTGGTGTGCGTTTTTCTCGTTCATCAGACTGCTGTCCAGGTCCAGGACCTGAAGAATACACTTGTTGAACAAGTCAACGAGATGTTTCCGGTAGGGAATGGTCGTTGATCGTATAAGGGCACCCCAGGTGCAACTTGTTTTCAGCGGCGTCTTTCAACTGCACTGGTGCACGTCTCGGTCTAGCTGAGGCCGGCCACACTCGTCTAGGGATTGATGAGTCCTATCATCGCTTTTCCCATAGCAAGTCCCGCATCCATGTAGGTTTGTGCGTTGCCGTTGTAGTGGCTGTTCGAGGCACCACCCTGACTGAGCGGGTGAGTGTAAACGGTCGCCACGTTTGCTCTGAATTCAGGGTACTTGCCCGAAGTTCCATCGACGGCGAGTTGCGCGTCCAGGATCAGCTTCTCGTTACCTTTGGCGCTATCCTTTGCCGTTTGTCCAAGGGTTGCGACAACGAACTTTGCATCCGGGGCTTTGAATTCCTGACGCAAGGTCTTAATGAGGTGCACCAGATTCTTCTCGTACTGAATCGCGTGTCCTTCGTTGTAGCGATCCTTGTCGCCCTGCCACCAGGCAAAGCCCTCGATTTTGTAGCCTCGTCCCTTCCAATGAGGAAACTGCTTGTCAAAGTTGTCCAGCACCTCGTGGGCGGCACCAAAGCAGTCGTCATATTGTTTGCCGGCGTACCAGTTGATCGGCTTCGGATCGGCGCCTTTTTCCCATGAGAGCGGTGATTCCTTGTAGCCTGCATAGATCTTTCCTCCGTGCTCGAATCGCTTGCTACCCGGTGGAAGGAAATCCCACGAAAGCGAGCGATTCCCTTGCGAGGTCTTAAGAATCAGTACCGGCTTGTCGTAGTGATCGCCAATGACGTGTCCGAACCCTAACTCGGGACCGATGCGACTGCCGCTGACGCCCAACCACCTGCTTCCAGCAGCAGCAATGACGCCTTTGTACCATACGTCATCTCGTGCCACCCATTGTCCCTGCTCGTTCATGAGATACGTGTACATGCCCTTGTGTTTGACCAGCGTTGAAAGTGCGCCGGGCACATCCATCCTGACGATCCAACCCAGCCCATTCGCATCCTTCGAGAGATAGGTGATTTTGAACGGCACCTTCTTTCCGGCTTCGAGCTTGATCTCGGCACGTACCGGGTCTTCACCAACTTCTTTGCGGTGTACTTCCTTTCCGTCGACTTCCATGATGTTGTTCGTAGAGCCGCCATAGCCGGGACGGAACTCGTAGATTCCCGTCTCTTTCACCTGAACGAACCCTCGTGTCACATGCACGCCGCCACCCGGGTAAAGCGTCGGGTGCACGCCACCGAATTTATCGAGCTTTAACGTATTCGCAGGCTTCATCGCATCGTAGTCAGCCTTCGAGTCATACGTACCCTCGTAAACCGAAACGACCGGGTCGAGAAACTGTGATCCCCAACGCCTGCTGCCACCGTCCACCTTT
>PBSM01000178.1 GCA_002726245.1 Planctomycetaceae bacterium | reverse complement strand
TTCGAGACGGGATACTTCTCGCATCGACATTTTGCCGACAATATCTAGTTGATAACCGGTGGCATGTCAACGTGTTACGAAGATCGTGCAAGTACAGCTGATACTTTGCAAACATCTAGTTGTCAAAAATGTGATAAATGGATATAGTATCGAGTCATTCAGCAAGAGGTTCCAACATGTCACAAGAATCGGTAGCTCAGGACATTGTTCCATTGAAAAACCTACAACAACACCGCGGGCTGCTCGTAACCGCAATCATTGCCCTGGCGGTCGGAGTGGCCAGCTACGCGATCGTCCGGAGCGATCCGTTTGCCGAACGCGGCAGCACGCTGTTTGCGTTGGACCTGTCGAGTTTGTACGAAGTCGATCCGAGCTTGATTCAGTTCGAGCAGACGGCTGAGATCAGCGTGCCTCTGGACAATGTCCGCGCTCTCGCCGTCGGACCCACCGACAAGATCTACGTCGCCGGCGACCGGGCCGTCAAGGTTCTCTCGGCCGATGGCAATGATCTCGCGGCGATTCCCACCGAAGGGCAACCAAGTTGCGTGGCAGTCGGCAGCGACGACCATGCGTCGCCGGGACGGATCTACGTTGGCGCGGGACAGAGGATTGAGCTGTTCGATTCGGACGGCAAGCCGGCAGGTACTTGGGATGTGCCCGGCGAGAACGCGATCCTCACTTCAATCGCGGTGGCCACCAGCGACATCTTCGTGGCCGATGCCGCAAGCCGCGTCATTCTGCGATACGATACATCCGGCAAAGTTGTCGGGAAGATTGGAGCACCGGATGCGGCTGGCGAAGGACGCACGTTCAATATTCCCAGTTCGTACTTCGACATCGCCGTTTCTTCGGAAGGGTTGGTACACGCCGCCAACCCAGGCGTTCTCCGCATCGAGAGTTACACGGCCGACGGCGAAATGGAGGTTCGTTGGGGCGAGGCTGGCGCGGGGGTCGAAGACTTTTTCGGTTGCTGCAATCCGAGCCAATTCGCGGTGCTGCCAAGCGGCGAGATCGTGACGTCGGAGAAGGGCGTGCCGCGAGTTAAGGTCTACAGCGAGTTCGGCGAGTTCGATTGCGTCGTGGCCGGTCCTCAACAACTGGACGTCGCCGAATCGGAACTCGGCGACCCGCGCGCGGTCCAAGCCAAAGCCGTCTTCGACGTCGCGACCGACCGCCAAGGTCGCGTATTGGTGTTGGATCCGCGTCACAATTCCGTGCGGATCTTCACACGTAAGACGGACCTACAATCCGTCCCAGACAGAACAGACGAGGAAATCCCCGCGACACCAACAGGAACGAGTTGATGGCTGGCAAAGAAGAACTCGAACGTCGCCAGTGGTTGGTCCGTCTCGGTCGGCGTGTCATCCTGGGTGCGATCTCCATCCTGTCGTTGAACCTGCTGGTGCGCAGGCTAAACGGCGGATGCATCCGCCCAGAATCGCCGTGTAAGAGCTGTGGTGTCTTTACTCACTGCGGGCTTCCTAGAGCGGAAGAGAGCAGACAATCGCAAGATGAGAGGAGCACCTGATGGCAACGGAGCATCAGCAGGACCGTCGCGGTTTCCTCGCCGATGGCGTACGCGTGGCCGGAGTTGTGGCCGTGGGTACGCTGGGCGGATTCTTGGCCGGACGCCGCGGGTACGCCAGCGAGTCCCGTTGGCAGATTGATCCGGACAAGTGTGTCGCGTGTGGCAATTGTGCCACCTATTGCGTGCTGGACGAGTCAGCGGTCAAGTGCGTCCAGTGTTTCGACATGTGTGGCTACTGCAACCGTTGCACCGGCTACTACACGCTGGAAGGGCTCGACAGTCGAGATACAGCCGCCGAGGATTTGCTTTGTCCGACCGAGGCAGTCATCCGGACTTTCGTCGAAGGAAAGGCGGGCCAGAACTTCTACGAATACGAGATCGACACCGACGCGTGCATTGGCTGCGCCATGTGCGTCAAGGGATGTGCCCTGATGAACGGATCGCTCTACCTGCAGGTCATGCACGATCGCTGCGTCAATTGTAACGAGTGTGCCATCGCGGTGGCCTGTCCCAGCGACGCGTTCGTGCAAGTCCCGTCCGACAAGCCGTACCGGATGAAGCGGGCCGTGGTGGGTGTGATTCAGCAAAAGGCGGAGAATTCGGACCAAGCGGCGCAGCAACTGATCAACCGTGTTCAAACGGATGGCTAGACCCTGCTTGAGAACTCGATCTATTCCGCGAAGGACGGACACTCCTGCACGAAAACGGGCAGGAGTGCCTGTCCTGCGGGGTCTTCAAACGCAGGCTAGCAGCAGGCTGTTTCGCGCGAGCTTGCTGTCGATTTTCCTCGTCGCGCTGGCCGGCAGCGTCATCGCGGACGAAGTCCCTGAACTCAAGTTCCCTGTACCTGAGTTCTCCGATCACCCAATTCCCACTGCGAGTGTTCCGAACGTCGATGGCGAGGTTGGGACTTTCTGGGACATCGCGATTCTTCTGGTTGCCTTGAGCCTGGCGTCGTATTTCACACTGGTGTCGCGCTCGCGGCGAAACGTACTTCTGCTGACGATCGCGTCCTTGATCTGGTTTGGTTTCTGGCGGCAAGGGTGCGTTTGTCCGATCGGGGCCACGCAGAATATTGCTCTTGCGATCTTTGACCCCAGCTACGTTGTGCCGTTAACGGTGGTGGCCTTTTTCATCCTGCCCTTAGTATTCACGCTTTTCTTTGGCCGCACGTTTTGCGCGTCGGTGTGTCCGCTGGGCGCGATGCAGGAATTGATCGCGGTGCGCACAGTCGCCGTGCCCAGGTGGCTGGATCATTCGTTAGGGCTGGTGGCGTACCTCTATCTCGGTGCGGCGGTCATTTTCGCCGCTACGCGCACGGGCTTTATTATTTGCCGGTACGATCCGTTCATCCCCTTTTTCCGGTTGGGCGGAAACACCGATATGCTGATCTTCGGCAGCTCGATTCTGGTGTTGGGGTTGTTCGTCGGCCGTCCTTATTGCCGTTACCTCTGCCCTTACGGTGCGATGCTGCGCGTGCTGTCTTGTTTTTCCAAGTGGCGTTTGAGCATTCCGCCTGACACGTGCATTAACTGCCAACTCTGTGAAGACGTCTGTCCCTACGGAGCGATTCACCCGCCCACCGTGATGCAATCGACCGGCAAGCGAAAAAAGGGTAAGCGACAACTGGGCATAGCTTTGCTGGCCGCACCGGTCGTCATCGCGTTGTTCGCCGGTTTGGGTACGATAATCGCCGTGCCACTGGCGCAATGGCATCCTGAATCGCGTCTGGCGGAACAGGTGCGGCTCGAAGAGACGGGCGTGGCGGAGAACACGACCGACGCCAGCGACGCTTTCCGAGGCACCGGCCGTTCGGTAGACGATCTTTACGCGGCGGCCATCGAGCGGCGCAGTCGATTCGTCAGGTTCGGCGGTTTGCTGGGCGCATGGACGGGAATCGTCATCGGCATCAAACTGGTTCATTTGTCCCTTCGCCGCCGCCGTGACGATTACCAAGCGGATCGTGCGGGATGCGTTTCGTGCGGCCGTTGTTATTGGTACTGTCCGGTTGAAAAGGTGAGACTCGGTTTGATCGAGGACATCTCCGAGGTCGTTCCGGGTTATGAGCCGGCGCCAAGTTCTCCACTGGTGCAGCTTTCCGAAGTGCGGGAGAAGATGGAATGAAAGCCCTCATTAGCTATCGCGCGATCCTGACGACCGCCATCGTGGCAGCGGTGTTTTCAGCGCTAGTCTGCGTGCTGCTGCTGGTCGATGCTTCCAATCGGCTCGCGAAAGTGCCGCTCGATGCGCCGCAGTTCGTTGCGCTCCGCGAACAATTTGTCGAGGAACCAAACAACGATGCGCTGCGGGAAGAAATCCGCAACCTCGATTTCGCATTGAGGCAAGAGTATTTCCGCGAACAGCAGTTCACCGAGACCGGTTCCTATCTTCTTTTGGGCGGGATTGCGTTGACTTTGATCATGGGCAAGTGGGCGGCGACGATTCGCAGAAAGCTTCCCGCGCCCAAGCCCAAGGAATCTGGACCGGATTCCGACGAACGATTGAGTCGCTCTGGCCTGTGGGCGGTCGCGGTGCTTATTTTGGCTCTGTTTGGAACGACGTGGGCGATGAAGGCAAGCTCACCAAGTGCGCTGCCCGCAACGCTGGAAGAATTGGCGGCATTGCGCGAACAAGCCAACAAAGAAAATGAAGTGGGGGAAGTTGCAGACAACCTTGTCGTTACGACGGAGCCTGCCGTCCCTGAGTTGCCGGCGCCGGAAGAACTGCGCCAAAGCTGGCCGAGCTTTCGGGGACCGGATGGATCGGGCATTTCAAGGTATGCCAACGTGCCGACCTCGTGGGACGGAGCAACGGGCGAGGGAATCGCCTGGAAGACTTCCATCCCGCTACCGGGCGTCAACTCACCGATCGTCTGGAGGGACCGCGTTTTTCTCAGCGGCGCGACCGAAGAGCGGCGCGAGGTGTACTGTATCGATGCGGCCAGCGGAAAAATACTGTGGCAAAAAGATGTCGTCGGCGTCGCAGCGGAAGGCAGCGAGCCGCCCAAGGTTAACCAGGATACTGGATACGCGGCCCCCACGATGGCCACCGATGGCCGCTTCGTGTTTGCCATGTTCGCCACCGGCGACCTGGTGGCCCTCGACTTTGCGGGGAACGAATTGTGGAGCCGTTCGCTGGGCGTGCCCAAGAACTCGTACGGGCATTCTACATCGCTGACGACGCACAACGGTGCGGTGATCCTCCAATTCGACCAGGGCACTGCCAGAGACGACCTCTCGAAACTGCTGGCCATCGACGGCCTCACCGGCGACATCGTCTGGGAGGTAAAGCGAGCGATGCCATCTTCCTGGTCATCGCCCATCGTCATCGAGCACGACGGTCAGCCGCAGATCATCACCTGTGGAGACCCCTGGGTGATCGCCAACTCGCCGCAAGACGGAAAAGAAATCTGGCGGGCAAACTGCTTTGAGCGTGCCGAAGTCGGTCCTTCGCCGGTCTACGTCGATGGGACCGTTTTCGTGGCAAACGACGCGGCGGCCTTGTCGGCGATTCGCGCGGATGGAAGTGGCGACGTGACGGACACACACGTGCTATGGAGTTCTGATTTCAATATGCCGGACACATGCAGCCCGCTGGTCACCGACGCGTTTGTGCTGCTGATGTCCTTCGGTCTGTTGACCTGTTACGACAAAAACAAAGGCGGCGACCCGTTGTGGGAAGAGGATCTGGGGGCCGATTTCACTTCCTCGCCAAGTTTGGTCGGCGATCGCGTTTATCTTTTTGGCCTGGAAGGCAATGTGTTGATCGTCGAGCCTACGCGCGACGAATGTAAACGAATCGCTGAGGCCGATATGGGCGAGGAGTGCGTGACCAGTCCGGCCTTTCAAGCTGGAAGCATCTTCATCCGGGGAAAGGAGCACTTGTTTTGCATTGGAGAACCGGCGCAGTCACCGGAAAAAGTGACGACGCCTGCAGGCACCAAACTCGCCTTGCTCCCCGAATTGCCGGCAGCGGAAGAATATCGGCAAAGTTGGCCGAGCTTTCGCGGGCCGGATGGATCGGGCGTTTCCTCCCATGCCAATGTGCCTGCCGAGTGGGACGGTACGTCGGGCAAGGGGATTCTGTGGAAGACTCCGACGCCGCTGCCGGGCGCCAATTCGCCCATCGTTTGGAAGGACCGTGCCTTTCTCAGCGGCGCGACAGCGGACCGCCGCGAAGTATATTGCTTCGATACGACCAGCGGAAAAATCCTCTGGCAAAAAGAGGTGACCGGCAAATCACCGGACACCGGCAAGCCGATCAAGGTTAACCAAGACACCGGTTACGCGGCACCGACCATGGCAACCGACGGACGGCTCGTGTATGCGATGTTTGCTACGGGCGACGTGGCGGCCTTCGACTTTTCAGGAAACGAAGTTTGGAGCCTCTCGCTGGGGATTCCCAAAAACAACTACGGCCACTCCTCGTCGCTGGCGACGCACAAAGATCGTGTGATTGTCCAGTTCGATCAGGGATCGGCCAAAGACGACCTCTCGAAGTTGCTGGCCCTGAACGGCGCAACGGGCGAGACGATGTGGGAGGTTCCCCGTGCAGTTCCCGCCTCCTGGTGTTCGCCCATCGTTGTGGAGCATGAAGGCCAGCCGCAGATCATCACCTGTAGCGACCCCTGGGTTTTCGCGAACTCGGCGGACTCGGGCGAGGACCTCTGGCGAGCCAACTGCCTGGCGCCCGCCGAAGTTGGCCCTTCGCCGATCTACTCCAAGGGCACGGTCTTCGCGGGAAACGATTATGCCGCTTTATCGGCGATTCGAGCTGGGGGAAGCGGCGACGTGACGGAGACGCACGTCCAGTGGAGCGTCGATGTTGGGCTGCCAGACACCTGCAGCCCACTGGCCACGGACGAGTTTGTTTTGGTAATGGTCTCGTACGGCACACTGGCCTGCTTCGACAAGAGCGAAGGGGGAGACCCGTTGTGGGAGGAGGATTTTGAAGCTGATTTCCTTTCGTCTCCAAGCTTGGTCGGCAACCACGTCTACCTGTTCAGCAAAGAAGGCACGGCGTGGATTGTCGAACCCACTCGCGATGAATGCAAACGGATCGCGGAAGCCAAGCTGGGTGAAGAGTGCGCGACCAGTCCGGCCTTTCAGGATGGGCGGATTTACATACGAGGAAATGAACACCTGTTTTGCATTGGGAAAGCAACCACGGAAAGCGAATGAGCCTTAAGAGAGTCGAACTACGGATCAAACTTGGAGCATCGTCATTGCTGGATGAATGGGAAAGGTTGCATTATGATTGAAGCGTTGAGTTTCTCCGTTCGGTTGGTCAAATCCCGATGCATATATCCTATCCGCGAACACCCCGGCGTCGTGTTGCTATGAGCCTCACGGACGTATTTCGATTTGTATCTCCGAACGTGCGCGACGCGGCGATGAAAACGTCGGCACAATTGGAACATCTCGGCATCCGGCACACGCTGGCAGGCGGGCTTGCCGTCGGAGCTTACGGTTACATCCGCACAACTGCCGATGTCAAGTTTTTGGTCGGCGACGAGGCATTCGAACACCACGGAACGTTGGCAACTTTCAAGGCCGGCGTTCCAATTGAGGTGGATGGTATTCAAATTGACTATTTGTCGCCCGTCTCCCTGGGGCCGCAAATGGAGCAGGTGTTCGAACGTGCTCCTGTCAGCGAGGGAATCGCTGTTGTTCCCGACGAAGTCTTGATTTACATGAAGCTTGTCGCGAGCCGGCGTCGAGACCAAATGGAGTGGTCGAATTGATCAAAGCCGGGGTGAATTGCAAGCGTATCCGCGATTATCTCCAGCAATACGCGCCGGACTTGGAATCGCGGTTCGATGATTTGATGAACGAAGCGCAGGACGATGCGTAAACGTAAACCCGAAACTCGAAACAAATCCGAATGACGCAAAATGAAGAACAGAGAAGGTACTCTCAAGAGCGTTCTGCAGAGGCACTCATGATCCTGATGAGTTTCGAACATCGTGAATTCGGATTTGGGATTTGTTTCGGATTTCGAGCTTCGAGTTTCGGGTTTAGGACCAGATGATCTCAACGGCAACAAACCAACTCGACCTCACACCCATCAACCGCATCGTCGAGGATATCGGCGGCGCGCCCGACGTCGTGATTCCGATCTTGCAGGCGGTGCAAGAAGAGTATCGCTACTTGCCCCAAGAGGCGTTGGAGCGGGTTTGCGAACTGACCGATATCACCCCCGCCTCGATCATGGGCGTTTCGACGTTCTACGACCACTTCCGCCACCAGCCGGTCGGCCGGCACATGATCAGCGTTTGCATGGGGACGGCGTGTCATGTCAAAGGAGCCGGCTTGGTCGATGACGCGATCCGGCACAAGCTGGAACTTGCTCCGCGGCAAGACACCGATGCCGATGGTGAATTCACGGTGCAGAAGGTCGCTTGCCTGGGATGTTGCACGCTTGGCCCGGTCGTCCAGATCGACGAGGCGACCTTCGGCCATGTCACGGCCCAGACGGCGCCGCGAGTGCTCAAGGAATTCGACCAGGCTGAGTTCGTCAAGAAACCGGCCGTTCACCGACCCATCGCGCAGCCGTGTGGTGTCGGCACGACGGAAGTCCGCATCGGTTTAGGGTCGTGTTGCCTTGCCCTGGGCAGCGACAAGGTCCACGACGCGCTCTGCGACGTGCTGGATGCAACTGGCGGGGCCGGCTTTGTGAAGCAGGTCGGCTGTACCGGGATTTGTCACAAGACACCGCTGGTAGAACTGATCGCGCCCGACGGAACTTCTCAAATCTATACCAATGTCGAGCCGGCGATGGCTCGTCACATTGTTCTGAAACACTTCAAGCCCAGCGGGATCTTTCGGCCAATCCGCTACGCCGCGTCGCGACTTCTCGATCGCTTCCATTCGGACGAAGAAAAGGACGCCCTTGAAAAACACTGCGATGCCCGCGACGGGCCGATGTGTTCGTTCATCGGTCCACAAAAGCACCTGACGATGGATCTGCTGGACGTGGTCGATCCGCTGGACTTCGACGAGTACGTTCGCCACGACGGTTTCGTCGCCCTGAAGAAGTGCCTCGCCGATCTCGAGCCCGAACAGATTCTCGACGAAGTCGAGACCAGCGGGCTGCGGGGTCGAGGCGGGGCTGGTTTTCCGACTCATCGCAAGTGGCGGGCCGTGCGGGCCCAGGACAATCCGACCAAGTACGTCATCTGCAACGGCGACGAGGGCGATCCCGGGGCGTTCATGGACCGCATGCTGCTGGAGTCGATTCCGTATCGCGTCATCGAAGGCATGGCGATCGCCGCCTACACGCTCGGCTCGCAAGAGGCCATCTTCTACATCCGGGCCGAGTATCCGCTGGCGGTGAAACGAGTCCGACAGGCGATTGGCATCTGCGAGGAACGAGGCATCCTGGGCGATTCCGTCATGGGTAGCGACTTCAGTTTGAAGATGGACGTTCGCGAGGGGGCTGGTGCCTTCATCTGCGGAGAAGAAACCGCCCTGATTCACTCGATCGAAGGACATCGAGGAAACCCACGGCTGCGACCGCCTTTCCCGGCGGAAAGCGGCCTGTGGGAAAAGCCGACACTGATCAACAACGTCGAGACGTTTTCCACGATCCCTTGGATTCTGCAGCACGGCGGTGCGGAGCTTGCCAAGCTGGGCACCGAAACAAGCAAAGGGACCAAGGTCTTCGCGCTGGCCGGCAAAGTGCGCAACGGCGGGCTGATCGAAGTGCCGATGGGAGTCACGGTTCGACAGATCGTTGAGGAAATCGGTGGCGGTGCCGAACCGGGACGAACTTTCAAAGCCGTCCAGATCGGCGGGCCTTCAGGCGGCTGCGTGCCGGCCGAGTTGGCTGATACACAGATCGATTACGAGTCGCTGGCTGCCGTCGGCTCGATCATGGGAAGCGGCGGGCTCGTGGTGCTGGACGACAAGGACTGCATGGTCGATATCGCCCGCTATTTCTTGCGCTTCACCCAGGACCAGTCTTGCGGCAAGTGTACGTTCTGCCGAGTCGGCACCAAGCGAATGCTCGACATCCTCGACCGGCTCTGCATCGGCAAAGGGAAAAAAGGCGACCTTGAGCAACTCGAAGAACTGTCCAAGATGGTTGGCGCTGGAAGCATCTGCGGACTTGGCAAGACGGCGCCGAATCCGGTGCTTTCGACACTGAAGTACTTCCGCGAAGAGTACGAATCGCACATCAAGGGATATTGCCCGGCCGGAAGGTGCCTCGACCTGATCGACTATCGCATCAACGACAAATGTATCGGCTGCACGCTCTGTTCGCAGAACTGCCCGGTGGATGCCATTCCGATGACGCCCTACGAGATACACACGATCGATTTGGATCTCTGCACGCGATGCGACACGTGCTACCAGGTCTGTCCTGAGGACGCCGTCTACATCGCGTCGGAACCGAAAGCAAAAACCAAACCGAAGCAGCCAAGTGTCCCCACCGCGCTTGCTCGGTGAAACAAATGATTCTGCACTAAGAAGGAAGTCAAACACCCAACCACGCGCGTCCCCGCCGAGCTCGCTCGGTGGAACGCATGATTCTGCACTAATAGCAACGACGCCCCCGTCCCCTCGCCGCGAAGCGGCGAGGGGACGGGAGAGGTTTTTTTTTCGTGGGTTTTATCTAGTCCACAGTCACTCGTTCCATCGAGCAAGCTCGAAGGGGACGCAAGCATCCGAACAGTAGCATTGCCCAACTACGATGCCAGATCCAATCTACACTCCCAAAACCTGCCGTGAGCCAGCCTATCAACTGGACTGGTCCTACAGCGTGTTCTGGCATCAAACACCAACAGATTTCTCCTGGCTCGAAGAACTCAAGCAGTTGAACGAAAAAGACGGCATCCGCATCCTGCAACATGAGTTTCAGGAACCAAAGGTCAGTCAATTCCTGATCAGCACAAGACCGCAAGTGGCGCCGTTGATCATCGCTCAGAGAGTTAAAGGCAGACTACAACGCCTCGTTCGCGATACGATTCCCAATGCCTTCCAACGCAACTACGGATTGCGCAGCATTGGCTCGACGAGGCGTGAGAAGTTGGACCACTACCTGGCAAGCCAATTGAACCACCATCCTATGGCCGACGAGCGCGTCAACGAGCGGCTGAAGAGGTATCAAATTCACCATCCGCACCTTGACTTGTCCAATCCGCGTCAGACGTCGCACGCCCAATACTGGTACAACCTTCACATCGTTTTGGTTAACGACGGAAGGTACATGGAAATTCGGGACGAATTGCTGCAGGGCCTGCAGAAGATGATCGTGAATGCGGCCAATGCGAAGGGGCATTGGTTGTCTCGCGCAGCGATTGTTTCGGACCACATCCATTTGACGCTGGGCTGCAAGTTAGAAGAGTCGCCAGAAGAAGTCGTTTTGTCGTACATGAACAACCTCGCCCATGCTTGCGGGATGAAGGCGGTGTTTAGGGACGGTTATTACGTTGGAACATTTAGTGAGTATGACTTTTGGGTGATTCCTCGGCCTAGTGCAGAATCATCCGCTCCACCGAGCAAGCTCGGCGAGGGCGTTGGTGTTGTGTGACGCGGCGGTTAGTGCAGAATCAAGCGCTCCACCGAGCAAGCTCGGTGGGGGCAAACAAGAATTTGGATTTCATTTGAACGAGGTCGCTCAACGTGGTGAAAATCAAGATCGATAACCGCGAAGCGGAAGTCCCGCCCGGATCGAACATCATCGATGTGGCTGAGCAGCTTGGGATCGAGATTCCCACCCTCTGCTATCTCAAGGGTTATGAGCCATCCACGTCGTGCCAGGTATGCACCGTCAAGGATCGCCGCACGGGCCGGCTCATTCCCGCCTGCGGGACCAAAGTGGCCGACGGGATGGAGATTGACTGCGAAACGGACGAAGTATTCAACGTTCGTCGCACGGCGCTGGAGCTGTTATTGAGCGAACATGTCGGCGACTGCCGCGCGCCGTGCGACTTCGCCTGCCCGGCGCACATGGACATCCCGCTGATGCTGCAACAGATCAGCGACGAGGAACTGCGCAGCGCCATCATGACGGTGAAAGAGGACATTGCCCTGCCGGCCATTCTCGGTCGTGTTTGTCCCAAGCCGTGCGAAAAGGGTTGCCGGCGCAAAGGCGCCGACAGTCCGGTTGCGATTTGTGATCTGAAGCGTTACGTCGCCGACATGGACCTGGCAACGGACGATCCGTATCTGCCGCCCTGCAAGCCGGATAGCGGCAAGCGCGTGGCGGTTGTCGGCTCGGGTCCCTCGGGTTTGGCCGGCGCGTATTACCTGCGCCGAGCCGGTCATGCCTGTACGTTCGTCGAAAAGAATGAGCAACTTGGAGGGCGTCTCCGCACTGAGGAGAGTGAGGAGGATCTCCCGCGCGACGTGCTGGATGCGGAAATCAAACAGATCGTTCGGCTCGGCGTTGACCTGCGAATGCAAACCGCCGTGACAAGCAAGGAGCAACTGGATGCGCTACGAGAGGAGTTCGATGCGGTGCTGTTAGCCATCGGCAAGACGACGCCAGAGAAGGTCGAACTACTTGGCTTGAGGGCTGCGAAGAAAGGGATCGACGTCGATAAGGAAACGTACTCGACCAACCGGCGCGGCGTATTCGCCGTCGGCAATTTGCTGCGTGGGAAAGGCATGGTGGTGCGGAGCGCGGCGGACGGAAAGGAAGCCGCCTGCATCATCGACCAGTTCCTGGCAGGCAAGAGGATACTCAGCCTGGGCTACGAGTTCTCGTCGCGCATCGGTCGCGTTGAATCGGGCGAGATTGACGAATTCCTGGCCGGTTCCATCACCGCCGAGCTCGCGGTTCCCGACTTCGGCACGAACTACGATCAAAACGACGCAGGCGAGCAATCGGATCGCTGCTTTGATTGTACCTGTTCGAGCCACGGCAACTGCAAGCTCGAATACTGGTCGGAGTTTTACGGAGCCAATCCGAACCGCTACCCGCGCGAACGGCGCGCGTACGAAGTGATCGGACGCGAGTCGTCGGTCTTCTTCGAACCAGGCAAGTGTATCAAGTGCGAGCTGTGTATCAAGATCGCCGAGAAGGCCAGCGAGCCGTTGGGGCTGACGTTCGTCGGCCGCGGCTTCGACGTCCTGGTAAGCGTACCGTTCGACGGCCAGATGGACGACGCGTTATCGAAAGTCGCCGCTGATTGCGTCGCCGCCTGCCCGACGGCCGCGCTGTCATTCGCAGAAAAACGCCGCGGTCCGACAGCCGTTGTGCAACTTGACATTCCCGTAGGCGCAGAGGAAGCGGCCCAAGTACCAAATGCTCCTTAAGTGGTATTCGCGGTTCGTCAATCCGCAGTGGACGTCCCTTTCCGGACATGTCCATCCGGCGTGAATCGGAACTTGGCTCGCTGCTCGCTTGGCCACGAATTCCACAGCGATGCGGCCAACAACAGCGCAATCGCTGTATAGACCGCAGGATCCCAAGCGATGACGAACTTGCCAAACATCAGCAGCATCGCCGCCGACAAACCGACCCAGAAAGGTGCATAGCCTTGGCGGCGTTTGGCACCAACCGCCAGCCCGCCAACGGCCAAAGTCAAACAGGATGCGGTGAGTGGAAACAAGTAAACAGTGTTCATCAGGAACGCTAGTCCCGCTGAACCAAGCAGTCCCGCATAGGCGGGCATCTGGCAGGGGCACGCAAGCCTTGGCAGCAGCGCCAGGCACACCGCGGGCAAGAGGGTCAGCCACCTGTGCAATCCCCATGCTTGTTTGCGAGCCCTCATCCAATCTCCTCGACATCCACGACACGCCAGCAGGCGTACGACATCACGATCGTGCGCGTCGCTGACACAACACACACCCGCATTGCGGTCGAACAAGGCAATTCTACCAGATGATTTCGCCATCGTAACACGTACGAACAAAAACAGTTGCGGGTAATTTTGTCCAAAACACCGCGCATTGAAGCCTGAACCGCAAGCCAAGAACGGTCGTAAGATGGCTGCTCGCAGCGTGTCATAAGTCGTCTTGACGGTCCGGTGCGCCCACTATGGTGCCGGACACGCCACGCGGAAGCCGACGTTGTAGACGCGTTGATAGGGGCGGTAGGACAATCGCACGGAAGATCGAGCACGTTGCAGGCGGTCTCGCCAGGAACCACCCCGGACAATTCGCTGTTCATGTCCGTTCGCCTCGTTGCGGTTGTCGTCAGCTCGGTACGGATACGGCCTCGCAGCTGAAGAAGTCCACTCCCATACGTTTCCGTGCATGTCGTGCAGACCCCAAGCGTTGGGCTGGAACTTGCCGACTGCGGCGGAGACCAACTCGCCGTCGTTGAATCGGTCTGAGCGAGGGATCCAGTCGTCGTACTTGCTCGGGTCGTCCAGCGGCACATTCTCCTTTTCGTAAGGATGGCTTACGGCGTCGCGCAACTTTAGGTCGGCTAGGTTGGCGAACGGAGAGAAGTCCGTCCCCAGCTCACCGAAGTAGAATGCCGTGGCGCTCCCGGCTCGGCACGCGTATTCCCATTGAGCTTCATTTGGCAGTGAGAATCGCTGTCCGGTTTCTTGGGCCAGCCATTCGCAGAAAGCCATGGCTTGTTTCCACGAGACGCGGACCACGGGCTGTTTGAGTTCATTCAACGGCCACCCTTGTACACCAAATTGCATCCCGTGCCGAACCTCATGCCGACTGTCGTGTTGGGAATCGAATTGTGCGTACTGCGCGTTTGTGATCTCGAACTGACCCATCCAGAAAGCATCGACGGACAGACGAGTTTGAGGCGTTTCGTCCGCGTAACCGTTCACACTGCCCATAACGAACTCACCTGCGGGAACGAGCACCAAGTCGAGTTTGACGCCGTCGCCGAGATCGACGCTGCGACGTGTTGCCGGTGCCGTAGCGTTCTGTCGCCGCTTGGCTTGATCCGCATCGAACGGCCAGCCAGCGATCTGCATTGGCTCAGACTTAATCCGCTCACCAGTCTTGTAAGAAACTGGTACGGTTTTCTCTGTGAGTTGCAAACCAGTCCATTCCAAGTCCACATCGACTCGGGCGTACTGCTTGAGCATCTCCCTTCGTCGTCGAGCGAGAGGTTCCACGCGCTGCTTGCCCGCGATCGTCATCCACGAGCCATGGTACGGAGCGTTGAGATCAATCCATGTGATGAGGCGATCCCAGGCTTCGTCCTCCAGCTTCACGTTATGGTGGCCCTTATCGAGCATCTGGAAGAGCTGGGTTGTACTGACATGAAACTCCATTGGCGTCAGCAGATGGAAGTCGCTTTCCAGGCCCGGTCGCCGGACAAATCGTTGCAGGTTGGCGTAAGCCACAGAGAACTTCCCTGCGTCTTGCCCGCCGTCGTGGTAGCGACTGTTGTAGTCGTCGATGAACTGCGTGCCGCGCAGGTCGAGCGTCAACTGGCCGCCTGATTGTGACTGCCCGTCATGGCAACCGACACAGTACTTGTCGATCACCGGTTGCACTTCCCGTTGGAAGCTGAACCCGCGCGCCGGGCCGAACCACGGCGTAATCTCGTGCGGCTTGTCGATCTCGGCTAGTGTAAGCCGATTGGGCGTTGCTATGCCCTGGTGTTCGTGACAGCCGACACACGATAGCACTTCGCCGGGCATGCCCGTAAACCAACTCCTCATGATCTGCAGAGCTTTCCCCTCCTCGTCGAGAGGCTGCACAGAGATTGGTGTGTTGGCTGGTACTCGGAACGACGCGGATCCATCGTCTTCGACCGGGACGGTTCCCAGAATGCGACGCACATCCCATGGCCCTTCCAAGCCGACTACGCCTTGCGGGCCTCCCATGCCTGGATAATCGAAGGTATAAGTGAACAGTCGAAGCTTCTTGACCGCGCCGCGCGGTATCCCGGCTAGGCCAGGTCCTTCATACACATCGGCCATGAAGACGACGCTGTCGTCGCGGTCAAGGTCCACGACATCGGACCTGACTGGCGGTCTGGGCGTCTTCCGAATCGGCACAGCTTCGAGTAACGCGTAACCGGGTTGCTCCTTGATGAGCACGACGTTGTCGAAGATATCGACCAGGTAGATGCCCCAGAGCGACTTCGCCGACGGTTGAGCGGCCACCAGAAAGTACTTGTCGTTGAGCGGATACGGATGCAGAAACTTCGGCCACGAGTTATCGACAAGTTGGTCATCAATCAGCGGTTCGACTTGTTGGCCATAGCCCGGAATGCGTTGGACAACGCCGTCCGCTTCATGCTGGCCTTGGGCAGGATCGAGAATCACCAGTTCACCCATTCGCCGCACGCCGTGATGGCCGCTGACGATCGTCACGACCTTGTTCGAATCTCCCGGAATCGGCCGCGTGTAAAACATGGCGTTGGGCCAATACGAGTTGCTTCCATAAGACGCCGTCTGCTGAGTGCCGTCGGGATTCATACGAAACAGCAGGCGGCTGTGCGTGTGTGGTGTGTCTGTATATTCCCAGCGCGTGTAGAGAACGCGGCCATCATTCGAGACCGTCGGGCACCAGTTGTGCTCCTGGTCGAAACAGAGCTGACGCACGTTAGCGCCGTCGGGCGTCATACTAAACAAGTTGGCGACTCGCGTGCTTCCGTTGACGCACGCCACGCTGCAGAAAGTGCGCGTGGAGCTAAAGATGATCCGGTCGTCGGGGAGATAACAGGCGTCGTAGTTATCGACGTCGTCGTACAGGCCGGGTGATACTTGCCGAAGTCTCTTGCCGTCGGTACCGATCTCGAAGATCTGCCAACGATCGCCTTTCCCGATCGACGAGAAAAGCAGTTTGTCGGCGTCGAAGTGCAAATCGACGTCGCCCACGAAGACCGGCGTCTGGGGTTTATAGATTCGCGTCAACTCAGAATTGGCATGCCGCGGCGAGAAGCTGGTGATCTCGTCGTCAAACCCGCTGCGCGGAAGCGCACTGTTGCCCTGCCAGTTATAGGGCAGCCCCAAGCTCGGTGAACTCAGACTCCGCTTGACAACGAGCAGTCGGTCGAAGTCGATCAGTGGATTCGTCAGCAACAACTCTCGCTGGAGGGCTTGAAGCTGACCCAACTGCTCCAGGGCGTTCTCGTCTTCGTTCTCAAGCAACTTGCGGACCTCGCCCTTGCGTTCTTCGATCTCGGAAACGCGACCGTTTGCTTTGTCTTTCCCGAGGAACTCGTTGGGAAAGTTTGTGACCAAGTCGTCAACCGCGTGGCGCATGGCCGTGATGTCGATCAAGTCGAGCGCGGCGAGACCGGCTTGAAGCCTGGCTTGCTTCGCCTCGCGCCGCTTTCGCTCCTCGAGTCCGGGACGGCTCAGGTACCAACCTGCCGGAAACGGCACGGGGGACTCGAAGCGAAAGGCGCAGATGTGCGGCATGCAGTCTTGTCGCCAAAGCTTGATTGTGTGCTTCCCTTTGGTGATGCGGATTGTGCATTGCTTTTCCCACTGCGCCTTGTCGGTGTTCCAATCGCCCGTGACTCCAGCGAAGCCAGTGTGGATCTTCTCGCCATCGACGTGAATCTCGACGGGCCGCGAGCTGGCGGCGGTATAGAGAGCCCCAAACGTATAGTCGGCGCTGACCGGGAAATCGATCTCGTACTCGGCCCAGTTGGGCGTTTCGCCAGCATTCCAAATACAGGGGAACTTTCCGGCGTACTGTTGGCCGGGCAGACTGACACGCACATTGCCACGGTCAAACTCATGCGTGCCGACGATGAACTTCGAAGGCGGCGCCGCTTGAACCGCGGTCGCCACCGCCGAGAGCAGACTCAAGTAGATTGCCCAATGCCGGTGCGTTCCCATCGTTTGGAAACCTCCTCTTGAGTGAAGGGTTGTCTGTCAGGTAGGAAAGCCTGACCTAGGAGCGGATCTGATATGGCGAACGCTGTTCTCGCTTCTGCCATGCGTTAGCTTCTGAATCACCGACCATCTGTTGCGCGCCAGGGTGCCAGACAAGCTTTCGATCGAGGCGCAGCGAGATGTTCGTCAAATGACACGCGGTGATCGTACGATGCTGAATGCGCACCGGCGAGACGGGTTCCTGGCGAGTCTTCACGCAGTCAAAGAAGTTGCCCATGTGATCGTTGCCGGGTGGCACTCGCCATGCGCTGGCCGGCAGTGGATTGTCTTTCAGTTCTTCAACCGGTTTTCCGTAGGCACCACCACGATTAACGAAGACTCTGCTCTTGTCGCCGATGAACATGATGCCGTTGCGATCGAATGACTTGATCTCTTCGGGGCAATCGTCGCCGAACAAACGCTGAATCTTCTCGGGTGTCATTTCGTCATGTGTCTTCGCAACGCCCCCATAGGTTTGTCGATCGTTCACCGACGAGAAATAGAGCATCTCGACGCCGTTGGCATAGTGCATGCGAGAGAAGAAACGGTCAGCCGTGTTGAAACTGTTGGGCGCTCCACCGTTGGGGAACATGCCTCGCGCTTCAACCGACACCGGACCTGTCAATTCACAATCCGCGCCCCAATGAGCAATGTCCATGTGGTGGTTGCCCCAGTCAGTGATGATGCCGCCAGCGTATTCGTACCACCAACGGAAGTTGGCATGTGTTCGCTGGTGGCAGTAGTCGTGCGCCGGCGCCTGCCCTTGGTACAACTCCCAATTCAAGTGCGATGGCACGCGCTCGGCGGCGAATGGTCCAGCCTTCGTTGTGTAATAGGGCAGCGCGATCCACACTTGCTTGAGTTTGCCCACTCGACCGTTGCGGACTAATTGAACGGCGGTTTGAAATGCGCGTTCACTCCGCTGCTGCGTGCCGACCTGCACGACTCGCTGTGTCTCCTTGACCACTTTGCTCAGCAGCTTGCCTTCGTCGATCGTGAGCGTGAGCGGCTTCTCGGTGTAAATATCCTTGCCTGCTTTGCAGGCAGCGATATTGACCGCTGTGTGCCAATGGTCGGGCGTCGCATTGATGATGACGTCGATGTCCTTGCGCTCGAGCAGCTTTCGATAGTCGTCATAGATCGTTGCTTTGCCTCCGTGCTTTTCCCGAGCCCGTTCGGCATGCGTGCGATCGACATCGCAAACGGCCACGACTTCCCCAAACTTGGCGGCTTGCGCCAGAACTGCCGAACCGCGCCCCCCAATGCCGATCGCTCCGATGTGCGGGCGAATACTCTTCACTTGCGTCTCGTCGGCCTTGGCAACCGCGCCGGTCAGCCAATAAGGAGCCATCGCCCCGCCACCAACAACGGAAGCGGTTGTTTGGAGGAACTGACGGCGAGTAAACGGAAACTTCGACATCAAGGAGTCCTTCGACGACATGACACGGAAAGCGACCAGCGGCTGCGCGCTGGCAACCCACCCACGGCAAGAGCTGTTGCACGTGATAATACCATCTAAACGCACTATACTCTAACTTGTTTTGATGACGTTGAACAACCTACGTGACTCGGCCAGAGAAACTGTCATGACCCAAACCGATGCTTGCTCTCAAACTGTGCAACGTCAAACCTGATCGATGCGCCGCTTCTAACCAAAATGCACGGAGAGAACGATGCCGGACTTTGACAATCTGAGAAAGGCACTCCTGTGCCAGGGCGAGCCAAAACGTGTTCCGCCCTTTGAAATTTCGGTGGACGAAGACATCAAGCGTCAGTTCCTGGGCAAACCCGCGGACAGTCTGGAGGCGGAAGCCGAGTTCTTCATGAAGGCGGGTTACGATTTCGCACCGCTGACCATCGGCATCCGGCAGACCACCCGCGGGGAAGAGAGCGGGCTAATGGGTGCCAGACCGGTTCAGACCAGCGTGCTCAAACCGACACAAGCCCAATACAACCCTTTCCAGGAAGAAGTCAGCACGCGGATGTGGGCGGAAGAGGGTGAGGGAATCATCCAGGACGAAGCATCGCTGGACAACTACGACTGGCCTGATCCGGACGGTTTCAATTACGATTCGGTCGAACGTCTTGGCAAGCTACTGCCGAACGAGGCCAAAGTCATCGTCAACGTCGGGGCCGTCTTCACCGCGTCGTGGATGTTCATGGGCTTGGAGTCCTTTTGCATCGCGCTGGCCGAAGGTTCGCAAGTCGCCTCGCGGTTGATCCAACGGATCGGCGAGATCCAGACAGGCACCGTGAAAAACTTGCTGCAGCTCGACTGCGTGGGTGCCATCTGCATGCCGGACGACCTCGGCTACACGACCGGGTTCATGGTCAATCCGAAGGTCCTCCGAGAAAAGGTGTTTCCATGGAACAAGCAGATCGGCGACTTGGTGCGCGGCCGCGGTCTTCCGTATATCTATCACTCCGACGGCCGCGTCTACGATGTGATCGACGACCTGATTGAATGCGGCTTCCACGCGCTGCACCCGTGCGAGCGAGCATCGACGGATATCGACAAAGTGAAAAGCATGTATGCGGGGCGGCTCTGCTTGTGTGGCAACATCGATCTCGACTCGACGCTCACCCTGGGAACTCCGGAAGAGGTTGAGGAGGAAGTGAAAACGCGAATCCGCTCTGTTGGGCCCGGTGGCGGCTACTGTTGTGGCTCGTCCAACTCCGTGCCGGAGTACGTGCCGTTCGACAACTACATAGCCATGATCGAGGCGGTGGCCAAGTACGGAACGTATCCGATTCGCGTTTGAGATGTTTCGCCTAGTATCGTGTAAAATCTCGACGGACGGATTGTTGGCAAATACAGGCGCGAAGCGCAAGCGAGTGAGTTTTGACGGACGCGGACTCACTCGCTTGCGCTTCGTGCTTGTATGAACCCGTCATTTCCGTTTTGACACGGCACTAATCGCCGCTTGAGATGCAGGCCGCAACAAGCAACCGCCGGGCAGATCACCTCTCTACGTCATTCAAAGGCTCTCCATTCCGATCCGTCAGGCGGAACACGAGCCGCCCATTTTCTTTGTTCTGGCCAACCTTAACGATCAATGTAGAGCGGCCCTTGGGAATCGTTACGTCAACTTTGTCTTGATCAAACGCGATCGCACGTGCCGCCTGTTTGCGATGCACTTCCTTGCCGTTCAGCCACACAGCGACCGAACCGTCGCTGCCCAGACGAAGTTGGGCCTGTTGCTCGGCGGGGCTGGAAACGCGTAACCTCGCGTAGCCGCAAGTGTCCTTTGCTTCCTTGGTAGCTTCCGAAAGGTCAAGCAGTCCGGCGGGATCGTCCGAAACGAACTTCTGCCACGGGCTCTGTTCTCCCTTCTCGGGAGCGTGTGCCTTGGTGAATCCGTCGTCGCCTTCGTTGGGATACGGCCCACAAACCTCCCACTCGGTGACGATTCCGTATCGCGACCAGAGCTTCGGATCGGTGTCGAGTGCAACGACCTTGGAAAGCAGGCGCCGGGAACGCGCCAGAGGTAGAGGGCCTTTTGGATTGGCCAATTGAAGATAGATCGCAGCCGCGTCCTTGTTTTCGCCCATCTCTTCCAAGCACTCGGCCGTCGTTAGCAGGACAGACACTCTGGTGTCGGTTGGCAAATCCGTTTTGAGGGCTTCTTGGTACGCAGCGGCGGCTTTCTTTCTGTCGCCCGTTGAAAGGTAGGTCCGTGCCAGTTCCAGCCGGAACGTCGGCATCTGAGGAGACCGGGCGATCAGTTGTTCGTAAGTCTTGACAGCCCCGGCCGCGTCCTGCAGTAGCAGTAGGGCGCGGGCCAGTCGATGCAGTTTCTCGTCGTCCTGCCCGTCTCGCAACTCGTGCTCCAGTTCCCTGATCACCTCGGAGCGCTTCGCGAGCAGGCCATGCATGTCGAGAATGCTAGAGAGGCCTGCGATGGCCCAGGCCGTTCTGGTGTACGTTTGTGGGAACTTGCCGTAGTCCTTTCCTTCGCCCACAGGCACCCAAGTGCCGTCCTCTCTCTGGCGTCCGGAAAGAAAGTCGATCGCCGCGCCCACATGTGGCTCATCGCGCGACAGGCCACCAGCCGCGAACGCGAGTAGCGTCTGACCGGTGGCGATGATGTTGCTCTCTTCTCCTTGCTGCGCCGGCCAGCCACCGTCCGAATTCTGAAGCTCGAACAGAGTGGTTTCCAAGCCATTCACATCCGATCCGCCGGCCCCAGACGAGGCTGTTCCCAGCAAGGCAAAGGCAATATCAGCGGTCTTGGTCAAGGCCGATGTGTCCAGAGACTTGTGCCACCCCCGGATGGCTTTAGAGAACTCGTTGCCGTCGGGGACGAGTGACGCTGATTCCTTGAGCATGACAGCGCACAGAGCGCTCGTCATGACGTCGCCGGTGATAATCACGGGGCTTTGATAATCGGGTGTCCACTTTCCCTTCTCCGATCGCACATCAAGCAAGAGCTGCGCCATATTGCCCGTCTGCTCGGCGTAGCCCTTCGAGACGCTCTGCCCGCCGAAGGCAAGTCCTGTGCCGATGACAGCCGTCAGCGATACCTTTCTGTTCCCGCCCTGGATGAAATGGCATTTCTGGCATGCCAGAGTTCCGATGGGTTGATGTCCATCTGGCGCGTCGCCGTCCCCTTCGGATTCTGGATGGGCCGAGACGAAGCGGGCGTTTGTGTCGTATTCATGCTGGTTGACCACGTATCCATTTCGCGAGCTGAGGCCGGTGACAAACGCGCCCAGGCCATTGGCATGACAGGCGAAGCACCCATGCTTTCGAACCCAATCCACACTTCCGTGGACGAGAAAATCCACCCCCTTCTGAACAGCGTCCCGCTCGGCGAGCTGATGTGTGTATTCGTCAGCCCAAGCCGACAAGGGATTCATGCAGACAACCGAAAACAAGAACACGGCAGGGGCTGTGCACAGAACAATTCTCATCGCAACTACCTTTCTCCTTAAAAAGAACTCGATCGGAGTTCTCGGAACAGCGTCGCCGCCATGAGGACACACGAACGACGGCGGGTCGATCGTCAACGACCATGCCTTGTGACTCACTTACAACCACTCGCGGATCGGCTTGCCTTCCAAGAGGATCACGGGGCGGCCGTCGGGAGCAAAAGCAATCAATTCGGTGGGGATGCCGAGCTTCGTGTAGATGGTGTGGGCAATGTCGTCGCTCCAATACTCATTGTGAGTGACGAACCCGCCTTGATCGTCGGTTGTGCCCAAGACACCATTGGGGATGCCGGCGCCGGCCATGACCGCAAAGCCGGCGGTGGCCCAATGGTCGCGGCCACTGGCAGAGTTGATGTTGGGTGTACGACCGAAGTCGGTCAGCCAGCAAACGAGTGTCGTGTCGAGCATCCCGCGTTGTTCCAGGTCAATCAGCAACTGTGGCAACGCCTTATCGACTGGCGGCATGCGGCTGTCTTTGAGCGACTTGAAGTTGTTCTGGTGCGTGTCCCAACCGCCATCGGTCACGGTCACGAAACGCACGCCGGTTTCGATCAAGCGCCGAGCCAACAGGCAGCTTTGACCGAACTTGTTTTTGCCATAAGCTTCACGCAGCTTGTCGTCTTCCGTCCCGATTTCGAACGCTTTCTTTGTTTCCACCGCAGTGATCATGTTCAACGCCGTCTCGAATTGCTCATCAACCGCGCTGAAGGCCGCAGGCTGGATCTCCGTTGTGCGTTGCAGCTTATCTGCCACGGCGAGCATCTTGCGACGGCGCTCAACCCGCTCCATCGTGATTCCGCTCGGCGGCGTGATGTCGCGGACCGTGAACTTGTCCTGGTTCGGATCGGCCAGGATCTTGAAGGCGTTGTTCGCATGTCCGAGAACGCCGGCCAGTCCTCCGCCGAAACGATGGTCCACATTATCGCCAAGCTGGATGAATGGCGGCATCGCCGACTTAAAACCGTGGTGGTAGCTGACCACCGAACCATAGGTCGGATAGGCCACGGCCGGATTGAATCGGCGGCCCGACATGACCCACTGATCGGCCGAGCCGTGACTCCCGTTTCGCGGATTCCATCCACGCAACAGGCCGAATCGGTTTGCTTCTTTTGCCATATTCGGACAGACCTCGGTGAACTTGACACCAGGGATGGCCGTATCGATCACACCGAATTCACCTTTCACGGAGACAGGCGCGTCCGGCTTCGGATCAAACGTATCGTGATGGCTTGTTCCGCCGCGCGTCCAAATCAAGATACAGTTCACATCCGACGTGGAACGTCCCGCGGCGGCCAATGCCCTCTTCTGGGCTAACGCATGCGGCAGCGAAACGCCCAGTCCAGCCAGTGCGCCAACTTGAAGGAAGCTGCGGCGAGAAAGTCCTTCGCCGTTGGTGATGTTGAACATGGTGATGTCCTCGGCAGTGCGTGAAGGCGTGTTGCAGGGCGGGAAATCGTGTTGGAATGCCCCTTCATCATAACAATTTCGGCACACGGATCAACGCAAATTGATCCATTCCTATGGCATTTCGTACGTCGAGTCGTCATACTGATGGTCGCGGTTGCAGACCTACTCCACGGCACCGCATCCCACCTAACTCCAAGCTGTTGCCATGCCGGCGTGACGCTTGGCACACCCGAGACATCCCGTTTGGAGGATCGACCATTGTTGTCTCCGAGCAAAGATTGTCGCTTTGGAACGAACTCCCTGCTTGGCGTAAGCCTCGCGATCATTCTGCTTGCCGCGGCCCAAACAGTTTCTGCGGCTGATCCGTTCCAAGTCGCGCCCGACACGATTCAATTGCAGGGCAACTTCGCGCGAGTCCAAGTTGCCGTGACCAGATCCGCCGCGGATGGAAGCGTGAACGACCGCAGCGATGATCTCACCCACGCGGTGACCTACGAGTCGTCGGACCCAAGCGTCTTCACGGTCGATAAGGCGGGTGTGTTGTTGGCGGTGGGCGACGGTGCTGCGACGTTGAAGGTGACTGCAGCCGATGCGAGCAAGGAGATCCCCGTTGAAGTAGGCGGCGTCGCGAATCCTCCCGTCGTACGCTATCGCGCGGAAGTCGGCCCGATCCTCTACAAGGCCGGCTGCACACAAGGCGGGTGCCATGCGAGCCAGTTTGGCAAAGGTGGCTTCAAAATGTCGCTCTTCGGTTTCGATGCGGCCTTCGACCGCGAAGCAGTCGTGCGCGATCGGCTTGGCCGGCGCGTAGATTACCTCGACCCGGCCAGGAGCTTGTTTGTACAGAAGTCGATCATGAAGGTCGCGCATGGCGGTGGCCGACGTATCGCGAACGGCTCGGTCGATCATCAGATGCTCGTCGCCTGGGTGAAGAACGGAGCGCCCGCTCCCAACAAGGAGGCGGCCACGCCGACCGCCATCAAGGTCACTCCGCCCCGCCGCGTCGCGGGTCCAGGAGCGACGCAACAACTCCGCGTCGCAGCCACCTACAGCGACGGCAGCACACGCGACGTAACGGCCTGGGCCAAGTTCGATTCGATGGACGAAGGGCTGCTGAGTGTGAGTCGGCTAGGATTAGTCACGGCGGTTGGCAAAGGCCAAGCCCCCGTGATGGTCCGCTTCGAGGATTATGCACAGACCGTAACGTTCGTGGTGCCGTACAGCGATTCGGTCGAGTTGGCCGGCTGGCAGAGCAACAACTTCATCGACGAATTGGCGGCCAACAAGTTCCGCGAGTTGGGCATCGAGCCGTCGCCGCTCTGCGATGATGCGACGTTTGTGCGGCGGGCGTTTCTTGATTGCATCGGGACGCTGCCGAGCGTGGACGAAACCGTCGCCTTCATCAAGTCGCAGGAACCGAACAAGCGGGAGCAGTTGATCGACCGGTTGTTGGGGCTGACCGGTGATCCGAATCTCGATACTTACAACGAACCGTATTCCGCCTTCTGGACGCTGAAATGGTCCGATCTGATCCGCAACACAAGCACCAAGCTTGGCGAACAAGGAATGTGGGCGTTGCACAACTGGATTCGCGACTCGTTCCGGGCTAACAAGCCGTTCGATCAGTTTGTCCGCGAGTTGGTGACCGGCAAAGGCTCGATCTATTCGAACGGACCAGCGAACTATTTCCGCATCAATCAGAACGCGGCCGACCTCACGGAATCGACGTCGCAGTTGTTCCTGGGCATCCGCATGGAATGTGCCAAGTGCCATCATCATCCGTTCGAGAAGTACAGCCAAGGCGACTACTACGGTTTTGCCGCGTTCTTCTCGCGCGTCGGCACGAAGAACAGCGAGGAGTTTGGTTTGTTTGGACGCGAGACCGTCGTGATGGTCCGGCCGTCGGGCGAGTCACGTCATCCTCGCACCGGCAAGAACATGCCGCCGACGCCGCTGGACGGTGAACCGACCGATCATCCGTTGGACCGCCGGCTGGCGTTGGCCGAGTGGCTGACGGCTCCCGGCAACGAGTACTTTGCCAAATCGGTTGTCAACCGCTACGTCTCTTACTTACTCGGCCGCGGCCTGGTCGAGCAGGTTGATGACATGCGTTCGACGAACCCACCGACCAACGTGGCGTTGATGGATGCACTGGCGAAGGACTTCGTCGAGCATCACTTTGACCTCAAGCACTTGGTTCGCACGATCATGATGTCGCGTTTGTACCAGCTCGATTCACAACCGACCGAGTCCAACGCCTCGGACGATCGATTCTACAGCCACTTCAAAGTGAAACGGCTCTCCGCCGAAACGCTGCTCGACACGATCGATCAGGTGACGGGCGTGCAAACGAAGTTCCGCAATCTGCCGCCGGGCACGCGCGCGATCGAGCTGCCGGATGCCGAGTATCCGAACTACTTCCTCAACACGTTTGCCAAGCCGCGCCGGGCGAGTGTTTGCGAGTGCGAACGACCGCAGGACGAAAGCCTTTCGCAAGCCCTGCACACACTGAACGGTGACATCGTGGCCACCAAGATCGCTGACAAGAACGGCCTCTTGGCCACGCTGATCGCGGATGAGAAGGAGTCTCCCGACGAGATCATCGAACAGCTTTACTTGACCGCACTCAGCCGTTACCCAACCGACGAAGAAAAGGCCAGCAACACGGCCTTCCTCGCTGAAAGCAACAACCCCCAAGAGTTCTACGAAGATCTGCTTTGGGTTCTGGTTAACTCGAAGCAGTTTCTGTTTGTACGATGACGTAACAATGTCGTGGAGAATCTGAATATCGAATATCGAGCAAGGAATGTCCAATGATCAGCTCAAAGAAGAAGAGAGTTGTTCAACATTCATCATTCCTTGCTCGATATTCCATATTCATTCGCAAACTGCTCTCTGCCCGCCGAGTTGCCATGAAACACATCACGCTAACCATCGCTGTCCTTCTCGCATCGTACCTCGGGATTCCTCGAACGAGTCGAGCGCAAACCTCCTACCCGATGCTGATGAGCCTCACGCCGGTCGCGGCTCAAGTCGGCCAGACGTCCGAGCACACTATCAAGTCGCGCTACACCATGCTCGGCGCATACGATGTCCTCGTGAACGGCGAAGGCGTGACGGGCGAGATCGTCCATCCGGAGGTCAAAGAAGGCGAGAAGCCCAACCTGCAAACGATGAACGTCCGCTTCACAGTCGCCCCCGACGCCCAAGGGGGTGTCCGCGACTTCCGCATTGGCACGCCCAACGGCGTCAGCACGCTTGGTCAACTTGTCATCGCCCGCGACGCCGTGGCGAAGGAAGACGGTGACAACAACACTCGCGACAAGGCAAACGCGATCACGCTTCCCGCGACGGTATGTGGAGCCATTGAGCGGGCCGAGGATGTCGATTACTTCAAGTTCACGGTCGAAGCGGGCCAGGCATTAAACTTCCACGTCCGCTCGCAACGCTTGCAGGATCGAATCCATGACCTGCAGCAGCACGTCGATCCGATCCTCTCGCTCCGCGATGCGAACGGCACGACACTCGCGGCATCAGACAACTACTTCTATGCCGATCCGTTCATGGACTACAAATTCGAGCGGGCGGGTGAGTACTTCCTGGAGATCCGCGACGTGCGTTACCAGGGGAACCAGTATTGGGAATATGCGATCGAGATCAACGATCGGCCTTTCGTTACGAACGTCCATCCCATGGCGATCGGCCGCGGCCAGCAGACGAAGTTCGAGTTCGTCGGCTATCGATTGGCCGACCAACGTGCGGCATTCGTCAGCATTCCGCTCGACAAACCAAGTGGGCCTCAGTGGTGGGAGTTGCCGATGGGTGCCGCCGTCACGAATCCCGCTCCAGTCGTTGTCAGCGATCTGCCTGTGTTTACGGAACGGCAGTCCGAGAACAATACACCTGAGACAGCCCAGCAGGTTGCTCTTCCCGTCGGCATTACGGGGCGGGTCGATAGCGACAGCGACATCGATTGCTATTCGTTCGCGGCCATGAAGGGCGAGCAGTTCTCGTTCGAAGTGCTTGCCCGGCGGCAACAGTCGGCGCTCGATTCGCACCTCCGCATCCTTGACGTCAACGGCAAGCAACTCGCTCTGAACGACGACATGCGGCTTGGCAAACGCGGCTTCGCCGATTCGTGGGTCGAGAACTGGACGGGCCCCGCCGATGGAATCTATGTGATCGAGGTCCGCGATTTGCACCTGCGTGGCGGTTCGGATTTCGTGTACTTCATCAAGGCGACGCGAAGCTTGCCGTACTTCGAACTCTATATCGACACGGACAAGACGCAACTGACGGCGGGGACCAGTGGCGTAATGTTCGTGCGGACCGTGCGCAAGAATGGATTCGACGGTGAGATTCAACTCGGAATTAGTGGCTTGCCGAACGGGGTTGAAGCGAGTTGCGGCCGCATTCTCGCCGGCAAAGGGCAGGATGGCTGTATCGTTCTGACTGCCAAGGCAGATGCCGCAATGGCGATCTCGAATGTGCAGATCACGGGCACCGCGAAGCATCCAATGGACGGCGGCGAATTGCTGCTTGAGGCGAGCGCGAAGCCCTATCAAGAGACGTACCAGCCGGGCGGCGGCCGAGGACATTGGCCGGCCGAGATGCACACGGTGTCGGTCGGTCAGCCAAGCGATATCGTGGGCGTAACGCTGAGCGAATACGACGTTAAGCTGAAGCCCGGCGAGTCGAAAGAGATCGACATCAAGATCGAACGGGCAGAGGGTTTTGAAAAGAACGTCACGCTCGATGTCACCTACAATCATCTGAACAGCGTCTACGGAAGTTCGCTGCCGCAAGGCGTGACGCTCGACAAACCCAAGAGCAAGACGTTGCTCACCGGCAAGACGGCAGAAGGCAAGATCACGTTGACGGCCACCAAGGACGCACCGACAGTCGCCAAACAACAAGTCTCTGTGATGGCGAACGTCTCCCTGAACTTTGTCATGAAGGCGACCTATGCGTCCAAGCCGTTGTTGGTGACGGTCGAGGCTGTCGCGGCTGAGTAATTCCCATCGCCAGCAGCGCATCGCGTCGCGGGCGTTGAAAGGGGGGCAAGTTCGCTCAACGCGATGGTCGCCATAAGCGAACCTATCTCCCTTCTTCTGCTCCAAGTCAGTTTATTGATGAACGCTAGTTGGACAGGTTCGCTTATGGAGTTCCGCCGTAGTATCTTCGTTCGTTACCTGGATCGTGGTATACCAGTTTCAAGCGAGAATTTCAGTCAAGACGCGAGGCGTCTCGACCCCAGTGAGCCCGAAGTCCAGGCCTTGGAAGGAGAAGGTGAATCGTCGGAAGTCGATTCCAAACAGGTGATACATGGTGGCGTGCAGATCGTGGACACTGACTCGATTCTCGTGGGCGTTGTAGCCGAAGTCGTCCGTCGCGCCGTACGTGACGCCTCCCTTGATGCCGCCGCCGCATAGCATCATCGAGAAGCCTTTGATGTGATGGTCGCGACCGCTTCCCTGGGCCATCGGCGTCCGGCCAAACTCGCCGCCCCACAGGATCAACGTCTCGTCCAACATGCCGCGTCGCTTGAGGTCGGTAATCAGCGCTGCGGTCGCTTGATCCACCTCGGTCGCCGTGCCGGCCATGTTCCTCTTGATGCCGCCGTGGTGATCCCAAGCCCGATGATATAACTGGATGAACCGCGTACCACGCTCCGCCATCCGTCGTGCCAACAGGCAGTTGGCGGCGAAGGACCCGTCCGCTCCCTTGGTCCCGTACAGATCGAGCGTTTCCTGCGACTCGTCAGAGATATCGATCAAGCCCGGAACCGAAGCCTGCATCTTGAATGCCATTTCGTACTGCGTGATCCGCGTGGCGATCTCGGGATTATCGACGACGTCATCGCGCAGTTCGTTAAGCTTGTTGACTGCGTTGACGACACGTTGCTGCCTTGTCCGAGTGATTCCTTGCGGATTCCCCACGTACAGCACGGGATCGCCTTTCGAACGGAACTCGACGCCCTGAAACCGCGACGGCAAGAAGCCAGCACTCCATTGACGTGCGGCGATCGGTTGGGCTTGCCCAAACTTGCCAACCGAGCTGAGCACAACGAAGCCCGGTAGATCGTCGGTCTCGGCGCCCAGACCGTACAGCCACCACGCTCCCGCGCTCGGCGCACCGCTGATCGAAGTTCCCGAGTTCATGAAAGAGTGCGCGGGATCATGATTGATTGCCTTGGTGAACATGGAACGCACGATGGCGACTTCATCGGCGACCGAGCCGAGATGCGGGAAGATCGAACAGATCTCCTGTCCCGCTTCGCCATACTTCTTGAACGGATGCTGCGCACCCATCACACGGAGCTGCTGACCTTGAAGCTGTGCGATCGGCTGTCCCTTGGTCAGCGACTCGGGCATCGCTTTGCCATCAAGCTTGGCCAGTACCGGTTTGAAATCGAACGTCTCTAAATGGCTCGGACCACCGGCCTGATACAGGTGGATCACCCTCTTTGCCTTGGGAGCAAAATGCAGGGGCTTGACCGTTCCCGTCCATCGCTGGGATTGAGCGGGAGCGGCCTGAACCTGGAAGGCCTTGGGGTCCAACAGCGAAGCCAGCGCCATGGCACCGACGCCACCACCGGCGCGGCCCAGGAACGAGCGGCGAGTTTGAGACAGCTGCGTTGAATTGTAGTTTTCCATGGGTTGTTTCTCCGGCTATCCGAAAATGGGGACAGGCACCCTACGCCAATGCCAACGCGTGGCTAGATACCTAACACTCGGGAGCCAGTCCCCGTTTTCGGATAGCCTCTCAGTTTCGCGTGATCGTCTCGTTCAGATTCAGCACGGCCCGGGCCACGTCGGTCCAGGCAGCCAACTGCGTAACGTCAGTCGAGGACTCGCTCGGCGACAAACCGGTTGCTAACAGCTTCTCCGCAGCTTCCTTGTCTCCGGAGTACTCCTTGAGTTGCTGCTCGTACAGGTCGCTTAACACCGCAACCTCCACATCCCGGGCCGCTCTCGATGTTGCTTGACGCATTGCGAAACGCGCTCGCTCCTCAACCGAATCGCCGCCTTCCTGCACAATGCGTTCGGCGAACTTGCGGGCCGATTCGACGTAAGTGGGATCGTTCAGCAAGACGAGAGCTTGTAGCGGAGTATTAGAGCGTGCACGTTGAGCCGTGCATTCCTCCCGGGTCGGCGCGTCGAATGCCAACAGCGAAGGATGAAGAAAAGTCCGCTGCCACCACGTGTACAATCCACGGCGGTACAGGTTCTGTCCCGTGTCGTGCTGCCACGTGCGATTGGGGAACTTCAGGTGCATCCAGTAACCAGCGGGCTGATAAGGTCTGACCGAAGGGCCACCGACTTTGCGAACCAACAAGCCGCTGATCGACAGTGCCGTATCGCGAACGAACTCGGCATCAAGCCGCCAGCGGTTCTGCCGAGCCAGCAACCGGTTGTAGGGATCGCGCGAGCGTTTCTCGTTGTCCACCAGCGAAGACTGCCGGTAAGTCCCGGACATCACGATCTGCTTAACGAGCCGTTTCACGTCCCAATCGTGCTCGACAAAATCGGCCGACAGCCAGTTCAGCAGATCCGGATGCGTTGGCAGCACACCTTGCGTTCCCGCATCACGTAGATCGCCCGAGATACCGGTCCCAAACATCAGCGTCCAAACACGGTTGACCAACACGCGAGGCGTCAGCGGATTATCGGGCGACGCGATCCATCGAGCGAGGTCCAACCGAGTCGCTCGACGGTCGCCCGTTTCCAGCCGACCAAAAAACGCAGGAATCGCTGGCTGGACGACCGCCCCTGAATCGTCCATCCAGTTGCCGCGTGGCAAGATTCGTATCTCGCGCGGAGTTGCTCTGACGTTAGTGATCACGAGGTCCGTTCCCGAATCGTGAACCTTCTTGCGCTGCGTTTGTGTTTCGGCCAGTTCCTTTTTCACGGCTGTCTGATCTTCTTCGGATTTCTGCGCTTTGAGCTTCTCGTTCAGCTCTGCAATCCTGGCGTCTGCCTGCTCGAGCTTCGCTTGCTGTTCGGGAGTGAAGAACTTCGTGTGTTGAGGACCGCCGACGGCCGGCTCGTCGATGTCGGCAAAGAACGCCGCCATCGAGTAGAAGTCCTTCATCGAGAGAGGATCGAACTTGTGATTGTGGCACTCAACACAATTCATGGTCGTGCCAAGCCAAGTGCCGGCGGTATTGCGGACGCGGTCCGCGGCGTATCTGGCATAGTATTCCTTGGCCTGCGCGCCGCCCTCTTGAGTCGTTTGCAGAAGGCGGTTGTATGCCGAAGCGATCAGTCCACGCCGCCCCGCTTCCGGTATCAAGTCGCCGGCCAGTTGTTCAATGGTGAACTGATCGAAGGGCATGTTCGAGTTGAACGCATCAATGACATAGTCGCGATACAGCCACATCGTTCGCGGGTTGTCGCCGTGAAAGCCGTTGCTGTCGGCATACCGGGCCACGTCCAGCCAGTAGATTGCCATCCGCTCGCCACAGTGTTCGCTAGCGAGCAAACGATCAACGAGGCCCTCGTAGGCGCTGGGCGAGGAATCATTGACGAAAGCATCGACTTCCGCGGGTGTTGGCGGCAGCCCGATCAGATCAAAACTCAGCCGGCGAATCAAAGTCACGCGGTCGGCTGCTGGGTTCGGCGTGAAGCTTTCCGCTTGCATCCGAGCCAAAGTGAAGTGATCGATCTCGTTCTGGACAAACTCGCCTGACGCGCCCTTCGGTACCTCCGGCTTGGCCAACTTCTCGAATGACCAATGTTCTTGCCACTCGGCTCCTTCGGCGATCCACTTCTTCAGCAATGCCTTCTGCTGGTCCGAAACGACCTTGCCCGAATCCGGCGGTGGCATCCGCTGGTCCCCGTCGTCGGTGACGAGTCTCCGATACAATTCGCTTTCATCCGGCTTTCCCCGCACGATCGTCGCTGCATCTCGCTCGGCGAAGACGTCGGACTCGAAGTCCAACCGCAACTCCCCCTCTCGCTTCGTCTCGTCGGGGCCATGACAAGAATAGCATTTCTCGACGAATATCGACCGAACATCACGGCTGAAATCGACATCACCGGCGGCCGACGCATCACGAGCGCCCAGCGAAAGCACCGCGATTCCGAGGAGCAAGGCCGAGCAGTGCCAAGAGAGGACTGCGTACGGCCTGGCCGTTGTCCTCGCGCCGCGGTGTTGCGAACCGTGCCATCTTGGTTCAACCCTACTTCTTATTGACCGGGCCATCTCGAACCCTCGCGTTGGTTGAAAGGGGAAACAATCAGGTGGGACTCGTCGAGCGTTGATCTGGTAGGACAATCTATCAGGTTGATGACGTCCCATGCGACCAGGTTGTACCGTACTGCTGAAACATATCAGCGGTCGGTAACCATGACTGCTTAGCATAGTTGGACGGCGCCAGTTTGTGTTGGAGTCCCGCCTCTAGGCGGCTTGGCAGGCGTGTGCGACGAAACCGCCTAAAGGCGGGACTCCAACCAACTTGCATCGCCAGTCCCTCAGCAACGTGGCGCTGTCCGATTAGGCACGTTTTTTCTTGGGTAGAGTGGCTCTGATATCGTTGGCGAGTTCGGCTATCGTGAGGCCCGCCAGTGCTTGCAGAAACCCTTCTTCCAATTTGCTCAACTTGCGTTGGATGGAACAGCGGCCCATCACGGGACACTCGTCGTCAAGCGACAAGCCACAACGATTTGTCTCGATCCCTTCCAGCAATTCAACGACATCACGAACCGTGATCTTGTCCGCCGCCCGAGCGAGAGAATAGCCACCCGCGATACCGCGGTGACTACGCAGCAACTTGCCGCGTGCCATCCGCTGAACAACATTCGACAAATACGTATCCGAAGCGTTGGGCCAGACCGTCAATATCCATTCGGCCAGTTCAGGAAGCGTCGCCAACTCACCGGCCGGTTTTGTTGCCACGTACGCCAGAGCGTGAAGCCCATAGCTGAAACGCTGAGAAAAAAACTGGCCGCTTGCCACGACGATTGCCTTTCTAGAGAGGGTTCGGTGAAGCTAACTATCGAAAGATAGTTTCTGCAGTTATCGCAATCCATAATAGACAGTCCGCCTCGCGAACGTCAATCGCTCCTCACAGCCGGGAGCGCGCTACTGTAGGTCGGGCACACTTGCCCGACAAACGATGGGCAAGAGTGCCCGTCCTACGTTCAAGATAGCGCACTATTTCACAGCCCCTGTTTCCTATTAATAACGCGAGTTTGCGTACTCGGTCATTGCTCGAACGTTTTCTAACGGCGTGTCGCGCGGTACTTCACAACCTGCGCCGACGATGTAGCGGTCACCGGCTTGGCGATGGCATTCGGCAATCGACGCAGTGACCGACTCGGCGTTGGCGTTGCGTAGGGCCCGGACTGGGTCGATGTTGCCGAGCAGGATCTGATTCGGCCCCATTGCCTCGCGTGCCGCATCGACGGGTGTGAAATAATCCAAATCGACAATCTCGCATCCCAATCGCCCCATGCCTTGGACAATTGAGCTTGTATTGCCGCAGATGTGTAACCGTACGGCGGCACCCATCGCCTGGATTCCATCCACGAGTTTCTTCTCGAAGGGCCAGACAAACTCGTCGTAGAACTTGGGCCCGATCAACGACGCGGCGGCATCGCCGATGCCAACAATATCCGCGCCCGCGTCCACTTGGGCTCGCGCGTAACGCAACGCCATTTGCAACGTGAAGTCGAACAGTCCGCGGACAAACGCAGGATCGTCATAGAAATCGAGCATCAACGTGTTAATGCCCCGCAGATCCGCCGCTTCCGCACAGGGTCCTTCGACCCAGCCCATAATGGCCTTCTCGTCGCCAACTCGTTCCTTCATCAGCTTCAAGGCCTTGACGGCCTCATGCATTCTGCCGCCACCAAGCGGATCGGGGATCTGCAATCCTACGAGCGACTCCTTGTCCGCCAGCAGCGCATCGCTCTCGATGATCGCAGCAGGTTGATCGTCGTAGAATTCGATCTTCGCACCGCAGTCAGACGCTTCCCGAGCAGGATCGGACATATTGCAGACGATGTCGAATTCGAATCGCTCGGCCGTGCGAATCTGCGCCTCGGCCAACACTCGAGCGTGCTTGACGTATTCACTGTACTTGACGCCGATCTGATCGGCGCAAAACATCATCACGACCGGCATCAACGGCAGGCGGTCAACCGATTCGCCTTTCAAAAACGCAAGGACTCGTTCGCGACCGTTCATCATCTTAGGTGCACGTAATGGAGGAAGTTCACGTGTTGGAATCCGTTACGAACTATAACAAGGTGAACACTTGGAGCCAAACCATGCACGCCTGTCGTCAGGGCTAATCAGTTTTTCAATCTAGGCAGATCAGCCGCAACGCGCTAGCGTCGGGTTTCTTCGCGAACCGTGGGCTACCGCCCGCCGGCTGATTTGTGCATCTTGAAAAACTGAATGGCCTGCGTGTGTCGTGGAGTGGCGACCGCCGCGGCTCATCGGCTGTTCTTTAGCCATAGTACTAGCCAAACTAGACTGGCCTTATGTAGTATGAGGATCGTTGCGATGCTGACGCGTCACGTGCCAAACTGGTGAGGAGGGTTGCAGAGATATGACGGGACGGCAATGGCTGTCGCATCCGATGCGACCACGGGAACGGGTCTTGGCGGCGTTGGCCGGCCGGCCAATTGATCGGCCCGCTGTAATCTGCCCGACGTCAATCGCCACCGAAGCGCTGATGGATCAAGTTGACGCCCCGTTCCCTCAGGCACACCGCGAAGCAGAACTGATGACGCGGCTCGCCGAGACCGCCTACACCCACATCGGTTTCGACTCCATCATGCCCGTGTTTTCGATCGTCCAGGAATCCGCCGCGTTGGGCTGTGAGGTTGAGTGGGCCGACAAAACAAACTGGCCCACGTGTACGGGATCATTGGCACGTTGCGCGGACGAGATCCGTATCCCGGACGATGTGTTGAACAAGCCCGACATCCTCTGTGTCCTGGAGAGTATCGCCGAGCTCAAGCGACGCTGGGGCGACGAAGTGGCGATCATCGGCAAGACGATGGGACCGTGGACACTCGGTTATCACGTCTTTGGCACGCAACGGTTCCTGTTGATGACCGTCGATGATCCCGACGAAGTGAAGCGAAGCCTGGAAGTTCTCAAAGAGTTGACAGTCCTGTTTGGCATCGCCCAGATTGAAGCGGGCGCCGATGTGCTGACGCTGCCCGATCACGCCACCGGTGACTTGGTGCGAGCGGCCTACTACCGCGATTTTCTTCAAGACATCCACACTGAATTGGTCGGGCGGATTCCATGCCCACTCATCCTGCACATTTGCGGCGCCACCGAAGATCGGATGCCCTACATTCGCGAGACCGGCTTCGACGCTTTTCACTTCGACAGCAAGAACGACGTTCGACGCAGCTTGGAGGTCATGCAGGGGAAATGCCAATTGGTGGGAAACATCAACAATCCACAGACGCTCTTTTGCGCGACCGCCGATTCGGTTCGAGAAGAAGTGCGGCAAGCACTTGATGCCGGTCTAACGATGGTTGCTCCCGAATGCGCGCTGCCTTTGGCTTGCCCAATGGAGAACCTGAAGGCGATCCCCGAGACGATTCGCCAATGGTCCATCGAACGGCAAGGAGCAATCGTCGAGAAGTCGAACTGAAGACGTGAGCGAGAAAAGGGGACTGGCTCCGTGCCACAAACCGGCCGAAATGTCGAACAAACTTGACGGCACCGTGCCTGTTCCCTTTTCTCGCGAGTGCCGCATAACTTCACAAGAAACATTCGACTGACAAACAACATGGACGCGGGTCTAAAAGGAAAAGTCGTACTCGTCACCGGTGCCAGCGGCGGGCTCGGCTCGGAGATGGTGCGGGCGTTGGCTGGCGAAGGCGCTCGAGTGGTGATCCACTACCATTCACGGCGCGAGGCGGCGATCGCGTTGTTCGGCGAACTTGACTCAACTGTTCACGCAGTAATCGGAGCGGATCTGACCAGCGAGGATGACGTCGCCCGGCTATGGCGCGAAGCAGAACAGCAGTTGGAGCCAATCGAGATCGTGATCGCCAACGCCGCCATCTGGCCTCCTGAGGATGTACCGATCCACCGGATGACACTCGAACATTGGGATCGAACGGTCACAACCAATCTCACTTCCGTCTTTCTTTGCATGCGCGAGTTCTTCCGCGGCATCGAACAGCATACGATCACGGATCCGGCTGCGGTGTTGGTCGGTTCGACGGCGGCCGTCTTCGGCGAAGCCGGGCATGCCGATTACGCAGCCGCGAAGGGAGGCCTGGTTCACGGCTTTTTGCTCAGTCTGAAGAACGAAATCACTCGTCTGGCGGCGCATGGTCGCGTGAACGCACTTTGTCCTGGTTGGACAGTCACACCGCTGACCGAAGGATTTATGGACGACGCTGACGTCGTGCGGCGCGCCTTGCAAACCATCCCCTTGCGAAAAGTCGGCCGACCGATGGACGTCGCTTCTGCGGCTCTGTTCCTCGCATCCAGTCAGTTGTCCGGACACATCACCGGCCAGATGCTGATGACCAGCGGCGGCATGGAAGGGCGAGTGTTATATGAACCCGACGAAATCGATCCGCGGCGGGTATAATCGGCAGGGCATAGCTCGAAGGAGATATTGAAATGGCACATACGGTGACAAGCATGGTCGTGTTGCTCGTAATGAGCGCGGCTCCACAGTCCGATGATCCCACGTGGTATCTGCGCCAGGATACATGGTACGAGTCGCTGATCGAGTCGCGCGAGGCGCTGCTGATGCACGAGTCGCACGAAGCTGAGGCGGCTGGAACAACGGTCGCGCCGCGCCTGGGGCCGTGGTCTTGCCTGGGACCGCTATCAATCTCTCCAGGCAACGCTGCCCTCAAAGCTCGTATCCTCAAAGAGCGACAATCGGACTTCGATGCAGACTATCGCACCGGCCCTGACGGCTCGAAGCAACAGTGGATCCTGCATCCCGAATACAAAGACGGTTGGATTCACAAGCTGCACTCTGGAGAACATGTGGCGTACCTGCGACGCAACGTTGCGTCTTCGGCTGCAGTGACGCTTCCCATCTTTGTGGATGCTATGGGAGAGATGACCGTCTGGCTCAATGGTGAACAAGTCGCAGCAAAACGAAACGGACAGATCGCGTACAACCTGGGGACTGGTGACGTTCAAGTGAAGCCGACACCGGTTCAACTCAAGCTGCAGGCGGGCGACAATGACCTGCTGGTGAAAATCGAACTCCATCCGAAACCTCGTCGCCCCGACGACCACGACCCTTGGCGGAAGTACACACTGGAAGCCAGGCGACCGTGGGGAACCGTCTTCACGGGGCACTCAACACGTAGCGGGCCAGCTACCGAGTACGAGAAGCTGGTGTATCGCGAAGTGTCGAATTTCTACTGTTCGACCGCCGAGACGCCTGGCCCCATTGTGGACGCCAGCAAGCTGAAGCGGGAACAGTTGTGGCAACTTCTTCAGCGCGACTTTGTGGATGACGCGTCCCGTCACGAAATGGATCGCGAACGAAAACAGGGCCTTTGGACATGGGACTGGTCGCCCGGTCATGTGCGCGAACTTGCGGGTCGCTATGCGGAAGTCATCCGTCGGACCGAACTACACGCTCAAGGCCGACAGTTTGCAGCGCAGGTGAACGACCAAGGCGCGTTGTGGCCCGTCCGAGAGCTTTACCATTGCGCCGAGGCTACCGAATTCGGCGAACAGTGCGCGCGCAACGCCGAGTTTCGAAAGACATTGATGCACCAAATTGCTTCGCTTCGTTTGGCCATCACCGATCTAATTGAGACTCATGGGCAAGCTTATCAAACAGGACCAGACTATTTGGCGAGATTGTCGGCCGTTGAGGTATTGGCCAAGCAGGCGGCTTCCGAACAGCATCCCGAGCTGTTTGCCGAGGCGCATGCGAAACTGGGGGTACTGCGTCGCGAGGCGCTGCTGGCCAATCCACTGCTAGATTTCGATCAGCTCGCGGTCGTGAAACGTCGTGCCAACCCATTCGTACCGGATCTGCCCATGAACTGGGCCAACAACTCAAGTATCGCCGCCAACGAGTCAGACAACGAAATTGCTATCCTGTCACCCGTCGGTTCCGGTTGCGAGTTGACGACGCTGTTCAAACCGGACGGACGGAGGTTTGTTGGTGACGTCGATCTCCATTTTGACGGAGACCGGCTACTGTTCTCGATGCCGGGCAGCCATGATCAGTGGCAAGTGTTCGAGATTCGCACGGACGGCAGCGGATTGCGTCAAGTCACGCGCGGGGACCAGACGGACGTGGACAACTTCGACGCGTGCTACCTGCCCAACGGGAAGGTGATGTTCTGCAGCACAGCGGTGTTTGCAGGGGTTCCTTGCGTGCGGGGACGTGATTATGTCGGTGTGCTGTTCGTGATGGACGAAGACGGTGGCAACATTCGGCAGCTTGGCTTCGAACAGGATCAGGATTATTGCCCGACAGTGCTCAACGACGGGCGTGTTCTGTACACGCGTTGGGAATACACGGACATCCCCCATTTCTTTAGCCGGTTGCTGTTCAGCATGAATCCTGATGGAACGGATCAGAAATCGTACTACGGCAGCAACTCCTATTGGCCCAATAGCATCTTCTACGCTCGGCCACTCCCCGGTCATGCTTCCCAAGTCGTTGGAGTCGTCAGTGGACATCATGCCGCGCGGCGCAGCGGCGAACTTGTGCTGTTCGATCCGGCGCGCGGACAACATGAAGCCGACGGTGTCGTGCAACGCATCCCCGGCCGCGGTCAAAAGGTGGAGCCCGTTATCAACGATCGGCTGGTCGTCGGATCATGGCCGAAGTTTCTGCATCCGTTTCCCTTGAGCGACAAGTACTTCCTTGTTTCGTGCCGTATGAGCGAGGAATCTCGCTGGGGCATCTATCTTGTCGATGTATTCGACAACATGCTGCCTCTGTACGAAGACGAGGACCACGACTTGCTGGAACCGATCCCCGTTCGCGCGAGGTCACAGCCAGCAGTCATCCCTGACCGGGTCGATCGGAATCGTAAGGACGCAATTATCAACCTGGGCGACATCTATGCTGGTCCAGGGCTCGCCGGAGTCCCGCGCGGCACCGTCAAGAATCTGCGTGTGATTGCTTACCACTACGCCTATCAAGATATGGCTGACGATTCGCGGGCCATCGGCGTCGATTCGTCCTGGGACACGGTCAAGATGGTACTCGGCACCGCTCCCGTTCACAAAGACGGCTCGGCTATGTTTCGAGTTCCAGCCAACACGCCGATCACGGTTCAGCCGCTAGACCACCAGGGCAAAGCCGTGCAGTTGATGCGCAGTTGGATGACCGCCATGCCCGGCGAAACGCTGTCATGTGTCGGTTGCCATGCGCCGCCAAACGCTGTTCCATCGGCTCGGCAGACGTTGGCCGTACAACACGGACCATCGGCAATCAAGTCGTGGTACGGGCCCGCCCGAGGCTTCAGCTTCAAGCGGGAAGTCCAGCCGGTACTGGAGAAGTACTGTGTCGGCTGCCATGCGAAAAAGGGGTCTGCCAAAAAGGGGTCAGGAGTCTTTTCTGCAAAGCACCCTCCGGGCCGTTCTGGGAAAAGACTCCTGACCCCTTTTTCGCTTGCCGAGCGTGAGAGTTCTGACCCTCGCGGCTTCAGCCCCTCTTATCTCGAACTGCATCGGTTCGTACGGCGTCCGGGAGCCGAGACCGATTACCACTTGTTACCCGCCGCGGAATATCACGCCGACGTTTCCGAGTTGGTGCAGTTGCTCGAAAAGGGACATCACAACGTCCAACTCGATACGGAAGCCTGGGACCGGCTGATCACCTGGATTGACTTGAACGTTCCTTTTCATGGCACTTGGCACGAGGCACAAGGTAAAGATCGCGTCGGCGACCAAGACTCGCGACGCCGCGAACTGCGCAAGCTGTACGCTGGCCTTGACGAGGACCCGGAGGAAGTCATCATCCCGGTCAGGCTAGACGCGATTGAGCCGATCGTGCCGGAACCCGTGTTCCAGGAATCAGCTCCCGTTGTCGATGTTCCCGGCTGGCCTTTCGATGCCGCTGAAGCCAAGCGACGGCAGGTTGCAGCCGGACGTGCGACAACGCGAACCGTCGATCTGGGTGACGGCGTCGTGATGCATCTGGTGCGAATACCCGCCGGCGAGTTTGTGATGGGTGACGCGACGGGTCACGCCGACGAACGTCCTCGTCGCCAGCGGATTGCCAAACCGTTTTGGATCGCCAAGTTTGAAGTGACCAACCAACAGTTCGCCAAGTTCGATCCGGCACACGACAGCCGCTATATCAGGACTCACGGAATCGTTTCGACGCGCGGCTACCGGGTCAATCTTCCGGAGCAACCGGTGGTGCGCGTGTCCTGGAATCAGGCCCGGGAGTTTTGCCAATGGCTGTCGGACAGGACTGACGAGAAGTTCACGCTGCCGACCGAAGCGATGTGGGAATACGCCTGCCGGGCCGGAACCGCCACACGGCTTTCCTACGGCGATCTCGACACGGACTTTTCAGCCCACGCGAACCTCGCGGACAAACAAGTCGAGCATCTGCGCGATTACAGCCATAGTTCAAAGCTGGCCTGGATGCCGCGAGACTCGCGCTACGATGATGGTGTCATGGTGACAGGCTCGGTGGGCAGTTATTGGCCGAACGCTTGGGGCCTTTTCGATATGCACGGGAACGCTGCCGAGTGGACGCGGAGTGCGTACTCTTCGACGAACGCCGACCGCACGGATAGCGCCGTTGCCAGGAGACTGGTCGTGCGCGGCGGATCGTGGCGCGACCGCGCCGAGCGAAGCCGTTCCGCCTTTCGGCTTGGTTATCCCGCGTGGCAAAAAGTCTACAACGTCGGTTTCCGCGTCGTTTGCGAGATTCACGAGCCGGGCGGCTGACACACGTCGTCGGAGATAGTCGTTGTTCGCTCCGCGAACAAAACACCACGTTCGCGGAACGAACAGCGACTATTGTTGGTGCGCCGGTCCTTATCTTCGCATGGCACAGTTGCGAAGTTCGCAGCGGTCGCAGGGCGAACCGAACTCCTCGATCTCTTCAGCCGGCCCCAGCCCAATCAAACCCGATACGGATTTCAGCGGCCGCATGAGACATTCGGGCGTCAAGGTCACGCCGATGTTTTCTCGATCGAACAACGAAAACAATTTAGTCTGTTCGGTCAGCTCCATTCCGCAATAGCCCGGACTATAAGGCAACGTGGGGGCAAAGCCAACCGGCTCAGCTTGCTCGCGCAACTGGTCGATGACCGCCGCTTCTGCTGCCTCCGCACGTTCCGCGCCGACTGCGTTGACGACCATTGCTGCCAAGTCATCGCGCAGGCTTGTCAGCTCGCCCGCAAGACGCACCACGCCAGGTCCGGCAGTGGCGATAAAGGCCGCCACACTGCGCGATGCTCCCAAGAACTCGCCAATGGCCCCGTGAAACTCGACAACCCCGCCACTGGTTTGCAACCAGAGTCGGCGGCGGTCCTTTTCAACAACCGGCAAGACCACGTAGATCGCACGCGGCGTCGCGAGCCGGTAGGCCTCTTCGATCCAACGATCGAGGATGCTCTGAAGCTGAGCGTTTGGAGAAACACCGATCGGGTAGCCGAGATAACGCAGGACTTCGCCGCGGTCGATGGCAGCGTCCACCTGATCGATGATCCGAGGCTGGCGTTCGGAGAGAGCGCCCGAGGAGTGTTGGGTCACCGCGATGTCCTTCACACTGCCGAGCGTCTCAGCCACACTTGGCGACTGGACGCACGGATCAAGGTGTCGATAGTAGACAACGACTGTCCACTTTACATAGACTTATCAGCGTCATCGACACACGCTTCATTGTAATGGAAGGAGCATCTCGTGAAAGACATTGGCGTCGGCGTCATCGGTTGCGGTTTCGTTGGTCGCGGAGCTCATGTCGCCGCTTTTGGTGCGATGGAAGGTGCTCAACTCGCCGCAGTGGCTGATCCCGATGCAAAACGGCGAAACAAAGCAGCGACGAAGCATGGCGCACAATCGAGCTACGAGGACTACATGGATTTGGTCAGGGACCCCGATGTAGACGCCGTCGTGGTCGCCGTCCCCACTCCATTGCACTCCAAGGTAGCTTTAGCCGCGATTGAGGCTGGCAAGCATGTGCTGTGCGAGATGCCGCTGGCTGCCAGCCTGGAAGAAGCCGACCAGATAATCGAAGCGGCCAACCGGCAGGGCGTCTTCCTGATGCCTGGCCTGACTTTTCGCTTCACGCCAAACTTTGTGAAGGCGAAAGAAATGCTCGACGCCGGCGCAATTGGTAGCCCCTCAGCCGTCTTCTACCGCGAGTTCATTCCCGCCAGCGATCTGGCTGGCCAGTGGCCGGCTGCGTCTTGGATGTGGAAGGTCGAGGAAAGCGGTGGGCCGCTGTACACGCTGGCCGTCTGGTCGATCGATTTGCTCCGCTGGCTCTTTGATACCGAGATTGCCAACGTGAACGCCGCCGTCAAATATACGGTGCTTGATGAATTCGGCGGGACGCTCGGCTATGATGCATGCGTCACATTGAAGCTGGCCAACGGAGTCGTAGGGAGCCTGCAATACAGCGGTTCCGTCACGCACTCGGCGTCGAGTTCGGCTCTCGAGATCGCTGGCGACTCGACTTGCGTGATCAACGCGTCGGGCAATGACAAGGTGACTCTGTTCAGCGACGATCCCGTAAGAACCGAGTGGAACGTGAAGCAGCCTGGCGCCGGGATGTGGGGTCACTTACAGCAAGACGAGTACTTTGTCCGTTGTATCCGCAATGGTCAAGCTCCGGAGATCACGCCGGACGACGGACTCAAGGTGATGGAGATTGCCCTCGAAATCGCTAAGTCGCGCGAAAGGACATGAGGAGCGCCAACGGGCCGCGACGTGGTTTCGGAGCCGAGGGGCTGCCATTACTCCTTCAAGTCCAACTTCAAGAGCTTGACGTTCTTGTACCACACTTTGTGGCCGTGATCTTGAAATCCCAGATAGCCCGTGCGAGCGAATTCTTTAATCGCTCGCGGCTCGCCGTTCAGCTTGTACTTGTGCTTCGTGCCATCGGGGCAGACGCCCGGCTGGCCGAACTTATCACAGTTCATAGCGGCGACATCTTCGCCGTTCACTTTGACGTTGATGTACGGCCCGTAGCACCTGATTTCGACAGCGTTCCACTGGCCCGTTTCCTTGCCAGCGTTTTTGGTGGTGGTTACCAGATCGTAGATCGCGCCGAACTGGTGTTTGCCAACGTTCGTGCCGCTCATAACCTGAATCTCGAAGCCGGTGTGCACAGGGTTCTTGGGATCCTCGACACGGAAGAAGATGCCGGAATTGCAGCGAGGGTCTTCCCAGCGGACATCGCATTTTAGTACGAAATTATCAACTGGTTTTTCGTGCATGATGATGTACCCGCCCGACTTGTATGGAACGAGCGACCCTTTTTCAACCGGCGTCGCGATTGGCTTGCCGTTGTTGCACTTCCAGCCAGTCAGGTCCTTGCCATTAAACAGCAACTGCCAACCGGCCTGTTTTTCTTGTCCGGAAAGTTCGTTGTCGCCGGCGATGGCTGACGAGGCAAAGAGCAGCGCGGCAGCAACCGCCGCGGCGAATTGAAGGTTGCGTGTCATTGGGATCTCCCGGTTGTGATCGGAATCAACGAGCGTCCATTCTAGCACGGGTTCGTGGCGCGAGCATTCGGCCATTACCGCGGCGTCATCCAAGCGCCTTCCGGGAACGATCTGATCGCGCCGGGCGACAGGTGGCAGACTCAGGAGATTGCTTGCGCGGGAATCACTTGCGATCCTTCCCCACACAGAAAAGGTGTTTCTCGCTTCTCAGGAAGATCTGTCCGTGGCTGATCGCCGGGGAAGCGTAGCAGCGCTGGCCGATTGTGTTCTCGGCGATTAACTCGAATTCTGCGCCCGCCCGCACGACTCTTGCCACACCTGTATCGGACAGGAAGTACACCAGGCGTCCAGCGGTGACAAGCGCTGCGGTATGCCCCTTGCCGATTCGCTCCCGCCAATGCCGCTTGCCCGTCGCCACATCGAAGCAACTGGCGATTCCAGAGTCGGACACCGCGACAAAGTAATCGCCTACCGCAATCGGCGACGGAACATACGGGGCCGACTGGCCGTTGCGCCACGCGATGTGTGTCTGGGTAACATCGCCCTGACCGTGTGGCCGAACCGCCAGCATCTCGCGATCCGGATATGCCGCGCTAACCAGTAGCAGGCCAGACGCGAAAACAGGAGACGCGACCGCTCGCCCCTTCGGTCCCACGGTGTACCAGTGCTTCGAACCGTTCCGCGGGTCGTAACTGACGATCGAGTGGCTGCCGGCAACCATCATTTGCGTTCGGCCGTCCAACGTGCGAATCAGCGGCACACAGTGGCTACGAATTCGATTCTCGCGAGCGACCTTCCAGACGGTCTCTCCTGTCTTGCGATCGAGCGCCACGATGTACGCGTCCCCATCGTGATCGCCGTTGATGATCACTTTGTCTTCAAACACGATCGGAGTTGCACAGTAGCCCCAAACACTGGCGAACCCACCGGGTCGCACAATCCACTGACGATTTCCACTCATATCGTAAGCCGCAACGCACATCTTTCCCGGACTGACCGGCTTTCCGGTGTTGTCGGCGCGCAGGTCTCCACTCCGTTGCCTAATCACTTCCGCGGGAACGGTCGATCCGTCCGGCTCAAGAAAGGAGACGTACACACGCGAACCGTCGGTTGTCGGCGTGCTTGATGCCCTGCTGTTCAGCCGGTGGATCGCTTCCAGGGCGGCGCGAATCACAACCTTTCGCCAGACCGTCTTTCCGGTCTTACGCTCCAGGCACAAAAGAACCCGCTCCTCAGTCTCCTCAATGCAGGTCGCAATGAACACGTGATCACCAAACACAATGGGCGACGCGTGTCCGACGCCGGGGATTTCGACCTTCCAGGCAATGTTGTCCGTCGCGCTCCACCGCGTCGGGACCTCTTGCTCGAGACTGGTTCCGTCACCACGCGGCCCTCGCCACACGGGCCATTCCTCGGCGCTGCTGGACGCAACGACCAACGCGACGGCCAGCGAGGAAATCCAGTAATGAGCCTTTTTCACATTCACAGTCCTCGATAAACTGCAACCTATTGCTTCAGCGGACTGTCTCCATGCCACGCTGCCGACCGCGGCATGCGAAACATCGTGAACGATGTCTGGACCGAATATTTGCAGACGCAACCGACCGGAAAGCATGGCGAGTTGAGCAGCCCGTCAGCCACCACAAGGCTGTTGCTGCAGCCTGATCGCAGGTTTCGGATGCGTATTCCTGTCGGGTCTCGATGTTGACGTAAGTCGCACAATACTAACATCGTCGAGGATCCTGTGCACACCAGCGACCCGAACGCCACGATCCTGCATCGCCTGGGCATCGACCACAAACGGTTCACGATCAAGTACCAGGGCCTGGACTGGCGGCTGACCAGCGTCACCGGCGCAGACGTCGTGCCGAGAGCAGCGGGTCTTTTTCTTCAGGGCTTGTACCAAAACGACTTCCAGTACTGCCGATCGGTTGCGTACACGTCGATAGGATCGTCCGGGCGCAACTCAGCGGGCAGGATGTCGAAGCGTTTCATCTCGCGCACGTAGTGTCTGTTCGGTTGGAAGCCGGGCATGTCGAAACGCTTGTGCGTCCTGAGCTGCTCGGCGGATGCGCGGATCGCGGTCAGCATCGCTTTGTATGCCGGATCGTCAGTTCTGGTGAACACCTCGCTGCCGCACAGTCCGAGTCCGCCAGCCTTTTCGGACAGCGGGGCGCGCAACACAAGCGACTTCTCCGGACGCGACAAATTGCACAGCGACTGCAATAAGTTCGCGTTGAATTTGAACGTCACGTCCCGGTTCTTCTGTTTCGGGTCGTGACAACTGCCGCAGCGGTTGATCAGCATCTGGTTCGGCAAAGCAACAGGATACATGCCGGAACCAAGCGCAGCATACGTGCCGGGGTAGGTGGCGCTGCTTTCAATCCACAAACGGATCTTCTTACGTTCCAGCTCGGACGGCTCGGCGCCGTAGTGACTGCCGTCGATCAGCTTCATCAGCCGGCTGGCCGAGCTGCCGATGGTCCGCGGCGCTCGGTTGGAATACGGCAGGTTGCGTCCGTCGGCCACCAGGCTGTGCTTGACTATGGACCAGTAGCTGCTCGTGTATCTGGGCGTGTGATCCCCGCTCAGATCGACTTTGCCTTCGCGGCTATCCGGATTGTGACACTCGACACAGTGCGCGTTCAAGATCGGCTGGATGTCGCGTGGGAAGTCGAGCACGTCGGGAACATCCGCGATGGGCGTAATCGTGTGTGGCGGATGCCTGAGGGCCATCAGCCCCGGTTTGACTGGCGCCGTGCGCGTGCGCTGTTCGTGGCAGCCCACACAACTTGTTCGCTCGCCCGGTTGAATGGTGACGAAACTCTGCATCCGCTTGACCGACAGGTCGTCTTCGTCCAGCGCCACAAAGAACAACGATCGCAAAGCGGGCAGCTCCATGTGGGCCGAACCGTCCGGCTCCACCGGCACCGTGCCGAGAATCCGTGCCATGGTGAACGTGCCGCCGATGCTGATCGGCTCCATGCCGCCAGAGAAATGGACCGGTTCGGGGAGTTGCTCCAGGACGAGAAGCTTTTTGATGTCACCTGGCTTGATCCCTTCCATGTTGCGGCCCTCATACACGTCGGCCAGCACCAATTCGCCGGTCTGTTTGGAAAGATCGATTCGCGCTCCAATGACGGGTTCGCGTGGCCGTGCACGCAAAGGACGAGGCTCGTGGCATTCCATCGGCCCGTCCTCGGCCGAGAGCTTATAGACCAGTTCCGTATTGCCCTCGCCGTCCATGACGAAAATGCCTTGCTGGTTGGCGGCCAGGAAACAGTCCTCGGTGATGGCGTAAGGATCTCGAAACAACTGCTTGCCGTCGCTGACCTGCTTGGTCACCGCGCGCACGTCCGGCCCGGCGTTGGCATCGACGATCGTGACGTGACCCATGTGTTCGGGCCGGCCGTGGCCCGGTGAAAACGAGGCGACTACTTTGTCCGTGCCCGCAATCGGCTTGGCGTCGAGCATGGCCGTGCCGCCGAACTCGTTGCCGTACCAGGTCATTTGGCTCGTGCCGTCGGGATTAATGACCCACAGGTGGTGGAAGTGAACTTGGCTGCGATCGACGTACTCCCAGCGCATGTAGAGGACTCGCCCGTCCGGCAACATCCAGGCCGTGTTGTCATGTTCGTTGTTGCTGGAGACCATGCGAATGTTGCTGCCGTCCGCGTCGCAGCGATACAGCGTGGTCACGCGGGTGAACCAGCAGTTGACAAACCGGCGGCAGCGGCTGGATCCGAACATGATGTTGCCGTCAGGCAGATAGATCGGTTCGATGTCGTCGTCCGGCCCGTCGGTCAGTTGTTTCAAGCCGGTGCCGTCGATGTTGATTTCGTAAAGATGAAACGTGGGCGTTCCGCCTTTTCGATAAGAGAACAGGATCTTCTTGCCGCTGTAATGCACCTGCGGGTCGCGCACGCCGCCCTTGGGATCGTCGAGGAGCACGTTCAGCTTGCCAGTGCGCAGGTTCAAGCGGCACAACCGCCCGCCGTCGGCGTAGCCGCGCAGGGTCTTGCCATCGGGGTACTTGCCAAACGACCGTTGCGGCCCCGGCCCGAATTCGTCCGTGCTGTAGTAGCCGAAGCTGACGTACCAATGGTCCCGCCCTGAGACGCGGGCGGAAAAGATGATTTCGTCCGTGCCGGCCAGCGGGCCCTTCAGCATCTTCGAAAGCAACGCTCCTTGATCTTGCTCGGACGGCGAAGCTGCATTGACGTATGGCTGGATGGCAACAAGCGTCAAGCAGGCCGCCACCGTCGCAAGCGCCACCAAACATGTTCGCCCATTTGTTTTCATAGTTCCAACTCCTTGAATCTCGTGATCAATCGCGTCGGCTGTCTTGTTACAACGACAAGAGGTACTCCACCAGATCGTTCAGCTCCTGTTCCGTCAGCGCGTTGGTTTCACCGTGCATGCCCTGCTTGTCGTGCTTGGTGAAGACCTCTTTGACCGTCAAGGCCCGGCCGTCGTGCAGGTACGGGGCCGTGCGATAAGCTTCGAGTAACGACGGGGTGTCGTAAAGGCCATCCTTCTCTTGGTAGTGGCCGCTCGCCGTGCCGACGTTGTACATCTCGTTGTCGGTAAAAACGGGCCCGACGTGGCAATCGGCGCAAGCGGCCTTGCCTTCGAACAGCAGCTTGCCCCTCAGGGCGGCTTTGGTAAGTTTGCCTTCGGGCGTCAAATGCGGGCTTGGCACCGGCCGCAGCGAAGTGAGATACGCGTACAGATCTTCTGCGTCCTGCTTGGTCGGGACCAGCCCGTTCGTCGACTCCAGTCCTTTCCGAGTGCGTTCGTGCGAGGAAGCAAAGAGCCCGCGCCGGGTCATCGGCTCGGTCTTGTGAAGGTTCACCAGCGGCATGGTGTCTTTGGCGTTGCCGATTCCATCAACCAGGAAGTCCCAACGCAGGCCGTCCACATGGCCCTCGTTGGCATGACAGGTGGCACAACTGTGCCAGCGCTGGAAGGCGTGACTGGCCGCGTCGTGGAAGATGAATTCGCCGCGCCGCACGGCGTCCGGTTCCGGCTGCGGTCCAAGCGAGATGCTGCCCTGAAGCTTGCCATCGGCCGCGTCGAGGACGGCAACCGTCCCTGAGAAATAGTTGGCCACAAACAACGTCTTCTCGTCAGGCGAAAGAGCGATTCCCCGCGGACCGTCGCCGCCGGAGGACGCGCGGCGGATCGCGCCGGCGATGTACAACGCCGTGAGATGGTTTTCCAGTTCCGCAGTGTGGCTGGGGTCCTGCGCGATGCGCACCCAAATGTTCGCCCGCGTGCCGTCTTTGAGCGCCGCCAGATCCTCCGGTACCTTGCCGTCGAGCAATTCGTGGACAAGGCCGATGTCGATCATCGAAATCTCATGGACTCCGGTATGGCTGATCCATAACCGCCGGCCGTCCTTGGAACAAACGACGGAGTGCGGATCGGCAGCGCCCTGGCTCAGATCGTCAAGCAACACGGTGGCCCGACGTGTGCCCTGGCCAATGTCGATGACGCTCAGCGCATAGGTGTTCACCCAGCCGCGTTCCAATTGAGTGATCGGTAAATTGAATCGCCCCAGCCCATGAACCGCGTAGGCCCATTTGCCATCCGGGCTGACGCAGACGCTCTGCACGATCGTCGAACCGGGCGGCAACTTCACGGTGGCGGACTGGGCTAGAGCTGCAGTATCGATGATGCTCACTTCCGCCGCGAGTTTCGGATCCGTGCCCACACCGTGTGCGAGCTGGTTCGCAACCACCACGTGCCGCTCGTCAGGCGCAACGGCCGCGCAAACCGGCTCGCGGATCACTTCGATTTGCTTAATTGGCTTGGCAGGAGTTTGATTCAAATCGATCACCGAAACCGTATGGTTGTCCCGATTCGAGACGTAAAGCCGCCCGGTCTTGTGCGCCACGGCGACGGCCGCAGGCCACCTTCCCACCGAGATTCGCGATGCCACCTCGCCTTTGGCCGAGTCGATCACCGCCACGCTGCCTGCGCCGTGCTCGGCGACATACAGAGTGCCGCCATCGGCCGACAGCGCCGCGCCTTGCGGCTTGCCCCGAAGCGCGATCTCGCCGCGCTTCTTCTTTCCAGCCGCATCGAGAATCACCAAGCGGCCCGCCGTGCGGTCGGTCACATAAAGCGTCTTGCCGTTAGGCGAGACGACCACGGCGGTCGGCGACCGGTACACCGTCGAAGTAGAATCTTGCCCATCCGCTCCGCGCGCCCGCGTTTCATCAACGGAGATCGCGCCCGGTCCCGCGATCGTGATCAAGGCGATTACCAACCACACACTTGCTCGAAGGGTGTCTTTCATTGATCAGTCTCCTCAGTGCCGTGTCGGCGACCGTTCTAGGCCGTGGGGCACGCAATCCCAAAGATGTGAATCGCGACTCTGTTTATAGTCTATTGTGCTCCGTTCTTCAAACTCGGCTCGTCAGCTAGGTGTGCCAGGCGCCATGCGGTGGCGGTTGTTGGACGTATTGGTTGCAGGATCGCGCGTCAGTCTCTCGGCCGTCTGTATGTAGCACACGATCAATTCTAGGCAATTTGCCACGGGGCGTTAAACTATGTCGCAGTCGGTCGAAAACCTCGTTTAACCCGTTGCCGTAGGCGAGGCGGAACGATAGGAAACCACACGGCCTCGCCTACAGCAACGGGTTAAACGAATCCTCAGGTTTCAACCGATCGCGGTATATGTTGCCAAAGCCTCCTTCGCGCACGGACTGAATGGGAAGATTGATGCACGAACTCTTTGAACAGTTGCTGGTCCAAGGGGCCGTCCTCACCGACGGGGCGTGGGGGACCCAGCTCCAGGCGCGCGGGCTCTCCAGCGGAGACTGCCCGGACGAGTGGAACCTCTCGCACCCCAAACGAGTCGTCGAAGTTGCACGAGCGTATGTCGAGGTCGGCAGCCAAGTCATCCTGACCAACACGTTCCGTGCAAACCGGCAGGCGCTGGCCAGCTATGGTCTGGCCGATAGAACTGAAGAGATTAACCGTGCCGGCGCCGAACTCTCGCTGCGCGCGGCCGACGGTCGGGGCCGCGTTTTTGGTGCGATTGGGCCCAGCGGAAAAATGTTGTTCGCCGGTCAGGCAAGCGTAGAAGAACTGCAAACCGCGTTCAGCGAGCAGGCACAAGTGCTAGCCGCCGCCGGAGTCGATGCCCTGGTGATCGAAACGATGTCCGACTTGGCCGAAATGAAACTGGCCTTGGTTGCCGCCAAGAGCACTGGACTTGCCGTGGTGGCCAGCATGGTGTTCGACAGTGGCAAACAGAACGACCGCACCATGATGGGCGCGACTACCGCACAGGTCGCCCAGGAACTAACTGCCGCGGGTGCCGATGCGATCGGCGCCAATTGTGGGCAAGGCATGGCGTCGTTCGTGGAGGTTTGCCGGCAGCTCCGATCCGCCACCGACCGTCCCCTCTGGATCAAACCCAACGCCGGCATTCCCCAGCTTCACGGCGACCAGATCGTTTATGACACAACGGCCGATGAGTTTGCCGGTCATGCGCCCGATGTGATCGAGGCGGGCGCCAGCTTCCTGGGCGGGTGCTGCGGAACGGGACCGGAATTCATCGCTGCGCTGAACAAAACAATTCGCCCATGATGTCGGCTGCCCCGCTTTTTTTTACCGAAACGAGAAGAGACGAGAAAGGGGGCAGGTTCTCTTGTTGGCGATAAGCGAACCGGTCCAACCTGTCGCCTTTTTACTCTCCATTGGTAAACCGCGATCCGATCGGTAAGTATACGTGACGACTGTGTGAAAAGAGGCCGGAAACAGTCGCAAGAAGGGTGGTCGGAAGGTTGCATCAAGGGGCGGCGGCGGATTAGGATTCCTTTCAGTTTGTCCGACCGAATCGCGACTGCCGAGGAAGTTTGGCAAGACGATTCCCCTGGCCCGTAGTTTAAACAGCCGCCGGTTGGCACGATGGTACGCTACAACGAAGAGCGAAAAACACTTATTGACTGCACGGCTTGTCGTGAATGGTATGTCAGCGGCGAGATTAAGCGTAACACTAGTGACTTTGGTCGCTACGGTGTTGGGCGCGCATGGTCTGTAACCAAGGAGCGAATCGCGGAAGAACTGCCGATTCACGAAGGCTGGCGCATGCCGACTATGCTTGAGCTTCGAGACCTGTACTACAACGGGCTTTCATCAAAGCAGGCGACGAAAATCGGCAGAGCACTGAATCCAGAGGCACGCCGTTGCACAGCTTGCTGGAGAACCACTTCGGCTATCGTCACGGCAGTAACTCGTGTTCATTCGTGTCGGTGGAAAAGGATGGAACACGTACAGGCTGGCGATTTGACTTCCGGGATCCACAGATTTGGGAACAGAGGTTTCCGAAGATCAACGTAGAGATCAACAACATCGACACATACTCGGTTGCTGTGAGAGATTACGATCTCGCGAATGAATTCACCCGATACGAGCTGCCGCATAGGCAAAGAGTCTACGAAAATCTGGGCGTCAAGATTGAACATGAGAGTTACGAATGGCAGGATTTTGGAAGTGCAATGGGATACACCGGTGTGGCTGGTAAAGATCGGGACGAACCACTACTGGAAGTCGCAGAAGTTAAGGAAAGACTAACCGAGAAGGGAGATTCGATCCTACACTTATTGCCAGATGAACGATTAGAGCAACCGCTGCATTGCAGGAAAGGTGTGCCGATAGCGCAGATAGAGGGGATAGGGGCACGTATTATGTGCGTCCCAGAGCTGATTTGGAGCCACACAATAAAGATACTCCTGGACATAGAGTCGATGTCGTCGTTGCAGAAACTCGAACGGCTGAAAAACACCGGGGCCGCCGATCCATATAAGGAGAGAGCATTGGCCCTATGTTAACTTGGACTGGGTACAACGGACGGCGAAGCGATTGGGGCTTGAGTCCACCCTGCGCGCTCCTCATTGACCGGACGCGCTGCCGGAGTTGCTCGGAGACGTACGGGCTCACGACACAAGCGGCTCCCGCAATCCGCGCCGGACGGCTTCGCGCATGGCCATGGCCTTGCGCAACAACCCTTCCTGATAGATGAACATCAGCCGCCGCAGTTCTGCGGCGTCTGGTTCTGCGAGTTGGACTCGCGTTGTTTTTCAAGCAACTCGGAAAGACGAAGATCGTCATCCTCAGCCATCTGTGTTCCGCATCCTGAGAGCACTTCGTCGTCCGCCCACGATTCGACTGGCTCGGGCGCCTCACCCAAAGGCGACAGCGACAATTCAATGGCCTCAGCCAAGAACTCAGCAACCGGTCGCCCGGAATGCTGAGCCCAAAGTTGGGCTCGCTCAAATAGCGTGTCCGTTAATGTAAGCATGACTTCCGCACTCATGATGATGTGCGTGGAATTGAGGATTCTGTGCCACTCTAGAAATTCTACACGATGGCCGGACGAGTTGCCAACGCGACGAAACGGGCCGAAACGGTTGAACCCTGGGCTCGACGATGACAAAGTATGGGTAGTGTAACGCCAGTGATTGGAAGGATTCCCCATGTTGACCGCGACTGCCCGACGTTGGTGCTTGATTCCGCTCCGGATGTTTACGTTTCTCTTTGTCACCCACATTGTGGTCATGTCTGCTTGGGCCGATCAGAAGGGGCCCTCGGCCGACGAGGGGCTGAAGACGATCGAGATCACCGCGCAAGCGCTTCCGCCCGAGTGGGCGTTGTGGGAGCGCCACGTGCTCGAACATTTGTACCCGGCGGCCAGGGAGTTTGTCGATAAGTACACGCGCCCGGATGGGACGCTCATTTGGCGCGACGAGTGGCCCGGCATGGATGGGTCGGATGATGGTTACGAGAGCTTCTACAACTTCCCGCTCTACTACGCGCTGGGCGGCCCTGAGGAAGTTCACGACCTGTCGCGCAAACTGTGGGACGCCGTGACGCGGCAGTTCACGCAGTACGGCCAGATCCACAACGAGTTCGATGCCTATTACGACTGGATGCACCACGGCGAGAGCTACACTTACTTTTATCTGTTCGGCCTCTGCGATCCCACGGTCGAAAAAGACCGAGAGCGGGCACTGCGATTCGCCGGACTTTATCTTGGCGAAGATTCCGAAGCGGCCAACTACGACCCTGAACGAAAACTGATTCGCTCGCCCATCAACGGCAGCCGCGGGCCGCATTTTGTCAACACCGCTGAAGACTGGGTGACGCACCGGCCGATTCTGGCGAATTACCCGCTGCCATTCGACGACATTCCCAACGTCCGTTCGAGCGACGCCTGGAACGACGACGAGAAGTTTCCGTTCATCTTGCAAACCATGAACCAGCGCATGATGCGCGGGGACGTGCCGCTGAACCTGACCGCTACCAGTTTGATCCTCAACGCTTACATGTATACCGGCGACGAGAAGTACAAAAAGTGGATCGAGGAGTATGTGGATGCTTGGATCCAACGCGTCCGAGACAACGACGGCATCCTGCCCGATAACGTGGGGCTGTCCGGAAAGATCGGCGAGAACATGCAGGGCAAATGGTGGGGCGGATACTACGGCTGGCGCTGGCCCCACGGGTTGTTCAACCAACTGGAATCGACGGTGATCGGGGCCAGCAACGCTCGCCTGGTAACCGGCGACGAGCGTTTTCTCGAGTTGCCGCGATCGGTGCTGAAACTCGTGGAAAGCAAGGCCAAAGAGGAAGACGGCCGCGTTCTGGTTCCTCACCGGCACGGCGACGACGGTTGGTATGACTACCGCCCGCTCAACCCCAAGTATCCGATTCATCTCTGGTACACTTCAAGAGACGAGCAAGATTGGCAGCGCGTCAAGCAACTGTCGGACCCATCGACGTGGGCGACGCTCGAGTACCGCAAAGGCAAGGGTGACTCGGAGAACAACACCGCCTGGTTGGGTTTCCTGGCAGGCAAGAACCCGGACTATTCGCTGCAGATTCTGCAAGCGACTTACGGGGAAACGCTCCGCCGACTGAAGATGATCCGCGCCGATCAGACGACTCCCGACGAGCAGGACGTGCATCACTGGCAGCGGCTCAACCCGGTGGTTCTGGAAGGGCTGGTGCAACTCATGCTGGGCGGCCCGAATCACATCTACCACGGCGGTTTGCTGCATTGCAGCGTGCGGTACTTCGATCCCCAACACCAGCGGCCGGGAATCCCGCCCGATGTCGCCGCCTTGATCGACAAGATTACACCACAAGGCATCTCGCTGCAACTCGTCAATCTGCACCCGACAGAATCCCGAGACGTGATCATCCAAGCCGGTGCGTTCGGCGAGCATCAGTTCACGACGGTGAGGCAGGTCGTTCACTACCCTCGCCAGTTTCACACGCTCGATCGAAAGTGCTTTCAGGTGCGACTAGCGCCTGGAGCGGTGGGGCGTCTCGAGCTCGGTCTGAATCGCTTCGCCAATCGCCCGTCGTATGCCTTTCCTTGGCACGCCGCGAAGATCCCGGTACGTTAAGACAAGCCACTTTGGGAGATCGTCTGATCTCGCGACCCTGCGCTAAGGGTCTAGTTGTATAGCGACAATTAGTTTTCCCGGCTGGCGGCGATTAGAACTCCCGGATTGAGACGTTGTGGGGCGCGTGAGGGCGGTCGCGGGCGACAATTAGAATTCCTGGGTTTTCGGTTTTTGGGCATCATCGCAACTCCCTTACTAATAGGAGTTTGCGATGATCACGGATGGACAGGCACGGAAGCTGCGTCGGTTGCTCGCCAAGCCTAGGCAAACTGCCACGGCACCATTCACAAACCTGATCGCGTGTGAAGACTGTTCAGGAAGCACGAACAAGGATGCCAGAAGGACTCGGGGATCTTAAATGGCAGGAGCGAGTCGGAATCGTTGGGTCGCGCCGCCACGCGTGAAAGCCGTTACCCCGTCCAAAAACGGGCGTCAATCTCGGGCAACCGGCACTCGCGGCTATTGCGAATACACTTTGTTTGCAGTGTTAATCTGGCCTCGTGGATGCGTGAGCCAGTTGGACCATATATACTGGAGAGACCGCCCGCGTCCCTCGCCTGGATCGATCTGATCATGCCAACCCGCCTGATTTTGATTGCCGTTTCAGCTTGGCTCTCAATTGCTGCTGCCCTCTCCGCCGAATCTCCCGAGCAAGCCGTTCGCTTTGATCGCGATATCCGTCCGATCTTGTCGGACAAGTGCTTTCATTGCCACGGGCCGGGTGAAGGAGATCGGGAAGCACATCTGAGACTGGATTTGGAAGGGCCGGCGAAGGAGAGTGTAATTGTTCCAGGCAAGGCCGATGAAAGTGAGCTTGTGCAACGAGTATTGTCCACCGATCCGGACCAGATGATGCCTCCGCCGGTTGCGAAGAAGCCACTCAAGCCCGAAGAGATTGAATTGTTGAAGCAGTGGGTGGAGCAAGGTGCCCAGTGGACGGATCATTGGGCGTTCCTGCCGCCGAAGCGACCGGAGGTTCCGCTTGTCGACAATGTAGCCGCAGCGCTCCGTGACGCGGAATCGAAGAACAGTGACAAGAAGAACCCGCCACGGAGTGTCGGGGCTACACTCAAGAACGCAATCGATCACTTCGTCGTGACGCAACTGCTTGAGGAAGGATTGTTGCCCAACCCGGAAGCGGATCTCCGGACGTTAATTCGCCGATTGACGTTCGACTTGACCGGATTACCGCCGACACTGGAAGAAGTTCAAGCGTTCGTCGGCGATCAATCAGAGGATGCCTACGAAAAGGTTGTCGATCGACTGTTGAAGTCGCAGCACTACGGCGAGCGCATGGCGTTGATGTGGCTTGATGCGGCGCGTTACGGCGACACAAGTGTCTTTCATGCCGACGGTCCGCGCGACATGTGGGCGTGGCGCGACTTGGTTGTCAAATCGTATAACGACAACAAGCCCTTCGATCAGTTCTCGATCGAACAACTAGCCGGCGACTTGATACCGCAAGCAACTGTGGATCAGATCGTTGCGTCGGGCTTCAATCGCAATAACGGCACGACGGACGAAGGTGGAGCGATTGTGGAGGAATATCGTGTGGAGTATGCGGTCGATCGTGTGAAGACGACATCGACAGTGTGGCTTGGACTGACGATGGAATGCGGGCAATGTCACGACCATAAGTACGATCCGATCTCCCAGAAAGACTATTACCGGTTTTATTCGTTCTTTAACGTCAGTGCTGATGGCGGCATGCAGACGCGTGGCGGCAACGCCGAACCGAAGGTAGACGTTCCCGACCCGGAGAAGCAGAAGAAGCTGCCAGCGACCCGCGAGCAACTCGCCGCTGCTGAGACGCAACTCGGCGACCACAAGACTTCGGCCGAACCTGCATTCCAACTATGGACAAGGAAGCAGGAAGTCGCGCTCCGAGAGGAGAAGCTGGACCTCGCGCCGAGCGACGCTTTGTTGCACTTTGCATTAGATGAAGGCAAAGGCACCGCAACAGCTGACGCTGTCGATGCCAAACGCAAGGGATCGATCAAAGGCAAGGTGCAATGGACGGCGGGCCAGTTCAAGCAAGGATTGAAGCTGGACGGCAGTACGTATGTCGATCTCGGCAACCTCGGAGACTTTGAACGCACCGACAAGTTCTCCTACGGAGGCTGGGTGCATCCGGCGAAGAATCCCTCCGGAGTCGTCCTTGCTCGTATGGACAACAGCGACAACTTTCGCGGGTACGACATGTTGCTCAGCGGCGGGCATGTTGAAGTTCACATCGTTCACAAATGGCCCGAGAACGCGATCAAGGTTCGCACGAAGAAACCGATCGAGGCCGACCAGTGGCAGCATGTCTTCGCGACGTACGACGGTTCGTCCAAGGCGACGGGCATCAAGATCTATGTCAACGGCGTGTCGCAGGAATGGGACATCCAGCAGAACGGCTTGAAAGATACGATTCGCACGAAGAAGACGCTGCTCATCGGCAGCCGCCACTCGGACGCCCGTTACAAGGGAACCATTGATGACTTGAAGATGTTTGGGCGGCTGCTTACAGAGACGGAAGTGCAAGCATTGGCGGGAGCGAATCCGATCGCCCCGATCTTGCGACTCGCTGCCGACACGAGAACGCCGGAACAAGTCACGCAGCTACGCGACTACTACTTCGCCAACGCAGACGCTACGCATCAGGATCTGCTCAAGGGACGCGACAAGCTGAAGGCAGAAGAGGTGGAACTGCTTAAGCCATTAACGACCGTGATGGTCATGAAAGACATGACACGAGATACGTTTGTTCTGAATCGCGGGTCGTACAGTTCACCGACCGAGGTCAAGGTGACGCAAGGTACGCCAAGTATCCTTCCGCCGATGGCAGCAGAAGCAGCACGCGATCGACTGGGGCTTGCGCGTTGGCTTTTCCAGCCGGACCACCCTCTGACGGCACGCGTGACAGTGAATCGTTATTGGCAGACGCTGTTTGCAACGGGATTGGTCGCGACGCCCGGGGATTTCGGTTCGCAAGGCGAGTATCCGAGCCATCCCGAACTGCTCGACTGGCTGGCCGTTGATTTTCGTGAGAGCGGCTGGGATATCAAACGCTTGATCAAGTTGATGGTGATGTCGGCAACTTATCGGCAGAGCGCGAAGGTCACGCCCGAACTGTACGCCCGCGATCCAGAGAACCGCTTGTTAGCGCGCGGGCCGCGTTTCCGGTTGCAGGGCGAGTTCATCCGCGACAACGCGTTGATGATCAGCGGATTGCTCAACAAGAAGATGGGCGGCCCAGGTGTGAAGCCTTATCAGCCGCCAGGATTGTGGGCCGAAGTCGGCTTGGGTGGCAATCCGAAGTTCGTGCAGGATCGCGGCGACAAACTCTATCGCCGCAGTATCTATACCTACTGGAAGCGATCGGCTCCGCCTCCGGCGATGATGTCCTTCGATGCTCCCACTCGCGAGAAGTGCACGATTCGGCGGGCTCGCACCAACACACCGTTGCAGGCTCTGGTCACGTTGAACGACGTGCAGTTCGTCGAGCCAGCTCGTAATCTCGCTCAACGCATGATGCTCGAAGGTGGAGAGTCGTCCGATCGGCGGATCGCCTTCGCTTACCTGCTGGCAACTTCGCGCGAGCCGAGCGATTCGGAGCTGCAAGCGTTGCAGACAGTCTTCAATGCCGCTCGCGAGTACTACGCAAACGACCAGGAGGCGGCGAAGAGCTTGCTCGGCTTCGGCGAATCAAAACGTGATGAGTCGCTCGACGTGACTGAACATGCGGCTTGGACGATCATCGCCAGCTCGATACTCAATCTAGATGAAACGTTGACACGAGGATGAACATCGCTTGACTCTCTGAGGCTGTGATTTTTCGATTTATTTAGTGGGTAAGGGCGAGCCGTCCCTCGCCCGCCTCAAGCCATCCCTCGCTTTTTCAACTCGCTAACGACCGTCTCGACGATTCGAGAGACTTGTTCCGCATCAGCGCCGTCTCCCACCGGGCAACCACCGATCGGTTCGCCGGTGAAGCCTTCGGCCGCAAGCAAGCACTGAAGTTGATCGCTCAGTTTGGTCAGCTCTTGCTGTTGGACAAGTGACTGTGGCTGGCGACCGATGCCAGTCTCGATACCACGTAGTCGCAAGGCTGCTCGAAAGCCTTCGGGAAACTCGGCCGAGTAGATCATCGCGTCGAAGAGTTTTAGCAAGCGATACTGCAAGTCGCGTGCTTCGTCGATTTTCATCGCAAGGGTGAGATCGTAGAGCTTCCTCGTGATCTCGGGAACGACACCGCTCGTCGCGTTGGTGCCACCGTCGCACCCAAGCAGGAGCATTGGCATCAAAGCCGCATCCCAACCAGTCAAGAAGCCAAAGTCCGGGCGAACCGGGCGAACCGCGTCGATCATTCGCATCATGTGCGGCAAGTCGCCCGAAGAGTCTTTGATCGCGGCGACGCGCGGGCATTCTTCGGCCAGCCGTTGCACCGTCGGCACGTCGATGGGGGAAGCGAACATCGGGATGTTGTACAGCGTGACATCGATCGGGGAATTGTCGGCGATCTCCTTGAAGTATGCGTACACGCCGGCTGGCGACAACTTGTAATAGAACGGAGAGACAATCGCAACGGCTCGCACGCCGAGGTCGTGATAATGCTCGCAGGCCGAAATCGTCTCGCGTGTGTTGGCCTCGGCGGCCCCCGCAAGGATTGGCACTCGGCCACGCGTCTGGTCCGCAATGATCTCGATGATGCGGCGACGCTCTTCCGCGGTAAAGCGTGTGAACTCACCGGTTGATCCGTTCGGATAAAGACCATGCACTCCGCGTTCGATCAACCAATCGACGTACTTTCGCAGTTCGAGTTCGTTGATTTCGCCGCGATTGTCAAGCGGAACGATATTCGGTGTAAAGATCCCGCGAAGGGGCGTGGTGCTGGGCATGGCTCGGCAGATATCAATAGGCTCGTTAGAATTGTCACAACTCTCACGGCCGGCAGGGCCGCACATTCAATCATAGCTCAACATTTGCTAAGTCTCACGTGACAAAAGCTCCGTCCAGACAACCAGAAGATGAACCGCAGGAGGCAGGCTCGCGACTCGTCGCGGTCGGCTTTTGGTTTCTGATCGGCCTGTGCTCACTCGTATTTCTATTAACAAACGACAAGCGTCCCGTCGCGATCTCCTTTGCCCTACTGCCGGACCAGATTGCGCTTTCGTGGGTGGACGGCGAGTGGAGTCGTTTCGGTGTACTGGATCGCGTGCCGATCTTGCTCGCAGCAGCCGTCGTCTTGCTAACGGCCTATACACTTGGGCGACTCATGATGGAGTTGGCTCGAGCGGACACACACCTGACGCAGCTAGAACTTGTCAGCTTCGCGACGGGCGCAGGTCTAAATCTGATTTCCCTCTATATCCTTGTAGCTGGTCTCGTCGGTGGCTTGCGTTTTCGTGCCGCTTTCTTCGTCCCTGGAGCCCTCATTTTGGGAGCCGGAGCCGTGCGAGCAAAGACTTGGTTTCGGGACAAACAGGCAGACTCTGGGCATGACGGCACGAGGTATCCTCTGACGAGTCTAATGCTGTGGCTCTCGCTGCCGTTTCTGTTGGCCATCGTCGCCGGGTCACTCCTCCCGCCGTGGCATTTCGACGTCCGGGAATATCACCTACAGGTTCCCAAAGAGTGGTATCAGGCCGGCCGCATTGGATTCATGCCTCACAACGTCTATGGAAACATGCCGCTTGGAGCCGAGCTCCACGCGATCGTTGGAATGAACTTCTTTCGTGGTGAGCTGGACTGGTGGTGGGGCGCGATCGTCGGCAAGGTGATTATCGCGAGCTACGCGATCTTATCAGCGATCGCGCTTGTCGCCTTCGGACGCCGGTTCGCATCGACCACGACCGGCGCAATCGCAGCCCTCCTTTACATCTCGACGCCTTGGGTGATCCACGTTTCGGCGAGCGGCCTGATCGACGCCGTTTCTGGCTTCTATTTGTTCATGACATTCTATGCATTCTTGTTGTGGAAACAGGCGAAGGACGAACGCAAGCCGTCATCCGGCCCGATACTGCTGTGCGGGTTCATGGCGGGAGCTGCAGTGGCTTGCAAGTATCCTGCTCTTGCGTTCGTCGTCCTCCCGATCGGTATCGCCGTGTTCGTTGTATCACGGGCAAACTGGAAACCATGTCTTATCTATGCCGCTGTAGTAGTGATCGCCTGCGGACTGTGGTTTGGGAAGAATGCAGTTCTGTCCGGGAATCCGGCTTATCCACTGCTGTACGAAGTCTTCGGCGGAACAACTAGAACAGTCGATAAGCACGAACAGTGGACGCGGGCACATCGAATGCCGGAGGACGATGCGGGCCATTCGTTCACTCTCGGCCAACTTCGCGCGAGTGCCGAACTACTCCTCTGGAAGTCCGACTTCGCGAGCCCGCTTCTCGTTCCGCTGGCGGCACTCGCCTTGTTCGCCCACCGGCGAAACAGAATACCGTTGCTCGTCGCGGGCTTTGCCTTCGTCAACATCGTGCTCTGGTGGTTGTTGACTCATCGCATCGATCGGTTCCTAGTCCCGATCTTGCCGCTCGTTGCTTTGCTTGCCGCCTATGGAGCGAGTTGGGCAAACGAAGCTGTGGGCAGACGGAGCGTCATTACTTGCCTTGTGATTGGCTTGGCCTTCAATCTGCTGTACTTCACAACTCCAATCCCGGGCGACAATCGATTCTTGACTTCGCTAAACGTCCTGCGAGCGGATTCACCGCCGGATTACAACTTTGCCGCCGAACGTGTTCACGCGGTTCACAAAGCGATCAACGCCCGAGTGCGACCTGGCTATCGCGTCTTGCTAGTTGGCGAAGCTCAAGCCTTCACGATAGAGCCTGAAGTCCTCTACAACACTTGCTTCGATGACTGCCTCTTCGAACAGATGATGAAGGGCAAGTCTCCAAGCGAACGGATCGAGGCATTGCGGGAGCGGCGTATCTCTCATGTCTTTGTCTATTGGTACGAACTCGATCGCTACCGCAGCCCTGGCAACTACGGCTATTCGGACTACGTGACGCCCGAACTGATCCAGCAGGAGTTCGTCGATCCGCGTATCCTTCGCGAAATCCCCCTGCGAGTCCCACCGAGCAACTCGCAACTATTCGAAGTCGTCGGCGAGGAAGACTGGGAATAATCCTGTAAACCTCCTCGGGCGACGCGGCCACGGTTGCTCTTGTCCGGGCACGCCACATCACCTAAGTTGGCTACCGTACTCAACTTCAAGGACGTGGTTGTATGGATGAATTCGACGAAGCGGCTTTGATCCAAGAGTCAAACGTCGGCGTCGCCGAACCAAGCGTCAGTGCGCAGTTGCTGGACTCGGCCGGCGATGCAATTGCGGCGTCCATGAGTTGGTTCGCTCAGCGGCAGCACCCGGACGGCTATTGGTGCGCCGAACTTGAAGGCGATACGATTCTCGAAAGCGAGTACATCCTGTTGCTCGCTTGGATGGGGCTTGAGCAGTCGGAAGTCGCTCGAAAGGCAGCAGCTTACATTCTGAAGAAGCAGCAAGCGACTGGAGCATGGTCGCTGTACCCAGGCGGGCCGGTGGATGTTAGCGTCAGCGTGAAGGCCCACTTCGCCCTGAAACTCACCGGACATAATCCTGAAGCTGAATACATGCGCCGCGCGCGGGCTGTGATCCGCGAGCACGGGGGCGCAGACGCCGTCAATAGCTTCACGCGATTCTACTTCGCGCTGCTGGGGCAGATCGCTTATGAGTATTGCCCCGCCGTGCCGCCCGAGATGGTGCTGTTGCCGAAGCGTTTCCCGATCAACATCTATCGCATCAGTTCCTGGTCGCGAACGATCTTCGTTCCGTTATCGATCGTTTGGGCATTTCGACCTGCGCGACAACTGGACGAATCTGTCGGCATTCAAGACTTGTTCTTGCAGGAACCTCGCCATTGGCCACCGCTCACCTGTCCAGGGAACGAGGGCGCAGACGGATGGCTTTCATGGCAGCGTTGCTTTCGCGTCATCGATTCGTCGTTGAAGCATGCTGAGCGTTGGCGCGTCCGCCCGCTTCGTCGTCGGTCGCTGCGGCGAGCCGAATCGTGGATGCTGGAGAGATTCGAAGACAGCGACGGGCTCGGAGCAATCTTCCCGCCGATCATCTGGAGCGTCATCGCCCTGCGATGCCTCGGCTATTCCGAAAACAGCGCAGAGGTGCGCGAATGCCTTTCGCAGTTAGAGGCATTAATCATCGAAGAGGATGACACCGTACGGCTGCAGCCATGTAAGTCGCCAGTCTGGGACACAGCGATTACACTGCGCGCATTGTCGGCAGTTGACGACGTACCTGATGATTCGCTCGTCCGATGCGTCGATTGGCTGCTCGAGAAGGAGGTGCGCGGCCCTGGCGATTGGTCGGCGACGGTGGACGCTGAGCCGGCCGGTTGGTTCTTCGAGCACCGTAACGCCTTTTACCCCGACGTCGATGACACCATCATGGTAATGATGGCCTTACGCGAGGCGTCCCTTTCTTGCCCCCCCTCCACCGCGTCGGGGGAGAGGGTTGGGGTGAGGGGGGCTTCCTGCAGCACACCAACGATCGA
>PBSM01000177.1 GCA_002726245.1 Planctomycetaceae bacterium | reverse complement strand
TGGGAAACCGGAATGAAATACCTCACCTTCCACAAGTAGAAACCCCGAAACCGATCTACTCGAATTTACAGAATGAGTGTTGCTTTATCCCGTTTGAGACGATGGCTAATAGATGCCATAATGCTTCTTGGACACAACCCTACACTTCATCCAGTCCCAGGAGAACCACGATGAGAGGCGTGATGTTGGAAGTCCCAGAGCACATCTTGGAGGAACGGCGAATTTCGGGAGCCGACCAATGGGACGAAGTTTGGGAAGGAGTGTTGCACATGGTTCCGCCGCCGAATGTCGAACATCAGGACTGCGAAGGACAGATCGAAACTTGGTTGCGTTCGTTCTGAATGCCGACCAATCATGGCAACAAGGTCTACCATCAGGTCGCATTGTCACCGGATGAGGATTGGGTACACAATTACCGCGTGCCGGACGTAGTGTTGTTTCGACGGGCACACCGAAAGTACCTCCAGTCGGCGTTTTGCCACGGCCCCTGCACGGTAGCCGTGGAGATCCGCTCTCCCAATGATGAGACGTACGAAAAGTTAGGCTTTTATGCTGAACTTGAGGTACCGGAGGTCTGGGTCATCGACCGCGACAGCAAACAGTTGGAGATCCACGTCTTGGACGACGGTAGCTACCGCGAGCAATCATCAGATCGTTACGGCTGGCTGCGGAGCGAAGCCGTGAACGTGATGATGAAGCACACGAAGAAGTCCCTGACGTTTCAAATCGTCGGCGACAAGGCTTCTCGTCGAACGCTGCCGGAGTAGGTAACCCAAAGCATGCGTACGCCTCGCACTCTCTTTCTCTCGACGACCACCACCAGTGAGACAGTTTGTCAGACCAGCGATGCATTTGATGTGCGCGTGATCGGTGCTAAAGTTGTTCGTAGGTAACGGCCCGCGTAATCATGCTGCCTACGCTGATTGGCCGCTCTTGCCGATGGAGATTGTCGGAATCACCTACGACGTGAGTTCAATCTGTCACCAGAGTACTTGACTACTTCGTCAGTGCCTCATCCAAATTCAGAATCAACGAACACAATCCGGTATACGCCGCATGTCCGATCGCATCGAGTTCTTCATCGCGAGGTGAATCGCCGGCGGCGAGCAGTTGCTTCGCTTGGTCTGGCGCGACGGCGTACTGCTGCTTCAGTTGTTCAAACCTTGCAAGCAGGATGCCGCGCTCGGCTTCGGTCGGTTTGCGTGATGTCGCGAGACGAAACGCGGTCTCGATGCAAACCGCGTCTTGATCGGACGACTTCATCACCCGCTGAGCCAACGCCCGGGCGGCTTCGATGTAAGTCATATCGTTCATCGTCGTGAGCGCATGCAGCGGAGTATTTGTGCGGCCAAGTTTCACAGAGCATATCTGCCGCTTGGCTTCGTCGAAGAACATGGTCGGACCGACGATCCGCCGCCAGAAGGTGTACATGCTGCGACGATACAGGTCTTCGCCTTTGCCTTGCTGATACTTTTTCTTACCGAACGTCGCTTCCGCCCACACACCCGCAGGTTGATACGGATTCACAGGCGGTCCGCCTCGCCTGCTGACAAGCAATCCGCTGGCCGCCAAGGCATGATCGCGAATCATCCACGACTGCATGCGGAAACGAGGCCCTCGGCCGAGCAAGCGATTGTCGGGATCGCGTGAGATCTGCTCGCTTGTCGATTTCGACGTCTGTCGATACGTCGCACTCATCACGATCGTTTTATGTAGCTGCTTCACGTTCCAGCCAGTCCGCACAAACTCTCCGGCCAGCCAGTCAAGCAGCTCGGGATGCACAGGCCTTTCACCTTGCGAGCCGAAGTCTTCGCTTGTCTTCACGAGCCCCGTTCCGAAGAACAACTGCCAGTAACGGTTGACCGTGACGCGCGCCGCGAGCGGATGTGATGAATCAACCAACCACTTCGCCAACGCAAGTCGATTTTTTGGCGTGTCGCTCGGCAGTGGCGGGAAGATCGCGGGAGTGTTGGAGGCGACTTCTTCGCCTGGTTGATTGTAAAGACCTTTCGTCAACATGAACGTCCGGCGCGGCTTCGGCATGTCTTCCATCACCATCACACGTGGGAGGGAACGATGTTGTTCGTCACGTTTCTTGCGGCTCTCGCGAAACGCGCGGAGTAGCTTCGCGTATTCGGGAGCATGTTTGCCGCCGTGCTTCTCCAACTCGGCAAACTGCTCGTTGTTCCGCTGCAGCACGGGCTTGGCGAGAATGTCGCGGATGTTTTGGAGTTGCTCTTCCGTCGGCGCTTCACTGCCAGCTTTTTCCAACAACGTTTTCTCCGCTTGTTCGACCAGCGCGCGAGCTTCGTCGGTCAAGCGATGTAGCTTGTCGGTTTCAGCCTGTTGCTCCGGCGTGGCGAATGCGATGTTGGGTGCCGTCTGTGGATCGCCGCCTCCGCCGTTGACAGGGGTTTGATTGAAGAACGCGAAAAGTTGGTAATACTCGCGGCGAGTCACCGGGTCGAACTTGTGGTCGTGGCAGCGGGCACATTGCAGTGTCAGTCCCATCCAGACCGTGCCCATCGTCTCCATCTGATCAAAGACATACTCGATGCGATTCTCTTCCGGAATCCGGCCGCCTTCGCCGTTGATCATGTGGTTGCGGTTAAAGCCGGACGCCATCTTCTGCTCGAGCGTCGCCTCCGGTAACAAGTCGCCTGCCAACTGCCAGACTGTGAACTGATCGTAGGGCATGTTGCTGTTGAAGGCTCGCACCACCCAGTCGCGCCACGGCCACATCGTGCGTTCACGGTCGCCTTGAAACCCATTGGTGTCCGCGTAGCGAGCAGCATCGAGCCAATCCCACGCCATCCGCTCTCCGTAGTGCGGCGAGTTGAGCAATCGATCGACCACGTTTTCATAGGCTTTTGACGAATCGTCGGCCAAAAACGCGTCCATCTCCTCGATCGTCGGAGGCAGACCAGTTAGGTCGATCGTTACGCGGCGAAGCATTCGCTCTTTCGTAGCCTCGGGGGAAGGCTGCAGCCCTTCGCGCTCTAATCGCTGTCGCACGAAGTAGTCAATCGCGTTCTTGCTGTCGGGAACGTCGGGCTGGATTACTGGCTGGAAGGACCAGTGCCCCTTCCATACCGCTCCGGCTTCGACCCACTTGGTCAGCAGCTCGATTTGCTTTGGCGTTAACGATCGCTTCGCATCCGGCGGTGGCATGCGTTCGTCCGCGTCGTTCGTCTTCACGCGACGGATCATCTCGCTCTCGCTGGGCTTTGCGGGGCTGACAACCGCCGTACCATCGACGACACGAAAGAGGCCGTCCTTCGTATCGAGCCGAAGATCCGCCTCGCGAGCATCCTCGTCCGGGCCGTGACAATGATAACAGTTGTCGGTGAGGATCGGCCGGATGTCGCGAGCAAAATCGATCTCGTCGCCAGCCGCTAGATCAGCGATCGATAGGGCGAGCATTGCGATGAACATCGGTTTGAGCAGGAACATACAGTTCGAGAGGTCGAGGAACGACAATACTAGGCGCGCCACTTCTATTCTAACATGCTGCGCCGCGGGATGAGACGCTCGCCAGCATATGTAGGTTATGCCTTAGGATAACAGGCGGACGTAGGACCGTTATGCTATTAACACTTGAAAGCTACGCAAAGCAACAAGATTTCAACGGCGAACCGGGTGCGTCAGTGCCGAAAGGCCAAGGTGCCGTTTTTTTCAAACATTGGGGAGGCGTGTGCACGAGCGTGAACGGCCACGAACTGGACCGTCGGACCTACGACGAGTTTCCTCTGTTGCACAGGAATGGCGTTTCAGACGCCACGACGCGGAAGAAACTAGCCGCGGATTCCACCAACGTTTGGCCGGGTCGAACCTCGTAACTTACTCGCCGATCCGCATAACGTGGGGCAGACTAGCAATGGGCAAGAGTCTCGTCGGACCGTGGGCCGCTACCAAACATGATCGGTTGCGGAAGTATCTGAACGCCTACACCACAGTCATGAAAGAGATGATCTCGTCACTCACTCATCGCGAGACAACTGAATCACTCGGATGTTGTCCATTTCCAGGACGTTGTTGTCGATCGTCTTTTGCTTGTAAGTGCCGAAGCTGAGAAACAACGGCGTCCCGTCGGCTTCAGGGTTGTAGTATGGTAGCGGCTCGTTATTCAGCGCGACCCACTCGCCGCGGCCGCTTCGGACGAATCCCGTGATGTTCCTTTGAGCGGTATCGATGACCAGCTTCAGACCGAACCACTGATCCGGTTTGGAGAATTCTCTCAGCCCGTGCTGCGCGTGCCCGTAGTTCTGCCGGTCGCCGGGTTGCTCGATGGCTACGAGATCGCTCCGGCCGGCCCAGCCGTACAGATAACCGATTCTTTTGCCGTTGGCGGCGGTAACAGCAAGGGCAGGTTGATTGTGCGTCGCCAGCCGGCGAAAGTCGACCTCCACCGAGACGACGCCCGGAGAAACTTGCACCGCGTACATCGGCACAACATCGCTGGGACAGGTCGAATTGATGTCACAAGCAGCCAGCCGATTTCCGCCACGGTCAACGACCTTCCATGACCGGTCCCAGCCTCGATTGGCGTACGCCGTGTTTTCATACCAGCCGTCACGGCCGATCAGCGGGCTTTCCCCCGACTGCGATTCAAACGCTGTGCTTTCAAAGTCGCAGTTCCACACCGTCCGGCCGTGGTCCTCGGTGGCGTTGAAGGTGATGATTCCGAACCGCCTTGGGTCTCTGAAGCCAGCGGGCGTAGGCGACCAGGCGGAGTACGGGGGCTTGCCCGGCTCGGCAAAGCGGTTGCGGCAGAGATTGAACCGCCAAGTGGATCCCGGCCTTGGCGGCTGTTTCACCAGACTCGCCAGCGGCAGCGCCGCGCGCAGTTCCCAAGCGTCCTTGCCGATAGTTGTCTGGACCTTGATATCAGAATCCCAGCTGACGGTGGCTGTGGCTCCGATGGCCGTGGGATTCTCCAACGCGTCGTAAACCGCTCCTCGGCTGTTGATGCAGAACTGATAATACGTCTCGCCCTTTCCTGAGGGATCCACGAACAACTCGATTGAATCATCGCTGAAGCCACCGACGTCGTTGTCCAGTGTGTCCGCCTTCATCTGCGACACGTTCGGCTCCAGGCAGCGAGCGTAGACATAAAGGTGTTCCTCGCCCCACGCCAGCTTGAAAACCGTCTTTTGCGAAACCGGCTCGTTGTTGAGAGTCTTTTGAATCTCGTTGACCGGGGCATCAGCCCACGTGGCGTCGTCAGCCCAGTCGTCTCGTGAGGCCGCGGTCCCGGCATGTGCCACACCGGCTGTACCCAACGGGACAAGCTCCGAGATCGCCGACTTCTCGTAGCGCACGCGCGCCTTTAGCAGGTGCTGCAGGATGCCAGCGTCGATGAGTTCAACCCGCTTGCGATAAATCGTCCCTGCTGCGGTGGCCTGGCGAGCCTCGTCAATATGACCGCCGACCTCTTTCAGGAATTCCGGCGTGCCCAGCTTGCCCCACCAGGTGCGCGAATCGTGCCCGCCGCCAAGCGTCATCCAGCGATCCTCGATCGCGGTGTAGAACGCTTTCATGTCCTCGGATCCCGGGCCGAAGAACGCGCGGTAGTATTCGTCGAGGGCCTGCTCGATGTCCAGGGTAGCGTCGTCGTAGAGTTTCATGCGCCAGTAGAGGTTCATGAAGTCCAGCACCGGGCTGACCTGGGCAACCCCTCCCGTGGCTTTATCGCCCGCGTACGTACCCATGTAAAGGAATTGGAGCTTGCCTCCCCTGAAGCCGTCGATGTCGTGGAGACGCCTGACGTCATCGGCGTGAACGTGGGGTGCCAGACACGGAAAGGCCCACTCGGTGATGTGGGGTTTCAGGAGATACTCCCAAGTGGTGAAGAACTCGACGTTGTTTTGATGAGCGTACTCGGCGATGCGACGGTAGTCCCGCTCCTGGTAGTTGCGGTTTGAGTACTCGGTGTAGAACTTGCAGAATTCGACGGCGACGTTGGACTCAAAGATCATTCCGTGGGGCGGGCTGGTGTAATTGAAGTAGGCACAGTTTGAAATCATCGCGCGAGGATGGGTCTTTTTCACCTCTCTTGCGACACGGTTGACAAATCCCCAGACGTAATGGCCGGCATTACCATCCGGGCCCACGTCTTTGCGGTATTGGGCGCGACACTCCGGGCAACCGCACATGTTGGTGTTGTCGTTGGGCATGACTGAAAAGAAGTGGCCCGTAGCCGACCGGTATGCGCCGGGGAAGGGTTCCGGCTTGCCGTCAAAGTAATCGCGTGCGATCTGCACCACCTGATCCGCGAAACCCGGAGCGGTCAGGCAGGGTTGAACCTCCGTCTGGTAGTTCAACTGCTTCATCCGCACGTAACTCTTGCTGCTGAACCACTCGGGGTGCGACTGGCCGAAGGCGCGATCGTAGTAGCTGAAGGAGTGGTTGGCGTTATGCCGCATCCCGCCCCAGAAGCGGTTGCGTATCCAGTAAAGCAGGCTGGTCCGCGCATTGACCCATGAGGACTGAAACTTTTGGGGTTGGTCCCACTCGGTGAAGTAAAGCCGCTCGGTATTGATGAACAACGGATAGATCGATCGGACCGGCGCATCCGGGCGGCGGCGGATGTTGAGGTTCTTGACCACGACGTGGGCCGAGGTCGGGGCTACTTGGCCAACCTCCTCGCTCGGGTAGTACCACCGCACACCCAGCGTGTTTTCCAGAAGCGTATGCGCGGCGTAGCACGTGCCGATTGGCTTCGTGGCGGCTGCGTATATACTGCCGTAGTCGTCATAACGAACGGTCGAAAAATCCTGGCCGTCATGGCCCATCAGCAGCAGAGCGTCCGGGAAGGTCTTGATCACATATTCCTGTTCGGCCAACGCATCGTGAGCGTAGCCCAGGGCACGGGTGCCTGGCTATCGCCGACGAGAATCGCCGTGCCCTCAACCGCCTGTGGCTCGCGGACGATGGGCAGCTTCGCCCCGGAGATTTTCTCCAAGTAGTACTGCAACTCGAAAGCCGCCAGTTGTGCTGCGGCCGTCGGCTTTTCGGCGAGGACGATCGTGGATTGAGCCCGACCGTCTGTCGCGAGTTTCAAGCCTTCGCCATCGGCGTACACGTGCGAAGCGGCCGCCAATACCACGAACAAGCCCAGGGCCAATCCGCTCTGCTGATGTAACTGATGAGTCATTTTCGGTGCCAAGGTGAGGCCTGCTCCGGTTAATACGTCTTCAGATTTCAATTGATGCTTTATCGTCGTCTTCCACAACAGGATACAGTCTTCTCTTACAAGCAGTCATGCGCCCGCCCGGTGAGTAGGTTGCTCCTCCAGGAGTCGCACAAACTCTAGCATCCACCGCCAGCCATCGAGAGCGCCTCGTGCGGTGACAAGGAGACCGTCCACGACCACCGGGGTCTCGACGTATGTCGCGCCGCAAACCTCCGCGTCAAAGCGGCATTTCGGCACCGTGGTGATGCGCTTCCCGCGGATGACATCCGCCATCGCCAGCACTTCAATTCCGTGGCACACAGAACCAACCGGTCGGCCTGCTTCGCATATCCATCGCACGGCATTCAGCAGGTGTTCGTCGTAACGAATGTACTCAGGCGCTCGCCCGCCGCTGACTAGGATTCCCGCGTACTCTTGGGGCTTGACGTCCCGGAACGCAATGTCGGCCTGAATCTGGTAGCCGGCGGTTTCCTGAGTGATGTCCCAACCTTCCGGCCGCTGGTGTTGCACGAGGCAGTAGGTTCGTTCATCTGGGCCGGCGACGACGACCTGATAGCCGGCCTCCTGCATCCGCATCAAAGGGTAAACGGTGTCGATCACTTCTGCCGCATCGCCAATGACCAGCAAGACCTTTCCAATCGGAGATTCGACCGTTTCCGAGTGGATGACGGATTTCCCGGATTTCATGGTGGCCTCAACAATTCGGTGACTGGCGGTTGAGAATAATGTCAAACCGTGCGTAATTGTAATCATTCGTCGCGCTTGTACGATAAGGAGCACCAAACTCAGAGGCTCACCTGAGAGGAATTGAACATGTCAAGGCTAACCCCCGCTGCGTCGATCTGTGTCTTACTTGCTTCTGCGACATGGACAGGGAACGCCCATGCCGAAGGTGCGAAGCCGTCAGCACCGGTGCGTGTCGCCGACGTGATCGGCGGACACGTGCATCCATCGGTGTGTGTCACACATCGTGGCGACGTGCTGGCGGTCTACAACAAGAGCGGCGGCGGTGGCAAGGAGCTGCTGCTCTGCCGTTCGCGTGATGGCGGGCGAACCTGGTCGGCGCCCGTCGTGATCCCGGTGATCAAGGATTGCTCGATCTACCCCGGATCGCTGACGACATTGCGCGACGGACGGATCGTGCTGCACTGGTCCTGCTACCGCCACGAGGGCGAACGCCGGTGGCGCGTGCCGCAGTACTGCCTGAGCGAGAACGAAGGAAAGTCGTGGAGCCCGCCGCGAGATCTGCCTATCGATGATCATACGAACTACAGTTGCCTGCGGCACTCGATCCTCGAGCTTGATAAGAACCGGTGGGTCTGCCCGTTGTACGACCGGACAGTCGTGCTCGATCTCAGGAGCAACACGGTTCGTCCGTTTGGCGACGGACGAAACCACGGCATGGTGCCGATCGTCCGCACGGTGAAAGGAACGATCGTCAGCGGCGCGCCGCAAGCCAACGCGCCGGTGCCGGTCGGCCGTCCCGGGAAGTCGGTGCGCGGGCTGCGCTCGACCGACGGCGGCAAGACGTGGCGAGCCATGAACGCGTTGCCCTACTTTGGCGTGGCGGGATACGACCTCACCGTGCTCGACGACGATGGGATCGTCCTGACTTCGATCGTGTACGGTGTGGGCGTCGACGGCGAATGGAGTTACGAACTGCTCGTCTCCCGTGATGACGGCCAAACGTGGAGCGACCGTGGGGCGGTCGAGATCTACAATCCGAGCCGGCGCATCAGCGGACGCGGTTGGCCGCGCACAGTCCAGCTCGATAAGCAAACCCTGGGCACGCTGTTTTACGATCTCGATTCGAATCAACCCGGCGGCCCAGGCCTGTTTTTTGTGCGCACGCCTATCGCTGCACTGAGCGGCCAGTGAGTTCATAGTCGCCTTTCGCTCCGCGAAAGACCCCTTATTCGAGAGCCACTCACCATGAATCGGACGATTGCTTTTTCGCTTTGCTTGATTCTGATTGCCGTTCGAGGCGCAATTGCCGACGACGTGCAGTCGGTCTCTCGCGAAACCGTAAGCGTGCCGATGCGCGACGGCGTGATGTTGGCAACGGATATCTATCGCAACGCAACGGTTGAGCGTGCCCCCGTCTTGTTGATGCGGACACCTTACAACAAAGACCGCGCGAAGTCGGTCGCTGAGAGATATGCGGCGGCAGGCTACATCGCGGTTGTTCAGGATTGCCGGGGCCGTTTTCAATCCGAGGGTGATTTCGTTCCCTACAACAGCGAAGGACAGGATGGATACGACGCAATCGAGTGGTTGGGGAAACAGCCGTGGTGCAATGGGCGGATCGGAATGTGGGGCGCGTCGTATGTGGGAGCGACACAGTGGCAGGCGGCCGTCGAAAAACCGCCGGGGCTGGTGACGATTGCACCGACGGCGACCTGGAGTAGCTTCTATCGCAATTTGTATCTCGGCGGAGCAGTGCGGATTTCGTTGATCGCTGGCTGGGCTGCGGGCCAGTCTCGAAAACCCGACGGTGCAGCGGTGACAACCTACTGGCGGCGAACGTTGTTGCATTTGCCGCTGAGCGAAGTCGATCAACAGGTTGGCTGGTCGATTCCTTGGCTTAAGGGCATGCTGACCCATCCGCGTCTCGACGGCTATTGGAAACGAGTGGAACTCACCGACGAGATCATCGACCTCGAATTGCCGATGCAGCACATCGTCGGCTATTACGATTTCTTCTCGCGAGAATCGGTAAGCAACTTCGAGCGGATGCAGAAGCACGCTCGCGATTCACAGACGCGTCGTCGTCAACAACTCATTCTCGGTCCCTGGGATCACGGCTCGATCGGACGAGCCAGAGTTGGCGAAGTCGATTTCGGCCAGAATGCCGTGATGGATTTCACGGGTGAGAATCTAAAGTGGTTTGATCGTTTTTTGAAAGAGGATGGTGCATCTGCGGGAGATGTTGATGTGCCCGTGAAGTACTTTTCGATGGGCGACAATGTTTGGCACGATGCCGCCACGTGGCCGCCGCAAGGTTTTGACTCGGCGGCGTTTTATCTGCATTCCAACGGACACGCGAACACCGCAGGCGGTGATGGCAATCTCGATCGAGTGCCATCCAAAGAGAACGAAGTCGCTGACAGCTTTCGAGCCGATCCTGACGATCCAACGCCCGCGTGTCCCGTCACCGAATCACGACCTGTCATGTCGGCTACCTGGGCTCCCGTCGATCAACGGCCAATCGAGGAGCGAGACGATGTGCTGGTTTACACATCCGCACCTTTTACGGAACCGTTGACGTTTGCCGGCAATGCAAAGGCGGAACTCTCTGTCTCGGCGGACACACCCGATGCGGATTGGGTGGTCAAGTTGATTGATGTGCATCCCGACGGCTTCGCCCAAAACCTGGCGGTTGGGATTATGCGAGGCAGCTTCCGTGATTCCGAGTTGCATCCCACGCCACTCCAGCCGGGTGAAGTCTACGAAATAGTGATCGACCTCGGACCGATCGCGGCCCAGATTGGCAAAGGCCACCGCCTGCGAGTCGATATCTGCGGCGCGTATTTTCCGCTGTTCGACCGCAATCCGAATACGGCTGCGGGACCGTTCGGAAAGCGCTCTACCGTGGCAACGGAACACGTCTATCACGATCGGACCCGCATGTCGCGAATCATGTTGCCGTGTAAGAGATGAGAACGATTGGAACTTTGCCAGAGTAACGCACGATGAATCCCAAACGCATCCTACAAGCTGGCGTTGGGCGGGTTGTGATCACACCGCCGGTGGGAATTCGCATGATGGGCTACACCGTTCAGGAATGCGTCTCGGAATCGGTCGAACGCGAGCTGACGGCGACGGCGCTGGTGCTTTCTGATGAGGCGACCAAGGTCGCGATGATTGCGTGCGACATCCTGTTCATCCAGAGTCCGCATGTCGATCGGATTCGCGAGCGAATCGGCGAAGCCATCGGCATCCCCGCGGAGCACGTGCTGATCAACGCGAGCCACACTCACCTGGGCCCGATGCTCCCCGGCTGGCAGGCCGACACACCTCGGCAGGACGAGTTGCAACGGCGCTATCTGGCGACGCTGGAAGACTCGCTTGTGGGCGTCGCGACGATGGCAGACAGCCGGCGGCAACCGGCTCGGATCGGCGCGGGGACGGGACACGCTCAGATCGGCATCAATCGGCGCGAACGATTGCCCGATGGCGGAATTGTGATTGGCGATAACCCCGACGGCCCGGTCGATCATGACGTCGGCGTGATTCGCATCGACGATCTCTCAGGCAGACCAATCGCCAACGTGATGACCACCGCGGCTCACACGATCGTGCTGGGACCAAGAACGTCTCAATTGTCTCCCGATTATGTCGGACCGGCTCGCGAAATCGTCGAAAGCGCGACCGGTGCGCTGTCGCTGTTCTTTCAGGGAGCCGCCGGCAACGTCAGCCCGCGCTGCGGCATCGGGTCCGGCGGAACGGAACAGTTCGACGATCTGCGTCGAATCGGCACGATGCTCGGCGGCGAGGTCGTCAAGACATGGGCCGAGATTCGCACGCACAATCAGCACGGCCCGCGCCGAATCGTGCAGTCGGTCGCGGCCATTTCGCTGCGGGATTACGAAGCGCTGCCCGAAGCGTGTCTCGAACACTTCGGCGTGGCAACTCGCCGATTGACGCTGCCGATGGCCTCGCCGCCTGATCGTCAGGCGGCGGAAGCGAACTTGGACCGATACCGAAAACAGCTTGACGAATCTCGTGCCGGTGACAGTGTGGGAGCAGTTCACGTTGCTCAGCGATTGGTTTATTGGGCGGAATCGGTAATGCGTACGATCGATGTGGGCGAGCCGGTCACTCACGAGCTTGTGTGCTGGGCGCTGCGCATCAACGACATTGGGATCGTTGCCGTCAACGGCGAGCCGTTTGCCGAACTCGCGCTAGAAGTAAAGCGACGTTCGCCGCTGGCAAAGAACTTCTTCCTGGGATACAGCAACGGATGCCTGGGCTATCTGCCCACCCCGGAAGCCTTCGATGAAGGCGGGATGGAAGTGCACGAGTCGTATCAGAATTACCTATTACCTACGCCGTTCACTCGCGAGTGGGGGCCGGCCGTGGTGGAGAACTGTTTGGAGTTGTTGGAGGAGTTGGAGAGCTTGAGTGAATGACTGGAAAGGTTTCGCTAACAATACGAGCACGAAGCGCAAGCGAGTGAGTCGCTTACGTGGAAACCCACTCGCTTGCGCTTCGTGCTTGTATTGCTCGTGAACCGAGCAAAGTGACGCTGTCCAACTAAGGAAAACCAATGAAAGACGACATCTTCTCGGACCGAACCGCATTGGTCACCGGCGGTGCCCGCGGGATCGGACGATCGATCTGCGAGATGCTGGCTGGGCACGGCGCACGCGTGGCTGTGAACTATGAACGCAACGAACAGGCCGCGCACGAGACGTTGGCGTCGATCGAAAACTCGGCGGCTGATGCGATGATCGTTCAAGCCGACGTCTCGGACGAAGAACAAGTTGCGCGGATGACGGAGGCGGTGCGCGAGCGACTGGGGCCGATCGATCTACTCGTTAACAACGCAGGAATTGCCAGCAGCACGCCGCACGATGAGCTGCCGTTCGCGACCTGGAAACGGATGTTTGAAGTCAACGTCGATGGCCCGTATTTGACGACGTGGGCGGTCAAGGACGAGATGATCGCGCGGGAATACGGTCGCATCGTCAACATCTCGTCATTGGCCGGAATCAAGATCAAGGGCCGCATGATCAGCTACGCCACCACCAAATCCGCGTTGATCTCATTCACGCGGCATTGCGCCGAAGCGTTCGCGCCGCACAACATCCGAGTGAACTGTGTCGCTCCAGGGCTAACGAATACGGAACTCGCTCGGTCAGCGAATCCCGACATGGTCGAGCACTTGATTTCGATTACGCCGATGGGACGGATCGGTGAACCGGAAGAGATCGCCAGCGTTGTGAAGTTCCTTTTGTCCGACGACTCGAGCTTTGTAACGGGCCAAACCGTGCCCGCTTGCGGCGGACGATGCTGAAAATGCAATACAAGCACGACGCGCAAGCGAGTGAGTCCGTGACCGATTGGCAAGCGAATTCTGGACTCACTCGCTTGCGCGTCGTGCTTGTATTGGGCCAGCCTTCGGCGGGTTTGAATTCTCACAACCCACACTTTAACTGATGCCTGACGTGACTTCCCAAAACGAGCCGATCGAAATCCCCCCGCTCACCGGCATCTATACCGAACCGTTCTCGCTGGGTAAGTTACTGAGGATGATGAAGTTCTTCGGGCCGGCGGCGGTTGTCGCTTCGCTGGGGTTGGGTGTTGGCGAGACGATCATGGTCACGGGGCTGGGAGCGTGGTCCGAGTACGGCCTGTTTTGGCTGCTGATCTTGAGCGTCCTTGTGAAAGGGATTTTCGTCACCTACTTGACCGGTCGGTACACAGCCGTGACTGGCCAACGCATTGGACACCGGCTGGTGATGCTGCCTGGTCCGCGCGGCTGGCTGCTTCTCGCGATCCTTGTCGCGGAACTCGGACTGATCGGTATGGGACTGACGGCCGTTGCGAAACCGTGCGGGAACTTGATCACATTTCTGTTTCACGACGCTCTTCCTGGTGACCTGAGTTTCGACACGTGGGTGAATCTTTGGACCAACGTGATCTTTGCCGCTGCGATGGCCGTGAGCCTGTTGAGTTCGTTCCGAATGCTCGAACGCCAGCAGATCTTGATTTGCGGTGTGTTGGTGTTGGGGACGATCGCGGCCACGCTGCTCGTCAAGCCAGACGTTGGGAGCATGCTGGTAGGGGCAATTCGTTTCGGTCATCTGCCGGCCGCTCCAGAGTGGGGACCTTCCGCGGCGCGTACGGATTACTCATTGAATATGGTGGTCATCTTTGGCTATATCGGCGGCAGCTTAAGTGGGTATCTGGCCTATTCGAGTTGGGTCGGGATGAGCGGTTGGGGGATCAACTCACACCCCAAGATCGACGACATTCGACAGCGGGCTGACGAAGGACCGCGGATCAACTACCTGCCGGATGATCCCGACCAAGCACGTCGCCTTCGCAAGTTGCTCCTGCCGTTGAAATGGGATGTCGGCATGGGAGCGTTGGTGTTGCTGGTCGTATCGACGGCGTTCCTCGCGGCCGGCGCCGCGATTCTGTTTCCGCGGCAGGAAACGTTGAGCGGCAACTCGTGGGAGTTGCTCACGAATCAGGCCGGCATCTGGCGTGAAATCCACGAATTAATGGTGCCGGTCTACTACGTGATGATCGTCGCGGCCCTGTGGGGAACGCTGGCGAGCGTGCCGGAAGCGATCACACGAGTCACCCATGATTTCCTCAGCGCCATTTGGCCCCGTTTCGAGCAGTTCCCGATTCGACGGCTCAAGTGCATCATCGTTTCAGGATGCTTCGCGTTCTCGGTCTTTTGGACCTGGTCCGGAATTACTTTCGATTTGATGACGCAAATCGCGGCTTTCTTGACCGTGAGTCTCGGACTGTTCGTCGTTTTCAGTTGCGTCCTGTATGTCAACATGACGTTACCACGCGGATATCGTCCGAGTTGGTGGGTCGCCGCGAGCGGCCTTGCTTCGGCCGTGATTCTGCTACTGTGCGCTATCGGCGGTGGCGTGGGACTTGCACGAAAAGTACTCGCGGGGTTTTGATGGCGACACGACAACGGGAAACCTGGCAACTCCGTTAATAGGTCAGAAGCATGTCGAAGAATAACGATCTCATCAACGCCTACGCGGCCAAGCGGCCGCTGTCGACAAATTGGTTCAAACGTGCTCGCGCGGTGCTAGGGGGCGGCGTCGGTCACGATCTTCGTCACTTCGAGCCGATGCCGCTGTACATCGAGCGCGGAGTCGGCGGTCGCAAGTGGGACGTGGATGGCAACGAGTACATTGACTTTCTCGGTGGAAACGGCGCGTTGCTGCTGGGACATGCTCCGCCCGAAATCGTCGCAGCCATCACTGAGACCGTCGGTCGCGGCACGCACTTTGGAAACGACCATCCGCTGCACATCGAGTGGGCCGAACTCGTGCAACAACTGATTCCTTCCGCCGAGCGTGTGCGATTCGTGAACTCCGGGACTGAGGCGACGTTGCTGGCAATTCGCTTGGCGCGAGCGTTCACTGGCCGTAACAAGGTTCTTCGCTTCGAGGGTCACTTTCACGGCTGGCACGATGATGTGGTCCACGGTTTCCATCCGCCCTTCGACGCCGACGGTTCGTTGGGTGTGCCGCCGCACGTCCGCGATCAGATGGTCGCGATCCCAGACGGCGACTTGGATCTGGTCGAGGACGTGCTTTCGCGCGAAGACGACATCGCCGCCGCGATCCTGGAACCGTCGGGAGCGTCATGGGGACGAGTCCCGCTCGATCCAGCGTTTCTGCGTGGACTGCGAGAACTCACAACTCGCCATAAAGTGCCGCTGATTTTCGACGAGGTCGTGACCGGATTTCGATTCAGTCCGGGCGGCGCGCAGCAACTGTACGGCGTGGTCCCGGATCTCAGCAGCCTCGCCAAGATCATCGCCGGTGGCATGCCGGGGGGCGCGGTCGTCGGAAAGGCCAAGATCCTGTCGTTGTTCGACATCACAGGCGACGGCCACCACGACCGGCACAAGCGAGTCGTCCATTTCGGAACTTTCAACGCATCGCCGCTTTCGGCAGCCGCGGGCATCGCGCTGCTGCGAAGAGTCGCCACTGGCGAGCCGATCGAGCAAGCCAACGCCGTCGCGCAACAACTCCACGCCGCGTGGAATCTGGTCCTTGAGCGGCAAGGAATCGCCGGCTACGTTTACGGCCCGTCTTCAACCCTGCACGTCTATTTCGAGACGGACGAGGATCGAGTCCGCAACGCATCCACGCGAGACGATCTGCACACGACCGACGCCAGCCGGCTGAAAGGCATGCCCGCCGAGTTGATCCTTGAATACCAACGGCAACTGCGCTACCGCGGCGTCGATATCATGAGTTCCACGGGCGGAGTTGTCTCGGCCGCACACACCAAACTCGACGTCGAACAGACAACCGCCGTGTTCGAGCAAACAGTAACGGCGCTTATCGACCAACGACTTGTTCTGACAATGCGGTAACTCGCGTCGGCGATACAAGCACGACGCGCAAGCGAGTGAGTCCACGAACGATTGGCGAGCGAAACCGGACTCACTCGCTTGCGCGTTGTGCTCGTATTCGCACAGATTGACGCCCAAGTGGCGCTGTCCAGTGCGTGAGCGTTGCTAAGCGAATCTCCAATTATTGGGACTCACCCGACAAGCTCACTGATCGGTGTGGCGGACTTATCGACCAGCGGCATCGGGCGCGATCCGGGGCCGAGGAACTCTTGATGGATGTCGATGCCCAGCGCCGTGCAGAGGGTGGCGATGAGGTCGGGCGAGGTGACTGGGCGGTCGATGATCTCCGAGCCGGGGTTCTTGCCTTCGTTCGTTTTGCCGACGACTTGGCCGGTCTTGATGCCACCGCCGGCCAAGACGGAGCTCCAAGCCTTACAGAAATGATCTTTGCCCTGGCTGGGTGAGCGGCCGAATTCGCCCATCCACACAACCAACGTATCGTCGAGCATGCCGCGGGCCTTGAGGTCGCGGATCAGCGCTGCCATGCCCGCGTCCATCCAGGGTGCTCGCGCGACGATTGGCTTGGCCGCACCCTCGTGATCGTCCCAGCCGCGCTGGACAACTTCGACAAACGAGACACCCGCTTCCACCAGCCGCCGAGCCAACAGACACGACCGACCGAACTTGTGGTCGCCATACGCCGTGCGGATGTGCTCCGGTTCCTTTTCGAGATCGAATGCCTGAGAACGCTTCGACTGCATCAAACGTACGGCCCGGTTGAACGCAGCCTGCTTCGCCCCGACAGCCGGAAACGCGTATCGCTCTGCGAAACGGCTTTCGCTCTGGGATAGCAACTGCAGCCGCGCGTCGAGGTCGCTACCGGCAGGTGCCAGGTTTTCCAGCCCTTTACTCGGATCGTTCACGGCCAGCGGTGCGTGTTGCAGTCCCAAGTACGCCGGAATGCTGCGATACAGCCGACCGCCGTCGTTCCTGATTTCCCAGCCGGCGTCGATCGTCACAAAGCCCGGCATGTCGCCATCGAGCGAACCGGCCTGCGAAGACGCGATACAGCCCATGGCCGGGTGCTCGAGCGCCGTTGTCCGTTTGAAACCCGTGTGCAAAAAATACTTCGCGTCGTAGTGGCCATTGATTTCAGTCGTCATCGAGCGCACGAGTGCCATGTCCTGCATGCACTGAGCAAGCCTCGGCAGTTGATCGACAATGCGAATGCCCGGCACCGACGTCAAGGTCGTTCTGAACTCGCCGCCAGACTTGGGGTCGAACGTGTGCTGTTGGCTGGGTCCGCCGTCCATCCACAGCAAAATGCAAGCCTTGCCGCGCGGCCGATCGACTGCCGCACCGGCGAGCGACTCGAACCACGGCACACTGACGCCGGACAACATGCCGGCGGCGGAGAGTCTGAGCAAATCGCGGCGTTTGAGGGTCCTTGAACATCGAACATCGAACGTCGAACGTCCAACATCGAACGTGGAAGTTGGGAGTGAGCTCATTTCTACCTGCATCCTTCAACGTTGGAAGTTCGACGTTGGAAGTTCGACGTTCTGCCGCAGTTCACCGTACCAAAACGTATTCACTCCGATTGATCAACATCCACAGCACTCCATTGAGTGCCGCTCGACTGTCCGACATCTGCTCGACATAGTTCATCGCCTCCGCCGTCTCTAGTTCGGTGGGGCGACGCGACAAGGTGTTCAGATACAACCACTCGATTGCCAGCGCGTGCTTCGCCGGAGTCAGCACGATTTTCGAAGGGTCCGGTTTGTTGTCCGGTTGACCCACGCTTCGCCGTGAGGAATCGCTGCCCCGCGTCCAGACTTTGCCGTCGAGCGAGACCTCGATGCGGTACTGCTGTGCCAGCCGGTCTTTGTACTTGCCTTCGCGGTCGCGGCCCCAGACGACCCGATTCACTTCCGCACTGGCTGCAAGTTTGATCTGCGCCCAGCCACCGCCAACTTCGTTGCTGATCCAACTGTGCGCGTTGCCGTGTTTACCGTCGTTTAGATGCGGGATCTGATAGATGTCGTAATTGGGAAGCAATGATGAAGCGCTCGCCTCCGCCCCGGACGATGCGAGAGCCAGGTTTGTGTCGCTTCCTGGCGCGTAGACCTCCAGTTCGTCCAGGCAGGGCTGGCCATCGGCTTGCTCGACAGTGAACCGCACAAAGCGGGCCTTGACCGCCGGGAAGAGATCCTCGTTGCGGCGGGGATCGACCGGCGGGAAGCGAAGGAAGTCGGGGAAGTACCCGGCGTCGAGCGCATTGCTGCCGGCCAGCAAACGCGGATGATTGATCATCGTCAGCATTTGGGCGACGCCGTGCGTGAAGTCGGTCGCGTCTTCTTCGTTCGTGCCGAACCGGCGCTGGAACTCCAGGTACGGATCAGCCACCGCCGCGGACATCCCGACAGTGGCATGCTTCACAGTGGTCCGCAAGTCGAGATTCGGGTCGCCGTACGCGAGCCTCAACGAATCGTACAGCATGTCGGCCGTCATCACTCGCAGCGGCATGCGGCCGAACGCCGTCGTCACAGCGCCTCGCAGTTGCTCGTCCGTCCCTGGCTCGATCCAACTCGTTCGCTGGTACGCCCGCGAGTTGCACACGCAACGGAACAGATGTTTGACGTCATATCCGGAAGCGGCGAACTCGCCCGCCAACAACTTGATCAGCCCCGGATGCGACGGCGGATTTAATTCGCGCAAGTCGTCGATCGGGTTCACGATGCCACGCGAGAACAGATAGAACCACAACCGATTTGCAAACGAGCGAGCGAAGTAAGGATTGTCTTTGGCGGTCAGCCAATCGACGAACGGCCCGCGCAGGTCGTCGCTGTCCTTCGTTTCAAACTTCTCGCCGCGCAGGAAAGCGGCCGGCACCGTGACACCGACGTTTTTGAACGCCGAACCCGGGATAGCAATCTCGCCGGGTTTCGCACTCGGTCCTTTGCCGACTTCGATCTTCTTGAAGTCACCTTCCGAACGGCCGAAGAAGGCGGAGAGCGCCCAATGCTCCTGTTGCGACCAATCGCGGTAAGGATCATCGTGACAACGTGCACATTGCAATTGCACGCCCATGAACAGCGAAGCGGCGGCTCGCGCCGAGCCATCCGCCGTCGTCTTGGCGTCTTGGCCGACGAGCGCAAAGAAAATCACTTGCGGGTTGTCTTTGATTTCGCCTTGCACGGTGAGAATGTCGCGGGTGATCTTGTCCCACGGTTCGTCTGCAGCGAACTTCGCCCCCAGCCATTTGCCAAAGTCCCTGGCCTGTTGATGTGGTTGGTCGCCCGCGTTCCCAGTGGACGGCAATTCCGGTGGGCAGACCCAATCGCACCAAGTGCGCCCGAACTGGTTGCCGAACGCCGGCGTGGCCAGCAGCGAATCGATCAACTTCGCGCGTTTGTCCGTGTCGTTGTTGTGGAGAAACTCCGCGGCTTGCCCCGCCGTCGGAACTCGTCCGGTCAAATCAAGATAGATGCGACGCAAGAATTCGACATCGTCGCTGTGCGGCACCGGCTTCAACTCGGCTGCCGCCAGGAAACGGTCGATATGCTGATCAATCGCATCCGCCACTTCCTGCGGTTGGTGTTGCTTGTCGGCGGGCAACAGCGGATCGACGTTTTGCTGTCGCTCGCTGGCGGTCGGCAGTCCGGCGTCGATCCAGGCTTTGATGATCGCCTTGTGTTCGGCGGTCAGCTTTTCTCGGTCGTCTCCCTCGGGCATTTCGTCGCTGGCGATTCGTTTCCAAAGCTCGCTCTTGTCTGCGTGGCTTGGTTCGATCGCTGGCCCAGAGTCACCGCCTGCGAGCATTGCTGGCAGCGTACGAAGATCGAGCCCACCCTGTTGGCGTATTCCGCCATGACAGCCCATGCAGTTCTTCGTGAGAATCGGGAGCACATCGCGCTCCAAGAGCGGTTGTTCCGCCAGAACGGCCAGTGGAGCCAAGAGTGAAAACACGACCGTCATCACTTGGGCGGCGATGCTCGTTAATCGAGCAGCATACATCAGCATGTCTCACGTGTTAGGCAGGCTCGCAAGGCTATACAAGGCGGGAAGTCCGATGGGGAATCGTCGTAGGAAATCGCACGACGAGTGCCACCATGATGACCTATTTCTCGTTACACAGCAATGTTTTCAGATGGCAGATGGGTCAAGCCACGTCACCCGACATGTTTCAGAAAGCTCACCCGGCCGATCGCCACCCATTCGGCCACGTAGATATTGCCGTCGTGGTCGAAACAGGCGTCGTGAGGGTGGACGAACTTGCCGGCCGGCCAGCGCTGCGGATGCCGGCGCATGGCGAAGTTGTCGGCTAACACTTGCTTGAGCCAAGCCGGGTCGTGCCCCAGGTGGGCGATCACTTTGTTGTTGACGTCCAACAACGTGATCCGTGCATGCAAATCGGGCACGAGCATGACGTCGCCGCGGAGGTCGATGTCGGCGGGGAACAGCATGTCGTCGAAGAAGCTGAGATGCTTGCCGTCGGCGGAAAAGTATTGCAGCCGCGCGTTGGCCCGATCGGCAACAACCAACGCCGGCTCGCGTCCCTTCCGATCGTCCCACCACAGCCCGTGCGGGGTGCGCAGTTGGCCTGGCCCGTCGCCAGCTCCTCCGAAATAGCCAACGACCTTTGCGTCTTTGTCGTACTTGATAATGTAGTGCGAGCCATATCCGTCGCCGACCCAAAAGCCGCCGTCGGGCGCGAAGGCAATGTTGGTTGGGCTAAACAGGTGTCCCTTGCCGTACTTGCCCCGCGTTTTCAGCTCGAACGGTCTGGCGTTTTTGTAAGGGGCGATCTTCGGCGCCGCCTGCTTCCAGACAATCTCGCCCTTCAACGTGCTCTTGGCGATATGACCTTTGTTGTCGCAGAGATAGAGGAACTCCTCGCCGCCGTCGCGTCGAATATCGATCCCGTGTCCGCCTCCGTGAAATTCCTTGCCGAACGATCGGACGAACTTGCCGCGGCGATCGAACACGACCACGGCGTCTTGCGGGTCGGCTGTCATCGTGCGGTGTTTCACATAGATCAGCCCCGCGGCGTCGATGGCGACTCCGTGCGTATCCTGCCAGCGAATGTGCTTGGGGATCTGCATGCAATCGTGATGCACCTCGTAGCGATGGCCTTCCGGACCAATCACCGGTGGCTTCGAACCGCTCTTGTCCTCCGCTCCCAGAATCGCAGGGGCGGAACCGGCCAGAGCCATGCCGCCAGTCGCCTTCAGGAATCCGCGTCGTGATGTGTGTGATTGGGTCATGATTACTTGCGTCCTGTTTGGTGCGATCGGGCCGGTTGGGAAGCGAGAGTCAACATTCTACTTGAAATACAACGGCAATGCGGTCTTGCCCAAGATCCATTCCTTGTCCTCAGCCGTGAAGAACGGGATTAGCTCTTTCATGATCAACAGCTCGTAGAAGTTGGCGTAGATCATGCGCTGGGGTCCGAACCGGTCATAGACTCGCCTGAGATAGGGCCACATGTCACGATAAGGGATCTGCTCCTTCGACGAGTTGTGCAGCGACGTACGGATGTAGACGTTTGGTAGTCGCTCGAGCGCGAGGATCTGGTCGATGCCTTCACTGTCGGGGCGAGTAATATCGATCATGGCAAAGTGGTCAATGACTACCTTCACGCCGGGAAAGCGCTCGGCCATGTCAGTGACTTCGCGAAGCTGATGTGGCGCGAGAAAAATGTTGAACACGGCGCCCAACTGCTCGGCCTTCTTCCACAACGGATAGGACACGGGATCGTTCATCCAAACTCGGTCCTTGTCGTAGATGGGACTTAATCGCAAACCTGCCAGTCCATCGCGTTTCATGAGCCGTTCCAGGCGAGCCGGGTTTTCCGGGTCATCCGCGCGGAAGAGGCGGTGCCCGACCAGCAGTCCTACACCAGCGAACCGATCGGGGTGCGATTTGATACAGTGACTCGTATACGAATGGTCTGTGCCGTAGTAGCAAACATGGCTGATGACAACCTTGTCGATCCCGTGCACCTTCATCTCCGCCAGCAGGTGCTCCATCGAATAGTTGCGGACGGGCTTGCTGTTGGGACAGTTCGAGAGTTCGGCGTTGATCGGGAAGCGTCGGTTGTTGATGACCCACGCATGTTCGGCCCCGTTGACAATCGGCACGCCACCGGACGCCGCCGCAAGATCCGAAGCAAGAGCCGCGCCGCCCAATGCGCCAAGCGTCGTTTTAAGCCATTCGCGTCGTTTCATCCTATATCTCCTTTGTCACAGCTTGATTCTCGGGTTGAGCAAATTGTAGCCGGACTCGCAAGAGTTCGGGGTCTATAGTGCTGCCCGAAGTGTTGCCACTTCGGCTACACCGGCTACGTCAAGCAAGTTCCTCTGCACCACGGCTTTCTCTTGACGTCTCCGAGAACCTTGGCATTGATGCCGAACCGATGGATAATCGGGCTAGCGGAGTGGCGCGGCGTCAAGCGTGTAAATGATGTCCCACCCAACAAAAGAACCGCAGGATTAATTGTATGGATCGACAGCAATTTCGCACGAAGATGGCCGGGAACTTTATCGCGCTACCAACGCCGTTTCACGACGACTTCAGTCTGGATCTAGAGACGCTGCGGTGCCTGGTGCGCCGCCTCATGGACGCCGGCTACCGCACCGGCAACGGGGTGCTGTTGGTCGGCGGTGCCGCTGGCGAGTTTGCCACGCTGCGGACCGAAGAACGCAAGCGAGTTGCGGAAGTTGTTGTTGAGGAGGCTGCCGGACGCATCGCGGTCATTGTCGGGGCCCAGGACACCAGCACCATGCGAGTTCTGGAACTGGCCCGTTTTGCCGAGAGCATCGGCGCGGACGGAATCCAGGTCGGGCCGCCCTACTACTATCCGCCGAGCAGTGAAGACATCTTCGCCTTGTTCCAAGCGATCTCCGACGAGGCGGCGATTCCCATGGTCGTCTATAACACCTGGTGGACAGGCGCGCATGCGGACCTGGGCTACGATCGGATCGCGAAACTGCTCGACATCGCCAACGTCGGCGCTTTGAAATGGAGTTCGCCGGACGCCTTCGTATACGAAGGAGTGCTCAAGAGCTTTTCCGACAAGATCGCCATCATCGACAACCAACTCTGCGAGATCCTTTCCCACATGATGGGCGCGGTCGGTTTCGTCAGTCATCCACCGCAGGCATGGCCCGAATATGGCCTGCGGCTATGGGCAACTCTGGAGGAGGGCTGCTATGCGGAGGCACTCGGCATGCTGCTGCGATTTCGAAATCCCTACTATCGTCTTTTCTTCCAAGCCTACGAGTATAGCGGGAGTGAAGGCCATTTCGACAAAGCGATTCTCGAACTCGTTGGCGAGCGTGGTGGCCCCCCACGGCCCCCCGGAAGGCCGCTGCCGGCGAAGTTGGTCGAGGCCATTCGACAGATGCTCCTCGACGCAGGCGTCCCCGGCGTGAAGACAACTTGATGAACAACGATTATTTCTTGGGCGTCCGCCGCGGCCGCGCTGGATCACACGCCTTGGAGTAAAGAGCGTGAGCTTCAACGTCAGCGACTCCGCGGCGTGGCTGGTCGCAACGACGGAAGCGATGGCGACTACGCGCTTCACATCGCCCACGCTAGTGGAAAGCAGTGCGAGCGGTGACGTCATCCGCGCTCAGCTCACTGGCGGGGGCCTGCCACTGCCTGTCCGCGCCTGTGATCAAGAGAAGACAATCGTTCGATAGATCGAGCGCCCAAGCGACCTACACGCAGTGGACGGCTGCTCGACCGTTCCAAACTCTACGCACTACTGTTTCTCGGACCGATTTCGGACGCTGTCAGATTTGTCTCGATGTGGGTCTTTTTGCGACTCGTATCAGTTTTGCCATACGTTTGTTGGGATCGGGTTGATTAGCCGAACAGATTTCCCGCCGCACAATCGATGTTGCAAAGTTACATGACCTTGTCTCGCCTGTATCGTATGATCGAAGGCCAGGCGTCTCGCCTCTCGCCGTGAAAGCATCAGCGATTACCACCGGCAGCAAAGGAGTCCGCGGTTGGCTTTGACTTCAGGCCGACTGTGTTCACGGCGATCACGCGGTAGGTGTGCTTCCCGCCAGGCTCGGTCTTTGTGTCAGTGAAGTGCATGGGCACGAGCGGTTGGGTGGGCGTGTCGCTGTATTGCAGGTTCTGGAAGATGGGGCGGCCGAAGCGGTTTTTGCCCTGCTCCGGTACGTTGGCCAGAAACTCGCCGTCTCGTTCGATGATGAAACGGGCCAGTCCGCTTTCGAGATCGGCTTCGGCCTCCCAGCTCAGTTCGTTGCCTTTTACGCGCACGGTCGTCGGCGCGGGTGGCGGTGTGGTATCGATCAAGGCGCTGTCTTTGACGTACTGCATCCAGCCTCGCGCGACGGCCTCGTTCGGCAGCCACGCAGCCTTCAGTGGATCACCGTCAAATTTCGCGGCGGGGATGGACTCGAAGCCGGTTGGAGCGGCCAGCCACGCACCGTTGGTCGGCATGGGCTTGAGCGGAATGCCGCTAACTTTGGGAAGACGAATACTCAGGCAGGCATGGAGCCACGGGATGGCGAAGTAGCGTTGGTTGCCACACTCGTGCGCGGACAACGGATCGACGGCCACGCCGATGAGGCCGCCTTTGCCACGGACCTCGTTGAAGAAGACTTCATTCGCAGGCCACACCTGAGCGAACCGGCCGTCTTTGACCGTCACGCCTTCTTGCGTGCCCGGGTTACACATCACCGGCACCTTGAGCGCGGCGTCGGGCAACGTGTGAACCTTGATCGTGGGACGGTTCGGGTTCGGTGTCAACAGCGGGACGCCCGAGCGGAGCCAAGTAGCGGCGACACGTTCCGGATGCAGTAGCACCATTCCGCCCGCCCAATGCCCGCCGCCACTGTGTCCCCACAACGCCCACGGCACTGTGGCCAGCTCGGCGTGGCCGGACTTCTCACCGAGATCAACCAGGCACTTTTGAAACGCGGCGGCGGAACCGTTTCGCGGATCGCACCACATCTGGCAGTCGCCCCTTCCGGTTGCTCGTACGACGGAGCCAGCAGCGCACAGTCGTGCTTCTTCGCGAGCGCCTGCCAGTGCAGATCGTAAGCTCCCGTCAGGCCGGACCTGCACGATCCCTCGCCGCAACCGTGCTGGTGCACGACCACGCCGCGCAGCGTTCTCACGTTCTTTGGAATCCAAATGGTGTAGTTGACCGGAAAGATCAACTCACCGGGCTGCGCCGAAGCCTCGTAACGCACGCGGTAATGAGGCGGGTCCGCATCCGGAAAGACGTCGTACGGTGGCTTCTGAGCGAACAGTGCTGTCGGCAGCGCGATGAGCAAAACCGCTGTGCGACATAAAGACGAAAGCGTTCGTGGAAACATGAAGCCGATCCTGGTGGAAATCTGAGAGGTTGTGTTCTGGCGCCATCACTCTCTACACCATTCTGCACTACCCAGCGTGATGCTGGTATACACCAAACTTTTTACCTCGGAACTCCGCTGGGCTCTCCGTCATCAGGGTGTGTCAGCCGACGGCCAAATGAGGCGCTTTGGCGATGGTCAAAAAGCCGGGGAGTTCTCGGGACAAGAGGGCCACGGCCGACCACCAGGCGGGTGCCTCAAGAGGGTGGTATGTTGCGACACGTCGGATCCAAATCGTCGGCGAGCCAACCGCGACGTGCCATTGGGTTAGCTGTTGTGATTTGCTTCATCTGCCCGGCTGAGAGTTTCGCTGTTGAGCCCTGTGACAAATCAGCAACAGGGACAGAGATCCGACTCGCCGAGGACGAACCAGCAGATGAATTGATCGAAGCAGGGCTAGTCGGTACCGACGACAAAGTGTTCTTGCATAAGGCTAATGTTCAGTGAAAGCGATCCGTTTCTTACCACAAAACGATCTGAGAATAGCTCCTCCTGACTGGAGTCAATCGGACGACACTGTGCCTCGGCGCCGCGACGGTGCGCAAGGCGGTTCTCCCAACAGCTCCCGGAGAGCCCTAGAAAGTTCAGACAGAATGGACACTGTTGCAGTCATGGCACGCTTTTTGCGACTTGGACAGAGTGTCGAACCGTTGGGCCCAAAACGGATTGCAAACCCTCCCGCTGTTAATCGAAAAACAAGGAAGCAAGGCAATGAAGAAAATCGCACTCGCATTCGCCGTCGTGATAGGCTTCGGACTGGCCGGTATGGGAAGCGCTCGCACTGAAGCAGCCAGCCCATTTCGTCTCCACTTTGCCAGAGGCGGCGTTCATATTGATGTAGGTCATGGCTATTACCGTGGTTATAGCTCCCATGTCGGCAGGCACTATGGTGGACGTCGATACGGGGGCCACTACGACTACCACAACACAACCCACTACGACTTTCATCCTGGCCACTATTACCGCCACGGAAACCATATCGACTACGCCCCTGGTCACTACGATCTACATCGGAGCGGACACTACGACTACCATCGTGGCGGCCACTACGACTACCATCGTGGCGGCCACTACGACTACCATCGTGGCGGCCACGGTTATTACCGTCACCGGTAACGAGTCGGCCCGTCCGTCATTCAAATCCAACGCCTTTGGTCTAGGTCTGGACCCTGCAAAGATACATGTCGGATGTCAGGTAGAGAATGCTGCCGTCGTTGCCCCAGCCGACATTGGCAATCCGCTCACCGGTGACGATACGGCCAAGCAGCTTGCCTTGCGGCGAGAGAACTAGCACGCCGCCTGGTCCGGTCGCAAAGACATTCCCGAGTACGTCAGCCTTCATTTTGTTTTGGTTAACGCGCGTCTCAAATCGCGTTAATCCGTTCGACCAACTCGAACGCCTGGAACCTGGTTAACAGTACGGCGGATCAGGTACAACAGCCAATGAACATCGGCGTCGGACGAGTTCTGCAACTGCGCGGGCGCAAGAGTTCACCAAGCAACAATCGTGAAACTAGCACCAAATGGAATCGGGTGAATTCGTATAAACTTTGAAAGCGTAGAAAGCGTAAAACTTCAATGTGAACGCACCCTTGGTCAAACTCCGTTTGGTGCTAGTCAGTCTCTCTTGATCCAGCTCGCGAAATACGCCGGAGACCACTTACGGGCAAAGTAAATGATTCTCTTAGCATGCATGCCGTGGGGCAGGGATTCCTCGCCTTCCACCCAGGCTTCCGCAGCTTCCAGCGTCGGTAGCTCAATGACCCAAGCCCGGTGCCAGTCGTTCTTCGGCGTCATGAGCTGAAAGGCTTCAAGCCGCATCAACTGATGCCAGGACGGCAACCGTCCGCCTTTGAATAGAACGACAATGTTGTCAGTGTCCGGGGCAGGCATCTCACTGCTCTTTCGCTACTTGCCGGTCGGTCGTCGCCAGCACGCACACTCGTTGGCAGAATAGTTTACCAGCTGTGCTGCAATTCCGTTCACCTTCCGCCGTTCTGCGACACCCATGTCGAAGCTGCTGAGTGACACCGCTATCCAGCCGAGATTCGTGCGAAGCAACGGATTCAATACTAAGTATGCGATTGTAAGTTGTCTACGGAACGGAAGGCCCGGCTGCGGTTCTCGTAGCGCGCTTCGGTTAACAGACGTCTAACCGACCGGAAGTTGCGCAGTTCTGAAGACAGAGGGCGCGGTCCCCACAACCTGTCAGCGCCGAGCGGATATCCCGCCCGGTCAAGTGCCAAACAACGACGTCAGCGGCTCGCCTTCTTCGAGCATATGAAACGGTCGGTTCTGATTGTCGTACGCAATCATGTCGTCCAGCCCCATTGCGTGGTAAATCGTATGGGCCAGATGCTCGGGGCCGACCGGCTTGTCAGCAGGATAGGCTGCAATCTTGTCGCTGGAGCCATATACCTGACCGCCGCGAATGCCTCCGCCAGCCAGTAGAGCGGTTTGACAGTGAGTCCAGTGGTCGCGGCCAGGTTCGGCGGAACCCGCGCCTCCGGAACGGTGATCACCAATCTTCGGCGTGCGACCCATTTCGCTAGTGACCACAACCAGCGTCTGATCCAGTAGCCCCCGTTCGTCCAGATCCTGCAGAAGTGTTGCAAATGGTCGATCGAACTGAGGCAGGAGATGGTCCTTAAGGCACGAAAAGCTCTTCCAGTGCGTATCCCAGGCGCCGCCAAGACAACCGCGTTTCTTGTCCTCGTCGTAATTGTGCAGCCAGTGCATCGTGACAAATGGCACGCCCGCCTCGACCAGACGACGCGTCATCAACATGCCCATGCCGTTCACCGTTTCGCCATACTTCTCTCGCAGAGAAGCAGGTTCCTGCGAGACATCGAAGGCATTCTTAGCTCCCTGCGATGAGAGCAGCGAAAACGCCTTTTGCTGCAATTGGCTGTAATTCTGCACTGAAACGCTTTGCTCGAATGCCTGCTCGGCCGAGCCCAGCGTCTTCAAGAGCCCGTACCGGTTTTTCAGGCGTTCAACCGTCACGTCACCTTCCAGCGTGAGGAACGGAGCACGGAACTCCAGCGGTTTAGAATGTTGCCCCAGGACATAAACGGGATCGTGTTGAACGCCAAGTCGACCACCAAATGCTCCCGGATTCGACACGTTGTCTGGCCCAGACTTCGTCGGCAACCAAAGAAGCGAGGGCAACGTCGGATGTGCGGGACGCTTGGACGTCACTACTGAACCGATAAACGGCCAGTCTTCCGGCAAAGGCCTGCGCGTGTTGGGAAACGTCGGGCCCGGCGGATGACCGGTCATCGTGTAGTAACGGCCCGCATGATGATCGTTCGGCCCGCGCCCATGCTGTCCCAGCGACCGGACAAAGGCCAGATGATGGGCCTGCTGCGCCACGTGCGGCAGATGCTCGCACACCTGAATCCCAGGAGCCGCGGTCGCCACGGGTTGAAACGAACCTCGCACCTCAGCGGGGGCCGCCGGCTTCATATCCCAGAGGTCGATGTGCGACGGTCCTCCGGTCAAATAGATGAAGATCGTCGATCGAGCTTTTCCATGTGATGGATCTCGGCCAATCGAATCCGCAGTTTCGGCGCAATTCCCCGCAGCCATTCCCGAGATACCGAGACTTGAAGCAACCAGAAACTCACGTCGGTCCATCGTTGCCGTCCGCACTATGACAATCCGCCGGATACACGTTCAACGTCACGACTGCCAGGATACAGACCATATTCCCAAAGTGCCGGAGCCTGGAAGTCCATAGCTAGATCATTCTACGCCGGTACTCGCGTCCCCACAGTCGTAGACACCACAGATACCGCGCGGTTTCGCCCAGAACGGGCGGTTTCAATCCGCCCTCGGTAAATATGCCGTGGAAGTGTTGAGGCTGCAGGGGGCGACCAACAACAGACAGTTGAGGAACTGTTTCAGACAAGTAGAATGTGCCGACGTATCGATTTTCCGTTGAGCTTTCTGAAAGCCTGCCCATGCATCCCGACGAAACCCCGATCCAGCCCGCTGAACTGCGCACGTTCGTAAGCGACCTCTTTCAGAAGACCGGCATGCCGTCATCCGACGCGGATTCAACCGCCGAAGTGCTGGTCGGCACGGACCTCCGCGGCATCTTCAGCCATGGCACTCGCCTGGCCCCGAATTACTTGAAGCACATCCTCGACGGGCACATGAAGGCACATCCACAACCGAAAGTCGAGCGCGAGACACCGGCGATGGCGGTGGTCGATGCGGATCGTGGGATCGGGCATCTTGCGGCGCGTGACGGGATGCAGCGAGCGATCGAGAAAGCGAGGCAAGTGGGTGTCGGTATGGTGAACGTCCGCCGCAGCCACCACTTGGGTGCGGCGTCCATATACGCCATGCAAGCACTCGCCCACGGCATGATCGGCTTCACGACGACCAACACCGGCGGCCCAAGCGTTGCGCCTTTCGGCGGACGCGATTCCGCGCTGGCGAACCACCCGCTGGCATGGGCGTTTCCCACGCGCGAAGGCTTTCCAATCGTCATCGACACGGCGGCAGGCGTCGCGGCTTGGCAGCGTGTCGAGACGATGAGAATCTACGGCCAAAAACTCCCGCCTGACTGGTGCCTGGACAAAGAAGGCAACCCCACCGACGATCCGGCTGAGGCGTTCATCATGTTTCCCGCGGGCGGTACGCGCGGCTATGGCTTGGCAGTGGCGGCGGGGTTGCTGGCCGGAGCACTCAGCGGTGGACAAGTTCCCAGCCGTCGCGAACGCTACAATGCGGCCACCGATTCCGAGCACACGTTCACGGCGATTTCGATCGAGCGTTTTGTTTCGCGGGAGCAATTCCTGGGTGAAGTCGATGAGATGATTGCCGCCTGCCACCGCACACCGCCACGGGACGGATTCGAACGCGTCTGCCTGCCGGGCGAGTTGGAATGGGAAAGGGAACAGCAGTGGCGAGAGAACGGTATTCCACTCCATCGTGACCACCTCACCTTACTCGCCGAGATCGCGGACCGACTGGGAGTGAAGGTGTTCTGGTGATCGGCGACTTGTGCCCACCACGAGATTCTCGCGGCGCTGAGAGGATTCACGACCTGCGGCACCCGTCACTGACCACTGTGCAGTTCCGAGCGTTTCCCTCGGGTCGGCAATCCCGTCCACGTTTCCATGCTGAGCGGGCATATCTTCTCGTCGTGTTCGATCGTGGCCGGGGAAGCTAATCACCCGCGGCAATTCTCCAGACGTCGCAGCCTTTCCAGTGAGTACCGACTCACTTGGTAACATCTTCCGGACCGGCGAGAGCGATTTCGATGTGACAAATTGGTTAAAGTCCTTTGTTGGAAACGCCAGGACCGTTGACAGACAACGATCCGATCTTCACTAGACTACTTATCACGACGGTTCGGCTGACTCCACTTGAGCCGGGCGATAAATGTGCTACCGTCGGCACCGCGCTGATGCGATTTACCATTGGTAATAAACTCTGAATCGGTCACCCACGATTCCTGCCCGTTGACGGCTGCAACTCCGAAATTCCCCAACATGACTCCACGCTCGGGTATCAACACTTTCTCCGTTTCGCGAAGAACCGTCATTCGTTCTACACTGCACTTTAGGGGATCACGCGGCGAGGGCAATCAGGTCCTGGAAGAGCATCGACACTTTGCGGTGTTTGGGGCCGTGCGGCAGAGCGGCCAGGAATTGTTTCCCCATCATTTCTCGGGAAATAGAACGCCGCCGGTCCGCATGCGAGGGGCGACGCTCCGCGTTGTCCCAAGGACGATCACTGCGGTCAGTCAATGTAGCCGGTTTCTGACTCGCAGCCAGCTTTGCGAGTCACCTGAACTCCCAATCGCCCCAGCTTCTCGCCACAAGCCTCGACAAGGGCGCCGCCGAACGTAGCCCTGCCGCTACGTCGACTTCGGCTACGGGTGCGTCTGGGTCACCTGCTTGCTTGCTGGTTCTTAGTTCAGGGTCGATGAACTGCGCTTCGCCATCTAAGAATTGACGTGATGAGTCTTCGCGTTCCGCCCAGAAGTTGGCGTTGATGCCGTACTCCCAAGTTTCTTTCCATGCCTCGCCTGACGCGTCCTTATGGCCGAAGATGTAAATCGTCTCACCATCGGAAGCGGCGCCGTGCTTCGTCCGCGGATCCGGTGAGTTCGTCGCCGACACATCACTCCAGAAATCGGACGTCGCGTTGTACGCCAGCGTCGTGTTGGTGAACTGGGCATTCAGATCCGCGCCGGCGAAAACGATCATGGTGTTGCCGTCACCCGCCACGTTGGCGCTGTGCCCCGAGCGAAAAAAGCCAGAACTGGGCCTGGCTCCACAAAAGCCCTGTTGCTGCTGCGGGTTAGAGTTGACCGCGACCCATACGCTGCTTAGAGTAAGGGATTGATTCCTAAAGAGAAGCAGTGAACGGAGTTCCGCGTTTCGAACGTGTCCGGCCGGAACAGCTATGCTGGCGAAGCGAGTTATCCCCTGCTTGGATGTTAATAAAGGTCGTGTCGTCAAGGGCACGAACTTTGTCAACCTGCGCGATGCCGGAGATCCTGTTCAAGTCGCCTCGCGGTATGAAGCGGAAGGTGCCGATGAACTCGTTTTCCTTGATATTACCGCCAGCCACGAAAAACGCGACATCATGATCGATGTGGTGCGCCGGACTGCCGAGCAGGTCTTTATGCCACTTACCGTAGGCGGCGGCATCCGCGCCATCGAAGACATTCGCGCGTTGCTAAGCGCCGGCAGCGATAAGGTCTCGATTAACTCAGCAGCGTGCAAGAATCCCAACTTCGTCAGAGAAGCGGCTCAGAGGTTCGGCAGCCAGTGTATTGTCGTCAACATCGATCCGAAACGAGTTGACTATAACGGCCACGAGGTTTGGGAAGTCCACATCAACGGCGGGCGGAAACCAACCGGGCTCGAAGCGGTGGCTTGGGCTCGGCGCGTCGAGGAGCTCGGAGCGGGCGAGATCGTGCTCACCAGCATGGATTGCGATGGCACGAAGGACGGGTACGATTTAGAGATTACGGCTGCGGTTAGTGCGGCTGTTTCGATTCCCGTCATTGCCAGCGGCGGGGCTGGCAGCCCGCAGCATCTGGCGGATGCCATCACGATTGGTAAGGCGGATGCGGCACTTGCGGCCAGTATCTTCCATTTCGCAGAGTACACGATTCGAGAAACAAAAGAGGTGATGGCCGGCGAAGGCGTCGCCGTTCGTCTCTAACCTGTAAAGTGATCGCCACACAGTGGTTTATGACGAGGTGGAAAAATGGCAACGGTAGCAGAAAAACCTGAAGTCGAAGAAATAGACGACGCAGTTCATGCAGCGGACGAAGCAGCGAAGTTTGCCCAGCGTTTCAACCGGAAAAAGGAAAGCTTGGCCGTGGACAAGCTGTTCCGCGCACTGGTCAAACTGGAAGGTAGCGACCTCCACTTGAAGGTTGGTAAGGCGCCGCTGATCCGCGAGGGTGGCATCCTGAAGCCACTCAATCGTGGTCCCATCGATGCGGAGGAAATGTGCTCGCTGTTGATCCCCATGATGGACGAGCGGAATCGGCGGATCTTCGATGACGAAGGTGGTGCCGACTTTTCTTATACGGTTGATGTGGACGGCGTGACTTGGCGATTCCGCGTTAACATGTTGCAGCAGATGGGGCAGATTGGCCTCGTTGCTCGTCGCGTCAGCAACTTCATTCCGCCATTCGCCGGACTCTACTTACCAGAGGTCATGGAAACCCTTTGTCACTTCGACATGGGAATGATCTTGCTGGCTGGCGTCACGGGCTCGGGGAAATCGACGACGATCGCCTCGATGCTGAACTACACAAATCAGATTTACGCGAAGCACATTCTCACGCTGGAAGATCCGATCGAGTTTGTTTACACCGAAGACAAATGTCTGATCAACCAGCGTGAAGTTGGCATTGATGTGAAAGACTTCGAGATTGCCATGAAACACGCCGTGCGTCAGGATCCGGACATCATGCTCGTAGGCGAAATGCGTGATGAAGAGACCTTCATGACCGCGATTCACGCCGCGGAAACGGGTCACTTTGTGTATGGAACGATCCACGCGGGGACAGCGTCCAGCACGATTGGGCGTATTCTGGACTTGTTCCCGGAAGATATGCATGGAGCTTTGCGTAGCGCGTTGGCTAGCAACATGAAGGCGATCGTCGCGCAGAAGCTGCTAAGATCCATCAAGCCGGGTGTGTCCCGAGTCCCGCTGAACGAAATCATGCTCTTCAATTCGACCGTCCAGAAACTCATCCTCGAAGGGGAAGACGCCAAGCTTCCCGATGCCATCCGCATTGGTGCGGAGGAGGGGATGCAGGACTTCACCATGGCGTTGAAGATCCTGATCGATACCGAATTGATCGATCGGCCGACGGCGTTTTCTGTCGCTCCGAATCCCGACGCGTTGAAGATGGCTCTGAAGGGCATCGACGTGAAGGGGCCGGGTATTCTCTAACTATTCTCGAACGCACGACTCGCCCCCTACACGAAGACGCACGCAGACGACCATGGCCAAACAAGCTGAAGAAGAACCAGTCCCTCTCCACGCCCAGTTTCCGCCTGTAACCTTCGTGCCAAGGGGCGCGCCGGACAACCAGCAAGACCAAGGCAACTTGCTGGCAGCCAAGCAATCGCCGGGCTTCCCCATGTCGGGCGGTGTTTTCGCACACTGCCTCAGTCGCCGTGGAGAGCGGTTGATGTTGGACTTCACGGCTCAAGGAGTCGGTGTTCGATTCGAGATCGATGGTGTGTGGTTGAATGCTGATCCGATGGATCGGCAGACGGGAAACGCAGTGCTGGCCGTCTATAAGACGATCACCAACTTGAACGTGCAGGACAGGCGTTCCAAGCAGGAAGGCACGTTTGGCGCGGAGTTCAGCGGCGGAAAGTTCAATTGCGAGTTCGTCAGTCAGGGCGTGAAAACTGGCGAGCGAGTCTTGATCAAAATCAACCCGAAAAAGCCCAAGTTCGGGAAGATCGAAGAGCTGGGCATGCGTGACAAGATGCGGGGACTCTTCAAGGAGCTTATGGATACATCTCCCGGGATGGTTCTGATCTCGGCTCCTAAGGGTGGGGGGCTGAGCGCGACATGGGATATGTCACTCACGCTTGCTGATCGATTGATCCGTGACTTCGTTTGCCTCGAGGATAAGAACGCTCCAGACAACGAAGTCATCAACGTCAACCAGCATTACTACGACAAGGCGGCCAGCGAAACTCCCTTGACGATTCTGCCGCGTCTCGCTTTGAAGGAACCGGATGTTTGGGTTGTTCCGGACCCAACCAGCGCCGAGGTGCTAGCCGAACTCTGCAAACAAGTGAACGAAATTGAACGGATGGCGGTTACGCGCGTCCATGCATCGAACGCAATTGAGGCTCTGCTTCGCTTGGTAAGCTACAAGTCGCCGCTACCGGAATTAGCCAAAGCCCTCACCGGCGTCTTGAACGTTCGCCTCGCGAGACGTTTGTGCGACCAATGCAAGCAACCCTTCCAGCCTCCCCCACAACTGCTACAGCGGTTGGGCATTCCGGCGGGCCGCGTGCAAGTGCTGTATCAAGAGTACAAGCCGCCGGCCGAACCACCCGTCGATGAGAAGGGACGTCCGATCGAAATCCCCATCTGCCAGAAATGTGGCGGCTTGGGATACTGCGGAAGAATCGGTCTGTTCGAGTTGCTTACGCTTGACGACAAGATCCGAGAGGCTTTGGTTAAGCAACCGAACCTTGAGACCCTAAAACGCGTAGCAAAGGCCTCGGGACACCGCTCTCTGCAGGAAGAGGGAATCCTGCAGGTTGCACTAGGTGTCACCTCGGTCCAAGAGTTACAACGCGCTCTCAAGCAATAACCAATCATGTCAGAATCAGGTCATTCTCGGTTTTCCCAAGTCGAACTCCCCGAGTTGGATGATTACGCGCCGCTGAGCGGTTTCGCGGTTGCCGGACTAATCAGCTCGCTGGCAGGCATCGTCGCGGTGTTTCAACCTTGGCTTGTTGCCGTACCCGCCTTGGCTGTCGTCGTCTCCATCGTCGCGGTCGCGCGTTTGTCACGCCCCACAACACGAGCCGGCGGAAAATGGATGGCGGCATTTGCGCTTCTGCTGTCGTTGTTCTTGGTCGGTTTCGCATCGGCGCGGAGCGACGCGCGGAAGCAGCATCTTCAAGATGTCGCGCGGCCACACGCAGAAACCTGGCTGCGATTGATTTTGGAAGGCCGCGTCAAAGAGGCACACCAATTGACGTTTGAAGAGTCTCTGCGTGATAAGGGTGACTTAGATCACGCGTATTCGATCGGTGAACAGGAAGCCGAGGAAGCGATGCGTGCGCTTTCAGGCCCGGATGGCAAGGCACCTGGCTTTGACGCGATGGCGGGGTTAGCCAAGCCACGACGCGACGAGCTCGAGAAGTTTGTCGCGATGCCGAACGTCGAGAAACTGCTCAAGCTCACGCCGGACGCAATGCTAACCTTTGTTAGCGACGAGTTGATACTCGATAGTGCATCCAAATCGACCATTTCTGAGACGTTTTCCGTCGCGGACGATACCGGGCGGGCGCCACCCTTTGAAGTGACGTTGGTCTTGGAGCGGAACGACTATGGCGATCACGGTTCTTGGCATGTGTCCATGCAGTAGCAACGCGCCGCAGGATGCCGGAGCGGAATGATGACCCCCGAAGAGCTTTCCGCCGCAGCCCGAACCGTGACTGACCTCGGGGAGTACTTTCAAGAACTGAAAGAACGCGAGGCAGCCCTTGAAACGCAGATCGGCCCTTCGGATCGAGGGTACTTCACGCCGAACGAAGAGAGCCAGACGCAGTCGCTGCTCATTTCGTACTGGCAGGCGCGGAATGCGCTGTTCGAACTGATCACTTCTTTTCGAGACGACGAGTCGTTGGATGCGGCATCGCGTCCCAGGGCTTTTCTGATCGCCTTCGCCGCAGCCTTAGTGCTCGTCGATGCCGCGAGATTCTTGCGCGAGCTGGTTGCAAGCCGTCCCATCGTGCGAAGCAAGCTTAACGAGCCGGCCCCAGAGCTCGGTGTACCCGCGGGAGTCTTTGATACCGTGCAGAAGTCGCTTGTCAGTGCTCGCCACGGTTGGCACCTGTATCACGCGATACGTTACTTCGAGGAGCACGAAGCAGAGCTTCGCACGCTCGCAGACGGAGAACGAACCGCACTGTTTGCAGTTATCGACGGACTCCTGCATCGTTTGGACGTGTCCGTTTATGACTTCACTCGCGCAAAACTCCGGACTCGCGCCGACCAACTCGCTCGCCATGCGGCACGCAGCTTGTTAGGGCGTGCCTTGTACGGACTGCAGAAACTGGCAGGCAGTCTTGTCGCCAATAAGTACCTTCGATATGGGCACCAGCCGTCTCTGCCCACTGACACAGCGGAAGGCGTGCAACAACTCCTGCTGCCGGGAGATGTGTTGATTGTTCGCAAAGAATATGCGCTGACAAACTATTTTTTGCCGGGTTATTGGCCCCACGCGGCGTTATATCTCGGCGACGCGGCCACGTCTCGTTCGCTGGGGCTCTTTGAACACAACGATGCCAGCTCTCGCTGGCGAGAGTTACTGGAAGTGCCGAGTGATCCGGCCAGTGTCTTGGGGTCAATGAAAGTCTTGGAGGCAATGAAGGATGGCGTCCAAGTTAGGCCACTCGGCTCGCCCTTCTCTTCGGATTCGATTGTCGTCTTGAGGCCTCGTTTGCGGCGGCTAGAGATCCGCGATGCGTTGGCCCGCGCTCTTGTGCACGAAGGCAAATCGTATGACTTTGATTTCGACTTCCGCCGAGCAGACAAGTTAGTATGCACGGAAGTGGTCTACCGAGCCTACGATGGGGTCGGGGGCATGAGCATCCCACTCACGGCCCGAGCCGGGCGGCCAACGCTTTCCGGGAGCGATTTGATTCGAATGGGGATCGCCCAGCAAAGCTTCGAGCCGGTGGCAGTATTTGCACCTGCGTTTAGTGCCAAGCTCGTGACGGGGATCGGTGTTGTGCCGATGTTGGAACGCGGCGAGGCTAATTGATCAGAGACGGCAGTTGGCGATATCTGTCTCGAGAATTGCCGTCGCTCCGATCGCTTCCAACCGGTCCATGACGTCGATGACGTTCTTACGCTTCACCATCACTTGGACCGCGCACCAGTCAGCGTCTTCGAGCGAGTTCACCGTGGGAGAGTTGAAGCCGGGAGTGATCGCTTCGGCTTCGCTCAACTTGCCGCGTGGTACGTTGTACTCCAGCAATGACCACGCTCGGGCAATCACTACCCCTTCCAGGCGGCGAACGATGCGGTTCGCCGTCTCGGCATGACGAGTCTCTTTGTTTTGGACCAATACCGTCTCGTACTCTCCAATATCCGTCAACACACGGAGACGATTCGCCACGAGCGTGCTGCCGGTTTGGACAAGATCGATGATCGCTTCGGCGACTCCCAACGAAATCATGATTTCGACGGAACCAGACAGCGGGACGAGATGAATCTTGGCGCCGTGCGATTCGAAGAACTGTTTCGAGACGTGTGGAAAACTTGTGGCGACTCGGCAGCCAGCTAGATCGGCTGGCGTCTTGACCGACGACTCCTCAGGCACACAGACCGACAGGCGGCATTTGCCGACACCTAACGACAACCGAGTCGTCAGGTCAACGTTCGCTTCTTCGATGAGATCTCCCCCAGTGATACCCATGTCGATTGCGCCCTCAGCACACAGCAACGGGATATCGTCGGTGCGGAGGAACGTGATGTCTACGGGCAACTCTCTGACGCGTGCGAACAAGCTGCGATCCTGGCGCCGGAAGCGAAGTCCCGCCTGATCGAGCAGACTCGCCGCTTGTTCCGCCAGTCGTCCTTTGCTGGGCAAACCGATTCGAAGGTTGCTCATTCCGCGCTTCCTTTTTCAGTGTTCGCTTGTTCGCTGCGAGCGGCTTTTTCGTCCAAGCCGGAAACGCCGAAGCGTTTGGCGAGCTCAGCTTCCACTTCGCTGAGCTTAATGTTTTTGTGTCCCAGCATGACCAACAGATGATAGATCAGATCGCCTGCTTCGCTGATCAGGTGACTCCGCCCGTCGTCGCCAGGTTCACGAGCAGCTTCTACGACTTCGGCCGCTTCTTCTACGATTTTCCCGCCGATTTTGGCGACGCCGCCTTGAAAAAGGGACGTCGTATACGAACGTTCGGGCGGGTTGGCTTTGCGATCTTCGATGATCGCCATCAGTCTTGCGAGAACATTAGCTTCGAACATCAGGTCAATCGCCCCTTGCAGATGTGGTGAGTCTAATAGGATGATCAAGGGTACGCATAGCTCGGCCAACGTCGTACGGAATGGTGAAGGAGTGGTCGCTGTTGCGGTTGTATTGAAAGTAGTGTCGTTTAGCTGTCGCAAGTATCCATCATGACTGACGTATACGAAGTTGAGCAACCCGACACTCTCGAGCCTCGCCGAGACTGCTGGTATTTGACGGGGCCCACTGCGAGCGGCAAGACGGAAGTTGGCATCGAGTTGGCAAAACAACTCAACGCCGAGATCATCTCGCTCGACTCGATGTCTGTTTATCGCGACATGAACATCGGAACAGCAAAGCCAACGCCACAGCAACGCGCTGACCTGCCGCATCACTTGCTGGACGTAGTCGATCCGAACGAGGAGTACAGTCTGTCTCAATACGTTCGGGACGCCCACCGCGTGATCGATGAAATTTGTACACGAGGACGCGAAGTCCTATTCGTGGGTGGAACACCCTTGTACCTTAAGTCCCTGTTGCGGGGTGTTTATCCCGGGCCGCCGGCCGACTGGGCGTTCCGAGAGCAGATCGAGGCAGAACTGGAAGAAGTTGGCATCGCCGCCTTGCACCAACGGCTGGAGCAAGTCGATCCCCTCGCCGCTGCTAAGCTGCATCCTAACGACAAGCGACGGATCATCCGGGCGTTGGAGGTGTATCGCCACGACGGTCAGCCCATCAGTCACGAACAGGTTCATTTCGACGAAATCCCGGACCAGGCGTGCAAAGTCTTCGCGCTGGAATGGCCGCGACCAACGCTTCACGACCGCATCGAAGCTCGCGTCGATGAGATGTTCAAGAACGGTCTGATCGAGGAAGTCCAGTCGTTACAGACGCGGTATGGTCAGCTCGGGCGAACCGCCAACCAAGCCGTCGGGTATCGGGAAGCGATCGAGTATCTTGATCAGGCGACAGATCTGAAACACGTGATCGAAAAAGTGAAAGCTCGCACGCGCCAATTCGCACGCCGGCAGGAAACGTGGTTCCGAGGCTTGGCTGAGTGTCAGCGGATTGACGTTAACACCCAAGCTCCTGCCAATGAGGTCGCCGAGCTCATACTTACTCTTGGCGACTACACTGCTCGCGGTTGAAAGTGGCACTTTCATAAAACCTGTACGATGGCCTTCCAAGGCTTGTCCTTACCCACATTTCACCACCGACCCCGTGTCGGTGGACCTCATGACTCGTCACTGCTTCCACCGACACAGGGTGGTAGTGTCCTAATTTGAATTCGGTGGGCCGTTTTCGCGCGGCAGACTTTCAGTGCCTGTGAAGTGGGCAGGGTACGGCCTTCAATGGGGTAGTGTCCTAATTTGTTCAAATTAGGACACTACCTTCAATGGAATCGGTATGCGTGGCCATCGCAGAGTGTCTTCTCAAATTCCTTGATCTGCGAAATGATCTCTGCGAAGTCCTGACGGTCGTTAGCGGTTGCCCTATCTCGCTTGCCTGCGGCTGCGCGCCGTAGTGTCTTGAAAGCATCGATGATTCAGGATGCTATCGGTCATTTTGAGACGGGCAAGAGGTGCGGTAGGATGTGTGGATCTAGTGGGCCACTACCTCAACTCCCAGATCGGTTATCCTGAACCTTCGTCTTCCAACTCCACTTTTCTCGCGGGACCAATGAACGACTCGACAACACCGGTTCCGAAGACGTTTGGCGAATACGTGCGCTCGTTCGGGCCAGGGTTGGTTGTCGTGCTCACGTGGCTAGGCGCGGGCGACATTGTCGAGATGGGAGTCGCCGGAGGTGACTACGGCTATTCGCTGATGTGGGTGTTGGTATTGGCCGTGGTGATGCGCTTCCTGTTCGTATCTCTGATCGCCAAGTACCAACTCTGCAACCAGCACGGTGAAGGTGTTCTCGACGGACTGGCGCGGCTGCATCCTTGGTATGCACCGGCGCTGCTTACCGCGGCGATCATATTGGGCCATCTCTACGGTTCTTACATGACACGTGGGGTGGGCGAAGCTTGTGCGAATGTCACCGGCATCGGCAAAGTCTGGCAATGGGCGGTGTTATGTAACGTGCTGGCGCTGTTGTTGGTCTTCCGGCCTGCCTATCGACGCGTCGAGACAGTCTTCAAGGTGTTCCTGGCGTTGCTCTCTATCTCCTTCATCGGCACAGCGATGTGGGTTGGACCGAACCCTGCGGGGATCGCACGCGGATTGATGTCGTTCGAGATGCCGGAGCAAAGCGGTAAGTTCGGTCCTTGGCTGATCGCGGTGGGAATGATTGGGGCGGTCGGCGGCTCGCTGATGAATCTCGTCTATCCCTACTTCATCGAGGCTAAAGGATGGAGCGGGCCGAAGTTCCGACGTGTTCAGTTTTACGACTTCCTGCTGGCGATGGTCGTGATGGTCGTATTGAACCTTGCCATTTGGACGCTGGGTGCCGAACTGCTGCATCCGCGGCACACGACCATCGAGGAGATGGATGACCTGCCGCGTCTGTTGAGCGATGTGCTGGGACGAGGAGGGCAGGTGCTATTCTATTTTGGAGTGTTGGCAGCCGTGTTTACATCGCTAGTCGGGCACGCGCTTGGTTTGGCCTATATGGGCAGCCACGCGTGGTTGCGCTGGCGAGCCGGTTCGTCGGCGCTCGCCGCGGATGATTATCGCCAGCACCCGTTGTATCGCGTGATCGTGGTTTGGTGTTTGCTTTCACCATTGGTCTGGACCGTGCCAGGAATGCCCGGCTTCGTGCAACTGACGCTCGTCGTGAATGCCGCGCAAGTCATGCTCCTGCCTCTGATTGCTGGCGGCCTGTGGTGCATCACGGCCCGCAGCAAGTTCATCGGCGAAGAATTCCGCAACCGCTGGTGGGAGAACCTGGTGATGTTCTTCCTGTTTACGTTGGCACTCTACGGAGCTTTCAAGTCCGTGCAGACCGTGATAGAAGCCATTCAAGAGTCGGTTTGATGCTCTCGATCGCGGACTATCACCGCTTCGCCTTATCGGATGTCGTTGCGCGCTGCGGACGACAACGCCAGCGATTCTGTCTCTACGGAGCTTGTCTCGACCGGTTGAGTTCGCTGAGAGAGTTGCGGACGTCGGTCTCGAATCGCGAAGGCCAGTCAGTTTTCTAGAGCTGAGTAATCGTTTGGTCGGCAGCTTGCGGTTGGTTCGCTTGAAGCTGGGCTTTGGCGAGGTTGATCAGACCATTTGGTTCGAGTGATCGCAGCTCGGCGACTTGTTACCAGTGCACCACGGCGGCTGTGTGCTGTCTCTTCGCGGTGCGGATCTTGGCGAGTGCCTCGTGGTATTCGGCCTCGTTGGGCGCGGCTTCGACGATCGCGGTGGTGACACGTTCGGCCAACTCCTCGTTGTCGCGGAGTCGCTTCTCGACCTCGACATAGTGACTCAAGTTGTGGCGGTCGATATCGATCAGTGCAAGCAGCTATTGCACCGCTCCCTCTTTGCCCTTCAAGGTGTCGTAGGACGCCATCAACAGCTTGTGCGTATCGAGGTCGCCGGGCAGCAGCTCGATCGAGATCCGCAGTTGGCCGATGGTCTTTTTGTGCTCGTTCCTTCCTGCACAGGCCTTGCCGATCGAGCGCCGAATGATCGAGCTGTCTTGGCCGGTTTCTTCCGCCCGCTTGTCGAGCAGCGTGACGTAATCGTCGAGATCCTTGGCGTTTTGCGTCACAGCGTCGAGCCTGTTGATGGCGTAGCGTCGTTGAGCGTGACTTGGCCCCCAGCTAACGATGCGGCCGCAGCAGCGTCGATGGCTTCCTTGGTCTGCTTGAGTTTCGAGTGAGCGTCCGCCAGCCACGTGTAGTAATTGGAAAGCGTCCCCTCACCGATGCCGCGCGTCGGGTGACTGCGTTGGTGCATCGGGATTAACTCGCCAAGTAGCTGAATCGTTCGCTGATTGAGGTGATTGAAGTGGGCACACGCGGCGAGTTGCGAGACGTTCGACTCGTTCCAGCGCCCCCTCGGCGGAACAACGCGATGGTCTCGTTCATCAGCTCCGATCGCTGCTCGCCGCGCCCAGTCTGGTGGTAAGCGGTAATCAGCTCGCATTGGTAGTGCATGTTTACGTGGTTACGCTCGATGAGGCCCTCCAGAATCGCAATCGATTCGGCGTACCGCTTCACTTCGTGGCGGTGCAGCCAGTCGATCAGTATCGCCTTCCCTCCGTCGTCGATGTTGAGACAGACTTGCAGGTCAAACCGAGAATTGATCACTGGATCTTCCGCTACCGAAGTTTTCGGAACGGCAAACTTGCCGAATGTAATCCCATGAAACGCACGATAGCGATCAAGAAAAGACTGGAGGGTGACGACCTCAAGTCAGCCTTGGTCCATGAAATGATCCACGCTTTTGAGTCCATGATGACAATGGCCTACCGTGATTGGCTGCTAGCAGCCTGTTGATTTCTGGTGACAGGAGGCTGCCGATGTGGGACCGGCGGTTCAAGCGGGAGAGAACAGGAAAGCCGGAATT
>PBSM01000176.1 GCA_002726245.1 Planctomycetaceae bacterium | reverse complement strand
GAGAAAAATCTGGGGGGGGGCCGCGATGTTAAGATGGCGAGGGATTTAGGCTTGGAGCGGTTCCATGCTCAACCCAAATGGGAAATCCCGGATTGGACCACATACGGTGCTCGCGAGCGATGTTCTTTCCCGCAGCTTCTACGACCGCGACGCGGTGCTCGTGGCGCAGGAGTTGCTCGGCAAGTTGGTGGTTCGTCGCGCGCGAGCCGGACTGTGCATCGGCCGCATCGTCGAGACGGAGGCCTACTTGGCCGAGGGCGATCCCGCATGCCATTCGTTCCGAGGTAAGACGAAGAAGAACGCGACAATGTTCGGCCGGCCCGGCGTAGCTTACGTCTATTCGATCCACGCGCGTTACTGCATGAACGCGGTGACTGAAGCCAAAGGACGTGCTTCTGCGGTGCTAATCCGAGCCATCGAGCCGTTGGTCGGTATCGATCTGATGCAACACCGACGAGGCGTCGAGCGAGTCACCGACCTCTGCCGCGGGCCCGCTCGGCTCTGCGAAGCACTTGGCGTGAATCGGCTGTTAGACGGCTGGGACATCACGCGTTGCAAACGACTCTGGATCGCCGAAGATAGTCAGCCTGCTGGTGCAGGCGTTCGGATCGCTCGCTCACTGCGGATCGGTGTCACGTCGGCAAAGGAAGCCGCGCTGCGCTTCTTCATCGACAGATCGCCCTTTGTAAGCGGAGCGAAGAACTTGCACACAACGCCGGCCATCGACTTAGCCCCGCGCACAAAAGCTGCGGAATCTACATAAAACGAGCCACCGAAGTGGGACAGGTACCTCGGCGACTCTAAGTGGTCCCCACCGAAGTGAGGATGGCCGATTGCATCTAGTATTATCGAGGAGTGCAAAAAAGACATCGAGGCAAGCAGCTTTCGGCCTCAATCGCCGTACTGAACGTGGTATCCCTTCGCCTTGAGACGTATTCGATAGAGGCTCTTATCGACGGTGACATACAACAAGTTGGCATCATCACCGATCCCGAATTCGACGTTGCTTGGCAGTCCGACGGCGCTCGCCTGCTCTTGATTCGCCAGGCCCGTCGGAATGAAGCCGACTTCCTTGCCGTCAGGATTGACCACCATGACACCCGGTCGGCCCGCGTCTCGAACCGTGAGATAGATGTTGCCTTTCGCATCGACACACATTCCGTCGCAGCCCTTCTTCTCACCAAACTCGACAATCGTTCGGCGGTTCCGGACGGTGCCATCGTCGGCCAAATCGAAGGCATAGATTCGCATCACACCTTGCTTTGGCGCCGGCGCATCCGGATCGATCTTATCAGTTCCGTTGTCATGGTCGGCAAGATAGAGACTCTTGTCGTCAGGACTGATCGCGATGCCGTTCGGCTTGTGAACATTTTCGGTCACCAGGTCCACGCTGCCATCCGTTTCGATGCGATAGACAGCTCGTGATGGGAGCTCGCGAGGTTCATCACCGACGTAACGAGGATCGGTGAAGTAGATCCTTCCCTGCTTGTCGATGCACAAATCGTTTGGCGCGTTGAAACGCATGTCACGATAGCGGTTAACCACCATCGTCCGTTCACCAGTTTCGACATTCCAGCGTGCCACGCCACGTCCGCCTTCGTCCGCGCCTTCGCAAGACAGCAGAAACCCCTTCGAATCGAAGACCAAACCGTTGGACTTAAAGCTGTCTTTGGCAAACGGCTTCGTTTTGTTCGTCTGTGGATCGTAACGCATGATCATTCCCTTGTCGCTGCCCATGGGAATGTCGGAGAAATAGATACTGCCATCGGGAGCGACGGCTGGACCTTCGGTGAGGCCGCCGTCGATCTTGGCTTTGCGCGTGAAGAGATGCTCTAGCTTTGACTTTTTAGTCACAATGGTCTTGCCCGTTGGAGCAGGCAGATCCTTCAACTTCTTCTGTGCCGAAGCGGACGGTACGAGCAGCATCGTGGCTACCAACGTGAGAAGCATAGTTCGCATAGGTAAACCCTCTAGTGGTTGGAGTCCCGCCTTTAGGCGGCTTCAGCAATATCAAGATAGGCTAAAGCCGGGACTCCAACAAATAGGTCAAGCGAGCAGTTTGTGAACAACTTCGCCGGCGATATCGGTCAGGCGGAAGTCACGGCCTTGAAAGCGGTACGTCAGCTTTAGGTGATCAAGTCCTAGCAGGTGCAAGACCGTTGCCTGCAGATCGTGAACGTGGACACGGTTTTCGACCGGGTAGTAGCCGAGATCGTCGGTCTTGCCGATCGCCGCCCCTCCCTTCACGCCTCCGCCGGCCAGCCACATCGTGAACGCCTCAATATGGTGATCGCGGCCGAGAAAATCGCGAGGTTCTCCCTGAGGCGTGCGGCCAAATTCGCCTCCCCAAATCACCAGCGTGTCGTCGAGCATTCCGAGTCGCTTCAAGTCCTTCACCAAAGCGGCGGCAGGTTGATCGATTTCCTTACAGACTTTGTCGAGCGTGCCCTTGAGTTCTGTATCGGGATTGCCATGATGATCCCAGTCTGTGTGATACAGTTGCACGAAACGCGTGCCTCGCTGAACGAGTCGCCTTGCCAATAGACAGTTATTGGCAAACGAAGGCTTGGCAGGATCGGCGCCGTAAAGATCGACGGTCTCTTGTGTTTCGTCAGAGAGATCCATCAACTCCGGCGCACTCGATTGCATTCGATAAGCCATCTCATACGCCGCGATTCGGGTGGCGATTTCCGGATCGTTCGTGTCCGCCAAGCGTAACCGATTGAAATCGTTGACGGCTTGAATGAAGTCGCCTTGCCGCGAGCCGTTGATTCCCGCCGGATTGTCGAGATTCAAGATCGGGGATCCCTTGCCACGAAACGGCACGCCCTGATAAGTCGTCGGCAGGAATCCGCTGCCCCAGTTCGGTGAGCCGCCACGCGGTCCTCGCGGGCCAGATTGCAACACGACGAACCCAGGCAGATCATTCGACTCACTACCGATTCCGTAGGTCACCCACGCTCCCATGCTCGGCCGGCCAAAGCGGTTGAAGCCCGTGTTCATGAAGAACTTCGCTGGTCCATGATTGAAGACATCCGTTGACATGGAGCGGATGATCGCAACATCGTCTGCAATCGAGGCCAGGTGCGGGAGGCACTCGGAGACCGTGTGGCCACTCTTGCCGTGTTGCGCAAACTTGCGTCGTGTGCCGAGCAGCTTGGCGTCTTTCTTCAAGAAGGCGAATCGCTGGTTCTCGATGTAGGATTCCGGGATGAGTTCGCCTTCGAGTTCCTGCAACTTCGGCTTCGGATCAAACAACTCAAGCTGACTCGGCCCTCCCGCCATGAACAGAAAGATAACGTTCTTCGCCCGCGGCTCATAGTGTGGCGCCTTCGCCGCGAGTGGATTCGTTGCGTTATCGAGCGACTCGGCGGACAACAAACCTTCGCCGCTCATCATCGACCCAAGTGCCATTGCACCCAAACCGACTCGGCAATCGTTGAAGAAGTGGCGGCGTGTTTGGTTCACAAGATCGTTCGTCATAGCTCACCTGGCAAGCGTTTGTGCGGGTGGTTGATAAGGACTCATGTGTTTGGCCAAGCCTTCTGATCATTCCCGCGTAATGAACTCGTCGAGGTTCATAAGCACGCGCGCGGTCGCAGTCCAAGCAGCGAGTTCGGCATCTTTCGCGCCGGGCTTCTCGGCACCAATCAAAGCCGCGGCTGCGTCTGGATCGTCTGCGTAGGCCTTCCTTTGCGCCGCAAGCAATTCTTGTAAACGTAAACGCTCTGATTCCTTCGGGCGACGGGCGACGCAGTGGCGGAACATCAACTCCACCCGACTCGCATCGGACGAGTCGTCACGGTCGAGTACATCACGTGCCAAGGTGCGAGCAGCTTCGATGAACTGAATGTCATTGGCCAACGTGAGTGCCTGAAGTGGCGTGTTCGATCGAGCGCGGCGAGTGCAAGTGACGTTCGACTTCGGTGCGTCAAAGACGACCAATGACGGATACGGGCTCGAACGCCAGAAGTAGGTGTACATTCCACGACGATAACGATCTTCGCCTTGCTCGGTGTCCCACGGCTTCGGGTCTTGCGTGAAGAGGTAGATTCCCTCGGGTTGCGGCGGATTAACGCTCGGCCCGCCTAGTTTGCGCGTTAAGAGACCACTCGCCGCCAGCGTGCTGTCGCGGATGATTTCTGCATCCAGCCGGACTCGCGATTGTCGGGCCAGCAGCTTGTTCGTAGGATCGATCGCGGCGAGTTCGGATCGGTGACGAGAGGCTTGTCGATACGTTGCCGAAGTCACGATCAAACGATGGATCGCTTTAACGTTCCAACCCGACTCGACGAACTCAACGGCGAGCCAATCGAGCAGTTTCGGATGTGTCGGCAGACTGCCCTGCGTGCCGAAGTCGTTTTCCGTTTCAACGATTCCGCGTCCGAAGAAGCGCTGCCAATAGCGATTGACAATCACGCGTGGTGTCAGTGCGTTCTCGGCATCAACGAGCCAACGCGCGAAGTCCAATCGAGTCGCTTCATCTGCTTCGGCCGCCAACGAATGCAAAACGCTCGGTACCTGAGCAATAACACGATCGCCTTCATTGAGGAAGTTACCTCGTTTGTGGATCCGTGTCTCCCGAGGCTCCTTCTTCTCACTCAGCACCATCGTCGTCGGAATCGCCGGCTCGATTGCCTTGAGGTCCGCGATTTCCTTCACCAGCGGGAACGCTTCCCGTGCGGCTTCGGTCGTCTTGTATAACTCGACAATCAGCTTTTTCTCGGCATCGTCGCGTTCTTCCACCTTCTTACCGAGGGCAGCCTGAGTTGGGCCAGGCAGCGTGCGGTAGAACTCCGGTTTGATCGTCGCCTCCCATTCGACCTGCTTCTTCGTGAACTCTTCGGCTTGAGCAGCGAGAGCCTCTTCTCTTTCCTTAATCTGCCCGCGAATATCGTCACGACGCGCGACGATACCTTGTTCGACTTGCCACGCCCAAGGAGCATCCATCTGCGGTTCGTCGCAATTATTCAGAAAGGCGAAGATCTGGTAGTACTCGCGCTGCGAAATCGGATCGTACTTGTGCTCGTGACAGCGTGCACAGACAAGCGTCAACCCCAGGTAAGCAACTCCGGTTGTCTCAACACGGTCGGCGACAGAATCGACTCGGAACTGCTCCTGGTCCGTACCGCCCTCTTCGTTGATCAAAGTATTGCGGTGAAACCCCGTGGCGATTCGCTGGTCGAGCGTGGAGTCGGGCATCATGTCCCCGGCAAACTGCTCGATCGTGAACTGATCGAATGGCATGCCAGCATTCACAGCAGCGATTACCCAATCGCGATACTTCCAGATCTGGCGACCGAAGTCGCGAGTGAAACCGTTGCTATCGGCGTATCGCGCCAAGTCGAGCCAATGCCGACCCCACCGCTCGCCATATTCAGGCGAAGCCAACCATTGATCAACAAGCTGTTCATAGGCATCCGGGCGCGCGTCGTTGACGAATGCGTCAACTTGCTCCCGCGTGGGCGGGATGCCAAGTAAATCAAGACTCAACCGGCGAATCAACGTCGGGCGAACAGCTTCTTCGGACGGGCCGACACCTTCTGTTTGAAGTCGAGCCAATACGAAATAATCGATGGCGTTACGAACCGTTTCGGCTTTGTCAACACTTGGCAACGTCGCGCGCGTCGGCGTCTGAAATGCCCAGTGGTCCGACGTGATGTCGAGGTTCATCTCGTCTTCCGGCACCTTCGCACCCGCCGCGATCCATGCTTCGATGGTCGCGATCTCTTTGCTGTTCAACGGATCGCCTTCCGTCGGCATGCGTTCGACATCTTCGTCTTCCCCTCGGACGATCTTCAGCAGGCGGCTATTCGCCACATCCTTCGCGACAACCACCGGTCCGCCATCACCGCCGCGAATCGCACCGCCCCCAAGGTCGAGCCGCAAACCAGACTCTTGCTTCGCCGCGTTATGGCACTTCGCGCAATGCTTCGCGAAGATGGGCTTCACATCGCGGATGTAATCTACTTCTTCGGCACGTCCAGTTAGGGACGCACACGTCATCAGGAACGCGAGTACCGTTGAGAGATACGACAACTGTGTCATGGCAGGCATTCTTTGGTGTGACAACATGGCAGGGGCAACCCTACTAGGATATCCGAAGCCACGACGCGACTCAAACGTTGCCAAGCCGAAGCCTGCGCGATACAGTGGCTTATAATCGTTTCAGGGTTTTGGGGCGGTTTGGCAACGGGAGACTCACAGGCGCGTACCGGTGATGTCCGACGTTCATCAAACGCGCCCCCCCGAACAAGGACGACCGCAGATGAGCGACAACCCTATCAATCACCTTCCGCCGCACCACAAGTCGTTGGCGTCAAGAGCGGTAGCCGGGAAGACCTAAGAAGTGTGGCACAGTTCCAAAAGGGAATACTTGTCTGCATTCTGATTTACCTGGCCGCAGTGATCTTTCAGTTCGCGTTACCACCCGAGCTTCGTCTCTTCCTCGGACTGGGCGTCCTCGCTGTTGGTCTTGTGGGCACGGTCTTCGTGTTCCTGCTGGCCATCAAGGTGTACAGCACGGGAGTCGGAGTGTTGCTTGGCATTCTAACGCTCATTCCCTGCATCGGCCTCATCGTGCTACTGATCGTTAACGGCAAGGCAACTGCAATTCTGAAGCAGAACGGAATCAAGGTCGGATTGCTGGGGGCGGATTTGTCGCAGATCTAGGCGGCAGGCCGAGACTTCTCGCGCCGCTTCATTCTGCGGGACCGTTGTTGCGCCACCAGCGAAGTTCGTTCGCGCCGCGTTCGGCAGAGGCGGCGATATCGAGTCGGCCGTCTTGGTCAAGATCGGCAAGAATGACAGTGACGGCGTTCGACCAGATCGGTTTGATCAGATGTGGCTTCCAATCGTCTTTCGGATCGCCGGTGTTCTCGAACCAAGCCAAGTGGCCGTGCGGGCTCCAGCCGGTGGCAACGACGTCTTGGTCGCCATCGCCGTCGAGGTCTCCCGCCACCGCTTCGAATCCCTGCGGAAAGCTGGCGGCGATTGAGTGTTTCTGCCACTTCGTTCCAACTCCCGCCTCACCAACGTTCTCGTACCAGGAGACTTGGTGTGACTCCGAGGAATCGTTGCCGACCGAGGCGGCGATGCCGAAAGCCATCAACACGTCGAGGTCACCATCTCCGTCGAGATCCACGGGATGCCCATGTGCGGGTGCGGTTGTCGAGCCGTCAATGATCGTCTTGTTCCAAGCTTGCGTCGCCGGCTCGCCGGAGTTGGCGTACCACATGATCTGATTGCCGGTCCGCGAAGTGCCAAGCAAATCGGGCTTTCCATCGCGGTTGAAGTCAGCGATCGCGATCGTCCTCGTTTCACCGATCATGCCATCGACCTCGTGCCGAAGCCATGGCGCTCCGCGGCCCGGCGTGCCGACGTTCTCGAACCAGTCAAAACGATTGCCGAAACGCCAGCTCGAGGCTGCGACATCCAAGTCGCCGTCACCGTCAAGATCTTCCAGCGCGACATCGTACGACCCGGGTATCTCCTTTGGCTCACAAACGCGATGCACCGTCCACGGCTTGGCGATTAACGCCTTTCCCGGATTCTCGAACCAACGAATGTCCCAGTTCAGGTTATCCACGATGACGACGTCCGGCCTACCATCGCGATTGATATCGCCAATCGCATGTCGCTCTAAGCGGATTGGCTGTTCAGGCCGCCCCGCATACTTCTGAATGAACGAGTGTTGGAAGCTACCTTTCCCATTGTTCACCAGGAGATACAGATTACTGTTCGGCTCGGCATCGGAACTGGTCAGATCCAGATCCCCGTCTCCGTCCATGTCCGCCGCGGCACAAGCGTAGGAATAGGTGTAGTTGGCGAGTAAGCGTTGCTCGGTGAATTGAAGTGGCCCGGCGTTGACGGTCGTCGGTCGTTCAGGTTCGGCGGAGGGTTCGCCACGAGGGTCGAGCAGTGTGGAGATCACTTGAGCATAGACGCGGTGGCCGAAGTCGTTGGGATGGTTCACGCCGTTTCCGGTCTGATCCCAATCCTTCTTAAGCTTCAAGAATTCCGTCCAGATCGATGTCACATCGGCGAGTGCGATGCCCGGTTCGCACAGTTCGGCCAGCGCGTCGCGATACTGCGGGAACAGTTCATGTTGCAGGTGCACCCACCCGCGATTACCGAGCATCGACGCGACCAAGATAAACTCCGCTTCAGGAAGCTTCTCGCGTATCCCGGCGATCATGCTCTTCGTACTGGCTTGATACTCCTCCGCGGTGCGCCCGGCCGAGTCGTTCATACCGAAGGCGAGAATCACCAGGTGCGGTTGGGCTTCAACGACCTTCTCGACTTGAGTAATTCCCCAGGGTGTTGAGGTACCTCCGACGGACAGGTTTGTTAGCACGACTTTGTTCCCAAAGCGCGATTGCAGATGCTGTGCCAGCAGACCTGGGTATCCGGGCTGGAACGGAGCCGCTTCTCCAACTCTGGAAGCGTTCAAGCCGGTCGAAATACTGTCACCTAACACGACGATGGCAAGCGGTCGCTTATTGAGTAACTGATGCACCGAGCGGGGCAATGCTTTCGGATCGAAGCTGGGTACAGGCGATTTCCACTGGCCCGGTCGATGGCGGTACGTGATGCATGTTTGCATGTCGGCATACTCAAGCCGCGCACCAAACAGAATCTCGCCGTTGCCGTCACGATGCGTCAGCTTGTACTTCTGCGAGCCAGCCGGTCGGCGCAGCTCTTGTGGTGTGCGCAAGACAATTCGCGAGCCAGCCGGCAAGACGATCTCGCGCGATTCCGCCTTCCAGACATAGTCACGGCCTTCTTCATAAGTGATGTCGCCTGCCGAGTTGCGAACCGCGAGAACCTCCGCTACCGGAAAGAGTACCGACGCGCTCGCCGTATCGTTTTCTTCATCCTTGACAAATAGCACGGACTCACCTTCAACAGTATCTCCTTCCCAGAACGGGCGCAGGAGTTCAGGCGAGTATTGCCACGATCCTTTAGCAGCTTCTTCGGCCGCCGATAATTCGAACATCCCGCCCAGCAAGACAAGCACAATCAGAGTTGAGGCACGCGGCACGTTCTCTCTCCACATTCGAGTTAGTCCTTGACCTGTTTCACAAGCTTATGCACCGATTCCGAGATGCGGTCTTCAATGTCACCGGCCCAGCGGAGAGCAGGACGGCCGTATTCGTAAAGACGCGCGCCGCCTTCATAGCCCCCCTCCTCCCAAACTCTTCGCGATGGGATGTACGCGATCATGTCATCCGCATAGCCGCAGACCCATGTTCCCGGGCCGAACTCCTTTTTGAACCGCAACGAATAATCGACGACCGTTTCGGCGCCCATGCCGACCACCAACATCTCTTCGCCAAGCCGCCAAGCATGCACTGGGTATGGATAGGCGGGTGAGAACTTCTCGCCGTTGACGAGTTTCGCCAGCATGCGCCCAGCCCATCGCTTCTTGATTGTGTTGTTGTCTTCTGTCCACGCAACCAACTCTTCACGCTCGGCCACCTTCAAGTAAGGCACGTCAACGTACTCAAACGCAGATCGCAGACCCGGCGAGATCGGCTTGAGCGGTTGCTGCAACGTTTCTTCGACAGCCGTCGCCAGCATGTGGCCATACCTCTGACATAACTCGACCCGGCGTCTTGGCAGCGGATTCTGATCGCCTCCACACGTGTTGACGAACATCGCCGTTGCACCCGGATGCTTCGCCTCGATCTCTACTTGAGCGAATCCTGGATAGTCGCCGCACCAAGTCGTAAAGCTCAGCGTCGTCGGATGGCATGCGTATCCGAACAACACAGCTTCCAGCTTCCCATCCGGGCGCGTCACGGTCATGACTGGCACAGCATGATCGACAGGGCCCTTCAGCGGCACGCCTTTCGCCAGCAAATCGGCAACTTCCGATTCGCGGTTGTTGCGTCGATTGACGGCGAACGTCGTCTTGCCTTCACCCATCTGCAGCTTGGCCGGAGCGAGTTTGGAAAGCGACTCACCAACCATTGCCACCGACTTCTCGACCATCTGGTCCGTGTACTCCTCGACGAGCGCGACTTGCTCCGCATCGACGGGATAGTAGTCAACCAAATCGTCACCCAACCGCGGCCCACAATGATTGTGCGAGAACGTGAACATGACCTGATGCCGTTCGATACCGAGCTTCTGCTTGAGTTGCTCGAAAACACGATCGCTCATGATCTTCGGAACGCCCTGGAAGTCGCTCGTAATCAGGACAACGCGGTGGCCCTTGGTGTCTTCTAAGGCGAGAGCTTTCATCCACAAATCGTGCAGCTTGCCGTCGGGAGCTCGCTTTGATCCATATCCGGCCAACCAGACACTCTTTTCGGGAGTGATAACGGCCCGTGCGACACCGGCCTTCCATTCGTCTGCAACAGCGCAGACCGAGATAGACGCGACGACAACGAACATCAGCAGGAATCGCCCCAGTCCCGAAGGGACGACATGATGTAGCCGGGGGTGCCAACCCCCGGAAGAGATGCGCAAACAACAACCAAAGCCCCCGAGGGGCGACACCTTCGGCTGGCCGTGCGTTGTTAGTGCCGCCCCTTCGGGGCTTCCCGTTTGGTTGGTGATCCGTTTCCGGGGGTTGGCACCCCCGGCTACATCATGTCGCCACTTCGCGGCTGAATTGGACATCCCGATTGCTACATCAACTCGCCGCGTCGCGGCTGAATCGGACACGCCGTTGATGTTCGACGCGCCGCTATCCTCACGCGGAGCGTGAGGACTATATTGTCTTGTACGATTCATCGGTGGCTCTCCTGTTCGAGCTTGACCCAGGATACCTGCGTCACGAGTTGATTAATCGCTGCGAATGAAATGGCAGCGTTGACGGCGAAGCGAGGCGATGTGTTGGAAGGGAATGTTGCTAACGATGCGTCGCCGACCAGGAAGACGTTGAAATCTCTCGAGAGGTTTTCGTAGCCGGCTGTTGTTCGACAGAAGCACATGTCGGTCGCGTAACCAGTCAGCAGCACATGCCTTACGCCATTGGCCAGCAAGAACGTCTTGAGCGGCTCGTAACCTTCCTTGTCGTAGATAACAACATCGTCGGCGTGAACATCGACGTCCGCCGTAACGGGAATCGGCTGATCCCAGAAACCAGCGTTGTTGTACTTCGCAGTTGCATCCAGCCCCGGAAACTGCTTGAAGTAGTCGATCACCGGTTTATCTTTCGAGAGCGACAACTGAGCAGGTAGCGGTCCACCTTGATACTTGAACCCTTTCAGCTTCGCGGTCAGCTCGCGACCGCCTTGCTTCCGTTCGGCGTCAGTCGGCTTGTGGGTGAACGAACGGTAGAGCTTATGTCGAATCGAATCTTTGTTGCCTGGCAAGCTGTACATCACGAAAGCGGCTTTATCGCGCAGCGAATTGATGAAGGGCCGCACGATCTCGCGCGTGTGTCGCGCGGCAAGATGGTTCTTCTCGACTGTGCAGAAGTCAGCGACACCGTTTGGCTCTGGCGTATCCCATCCCTGGCCATCGTCGATTCCCCACGGATGCACCATGATAACGGCAGTCTGTGCTGCCTTGAGGTGATTCGGCATCTCAATGATCCCGCGCGCGTTGTACGAGAACCGCCAAGCACGCACATGCAAATCGGCTCCTTCATCAACCACCAGCGGAGGTGCCTCAAAGTGAGCCTGTTCAATGATCGGCTCGAAGAACTCCGGATAGTCAGCTAACAAAGGCTTGGGTTTCTCGATTCGTACCAGCCGGTTTTTGTACACGCGGGTCGTCGCGACTGGCTCGTCGGAGGACCCAATTGCGCCGACCAACAGCATGATCAGACTGGCGAACGAGGCGACTGAGTAGCGAGGCATCGGGCGTACTCCTAAGATGTTTCTTCTGGACCGATTCCAATCAGACCGGAATATCGAATGTCGAACAAGGAATGTCGAAGGTCGAAGTTTGGATTTCGACATTCCTTGTTCGATACTCGATATTCAATTCGTGGCATTTGAGGCTCCCGCCCCAGAAGGAAGCTGAACCGTTCAGCGGCCCTTCGATTGCAAGTAGGTGAACAGGTCGCGGAGTTCTTGTGGTTTGAGCTTTTGGTAGAGGTTGTCGGGCATCATCGAAACAGGCGATTCGCGCAGTTCCTCGATGTCACCGGCCGTGATATTCACCTTTTCGTTCTTTTCGTTAACAAGCGTCACTCCGCCGTCGTCGCGAGCAACTGGTAAACCGGTGAGTATACGCCCGTCGGTCGTGTTCACAATCAGATTGACAAACTCCTTACGGATGACGCTGTTGGGATCGACCAAGCTAACGAGCAGATAGTTTCGATCTGCACGATTGGCTGTCGTGAGATCGGGTCCGAGTTTCGTGCCTTCGCCGAACAACTGATGGCACGACGCACAGTGCGTCTTGAACAGAGCTTTGCCAACTGCTGCGTTCCCGCTCGCTGCTCGCAAGTCGTTGTTCAACCGCCGGACTTCGGCAAGCTTCTCGCCTCGCGATGCACCTTCCAGCTTGCCCCAATGTTTCGTGACAAGCGTATCGATTTGCGGATCGTCAAAGAAAGCGACTCGACGGATCTGTTCGAGCGGCGTTGACGATGCAGGGATGTCACCGCCGTCAATGGTTTGCAGCCACGCCAGAGCGGAGTCCCTCCGCGACAACAGGACGTCACGAATCTTAGACTGCAATCCGGGTAAGTTGCAGCGTTGATGGGAGGTAATCAGCGACGTTGGCGTTCGCGCTTGCTGTGACTTCGCCAGCACTTTCAGCGCCGCAGCGCGGACCGACTCGGGAGCGTCCGAATCGACCAGCACGTACATTAGATCAGGCGGTTCGCCCGCAACGACCTCGGCAAGCATCTGAAGGATTGCTACGCGACGTGCGACGGACGTTTCTGACCGGCCCGCCTCGAGCAATGCGGTCACGAACGCCTCGGCGTTCAAGTTGACAATGGCCAACTGTAGCAACGTGATGTCGTGTGGCTTGGCCTGCCAGCGGGCCGACACGAGTTGACCGAAGGCGTGCTTGCCCAGATACTCCCTCCACTCGTTGCTTGCTTTCAGCCATGGAGATTCGCGCCAGCCGTCAAGAATCGGCTGCCACAATGTATCGCGAGCCGCATCGCCGGGCGCTGCCTTCAACAACGCGACGACCGACTCCAATCCCGCCGTAGTCCCTTCCGCCATGTAACGCCGGATCAACCGAGTCAACAGCGTCTTGCTTCCGAGTTGCGACTCCCAAAGAGTTGGGCGGACGAATCGCCGCATCACTTCGCCTCGCCCGTTTACGCTATGTCGCTCAACAGCCCACCACCACAACAGTGGCAAATACGGATCGTTGTTGTCGATGTCTCGATTGATGTTGGCGTTGATGATCGGTACGGCTTGATGAGCAGGCAGTCGCGCGGCAGTGCAAGCCAACTGTTGCCGAACCGCGACCGATCCCTCTTGCTCAGCGAACTCGTCCAGTCGATGAGCCATCTCGTCAGAGACTTCTTGTTGTGGATCGCCGAGCAAGCGTACCGTCCAAGATCGAACCGCGGGATGCGAACTGTCGAGCAACTTCATGGCTAGCGATTCGTTAAAGCCATCGATCGCGTTCAACGACCATAGGGCTTCGAGAGCCTCGGTCTCGTCAGACGCGTTTAGCGACGTATCGCGCAGGATTTTCGCGACCGAGTCGTCATGACGACGAGCCAGCTCTTGCCGCGCGTGACGAACGTACCACTGACTACGATGCTCGTGGAGCTTCAACAACTCGTCCATCGTCAGCTTCGCAAAGTCGATCGGTTTCGCCGCAGCCGCCCCCTTGGCTGCGATCCGATAGATGCGGCCGTTCGAGCGGTCCCAGTCGGCGTCGGGATCAGGATGTGCCGTGCGTGAGTCGTGCCAGTCGCAGACGTAAATCGCTCCGGCCGGGCCCATCGTTACATCGGTCGGGGCGAACCAAGTATCATTCGCGACGAGCAACTCGCCACCGTGAGCCGTCTTGAAAGTCGAACGTTGTTGTTGAATGTCGTGCCAATAAACACCGTGTCCGAGTAAGTCGCCCGCGATGTACTTACCTCGGAAGGAAGGCGGAAACGAATCGCCCTGGTAAACGATGCCGCCAACGGTCACATGCCCGCCGCGAAAGTTCTTGTGCGGCGCGTGATTGAAATATCCGTAGGCATGTGGGTTGTGTAAGGCTCCGTGTTTAGCAAAAGACTTGACGAAGTAGCCTCCCTGCACACCGTGCAACAGCACATACGCGCCGTAGTTCGTACTGTAGAGCAGGTTCCCGACGTGATCGAAATCGAGCCCCCACGAATTGCCTCCACCTTCACAAAATAGTTCAAACTCGCGCGTTGACGGATGGTAACGCCAGACGCCTTGTTGGAACCCGATACCGCGAATCCTCGCCGTAACCGTGCTGCCTTGGCAACCGTAGAGCCAGCCGTCCGGTCCCCACGTCAGCGAGTTAGCAACGCTGTGAGCGTCCTCCATCCCGAAGCCGGTTAGTAGGACTTCGGGATCGCCATCCGGAACGTCGTCGCGATCCTTATCCGGATAAAACAACAGATACGGCACGTTGAGCACAAAGACTCCACCATGTCCAAACGCGATTCCCGATGCCAAGTTCAGTCCGTCAATGAAGTCACGCCCGCGATCCATGCGGCCGTCGCCGTCCGTGTCTTCCAAGATCGTGATGCGATCCGCGCCGCGCGGTCCGTGCGGTGGTGGCTTGGGAACGCGGTCGTACTTCGTGCGCGAGTAGCGATCGACCTGAACGCGTTTCAGTCCCTCTGGGTTTGGGTACTGTAGATACTGAATCACCCACAAGCGGCCACGATCGTCGAACTCGATGCAGACCGGTTGCCGCACGAGCGGTTCACTGGCAACCACGCGAGCCTCGAAGCCCTCCGGCAACTTCATCCGCCGAGCGGCCTGGTCTGGCGTCAAGCCTTGGCCGTTGGCTTGTGATACAGCGAGGGAGACTCCCATCGCAACGATCGCCGCACAGGTGCGCGAGAATGTTGGAGTCCCGCCTTTACGCGGCATGAGTTGTGTCACGTTCATCGGAAAGACCGGCTGAAGCCGGGACTCGAACGAGTGATTACTCGTAATGTTTAATGCGGACGTTTTTGAACTCAGCGAACATTGGCTTGCCTGCGTGAAGCTGCAGCGCCAGGATGCCGTCAAGCAACGCACGCTCCGGTTGTCCGTCCGTGCAATCCATGATCAGGCGATTGTTGAGATAGTGTTGGAGATGATTGCCCTTGGCAATGATCACGACGTCGTTCCAGTCATCCAGCTTGAAGAGCTGCTTGTAGTCGTCCGCGTCCAAGAACTTCTCGACGATCTTTTTACCTTCCGCACTCCAAACCGTCTTCTCGCCAACAAGGCTCATCCGCCCTCGCTTTCCGCCTTCGTCATAGATGAAACCGGCGACACTTGGCAACTCGTTCTGATTCCGAATTTCATGCTGATAGCCGCGAACAACCCACTTGTTGCGGACCTTACCGTCGGTGATGTGCTTCGAGCGGTATTGGATGCCGGAATTGTTAGTCGCGTTGCAGCGGAAAGAGAGCCGCAGTTCGAAGTTCTTCGTTCGACCGCCCTGCCAAATCAGGAACGTGTTTCCATTGGCTTTCGTGTCATCCGTCGTTTCGCCGTGAATCACTCCATCCTTCACCGACCATAGTCTCGGATCTCCGTCCCAAGCGTCGAGATCCTTCCCATTAAAGATGCTCTCCATATCCGACGGTTCGGCCGGAGCAGACTGTGAGCCATCCTTTGCAAAGGCGTTGAAGGCGAACAATGTCAGAACGAGAAACGTTAAACAGCGAGTCATCATCTTCTCCCAAGTTGTAAGTATTCGATTGCAGATGATTATGATCGCCCAAGCGGCGTTCGCAAACCACCTCCTGCCAGCAGAGGAAATGCTCGTGTTTGTGGATAGTGGACGGTAGAATCCCTTGCATACGTCTCGATGCACGCCACAGAAGCCTCCAGGAAAGAGAGTCGCTCCGATGAAAACTACGCATATCGTGCTCTTCGCAATGTCGTCTCTTGCCGCGTCCGCTTTGTCTGTCGATGCGAAGGCGGCTCAACTGTGGGCCGGAGCGGCGAAGGTTGACATCACGCGAGTCGAAGCGGGCCCCGTCAACGGCCGTTTGCACGCGCGAGCGCTCGTCATTAAGAGCGACACGACGACAGCCGTGATTGTCACCATCGATGTCGTCTCGCTCGGCGAGATCGGATACGTGAGCAACGATTACTTGGACAAAGTGCGTTCGCAGGTCGAAAAGGAGTTGGGTATCAAGCCCGCGAACGTCATGATCAATGCTAGCCACTGTCATGGAGTTCCGGCCAAAGACATCGACGCACGAACCGTTCAAGCCATCAAGCAGGCGGCGGCGAACATCGTTCCGGTCAACATTGGTGTCGGCACGGGCTACGAAGATCGCGTCCAGGAGAATCGCCGGCTGAAGCTGAAGAGCGGCAAAGAACTTGACGTCCGACGTGCCTACTCGATGCCGGCCGATGAAGAAGTTGTTGGACCCGGCCCGATCGATCCGGAAATCGGAATCCTTCGGTTGGACCGCGAAGACGGAAGCACCTTAGCGGTCGTTTACAACTTTGCCTGCCATCCGATTCAAGGCGTTCCGGGCGGCTTGAACACGGCCGACATGACCGGCTTCTCTTCCGAAGTGATCGAAGACAACCTGAGCGATGGCACCGTGGCCTTGTTTGTGCAGGGATGCGGTGGCGATATCAACCCAGCATTTTACAAAGCTGTCAACCATCCGCGTCATGCTGAGCCGTTGGGCAATATGCTCGGCCTTAGCACGCTACGAGCCCTACGCAAGATAAAGAGCAAAGACGAAGGGCGTTTCAAGGTCATCAATGAAGTGATCGCGTTGCCGAGGGCTGATGTTGCTCAACGTATCATCGCGATGGAAACAGAACGGGAGCGGCTTGTTCAATCGCTCGGCGGAACGACGCTGAACTTCAAGACGTTCGTTCCGTTGTTCGTCAAGTACAACTTGTCGGCCGATTTTCCGACTTACTATTCACATAGCTATCTGAACGAAGAGGCATTGGGCCGCGAGGACTTGAAGCATCTCGATGCCGACAACCGCCGGGCCATGAAGGCTTACATCAACAACATCTACACGATGGAGACGCTGACGCGGATCAACACGAACCTGAGGCTGCTGCGAATGCACCAGGGAGAAATGGTTGCCAGTGGAAAGCGGACGATCGATGTCGAGTTGGTCGGCATGCGGATTGGAGATTTTGTGATGGTAACGTTCCCGGGAGAGTTGGTCGTCCAGATCGGACTCAACATCAAAGAGCGTTCGCCGTATGACCTGACGTTCGTCGCAGGTTATACCAACGGTTACATCTATTACTCGCCGACGGCGGAACAGCTTAAAAACGTCGGCGGGGCACAGGAAGATAGTGACTGTATCCTCGCACCAGCGTGGCAGAAGATCTTTGAGGATAAAGCGGCCGAGATGTTGGTGGAGCTAAAGTAGCCATCACGCTCCGCGTGATGAGAGCGGCGCGGCAAGACAACGTTGTGTTACCAAGCAAGCTTTGAATGGAACCGGAGTCGTGCGCTGTTGCCGCTATCATCACGCGGAGCGTGATGGCTACTTCAAGGCTCTGCGCACCAGGTCGGAATCGACATCGCTGACCAGTTCGACGTGTCCGAGGTGCGTTGGCAGGACGAAGCGAAGCTTGCCGTGCTCGGCCTTCTTGTCCTTGGCCATTGATTGCACAAGACGTTCGTGATCGACATCGGGAACATCCAGCGGGAGTCCAAGAGCGTGAAGCAAGTCATACTGCCGGCGCGTCGTCTCGGCGTCGATGCGGCCCATCGATTCTGCGAGTCGAGACGCACATAGCATTCCGATCGCGACCGCTTCGCCATGTAGAAAGTGGCCGTATCCCGTCTCGGCTTCGATGGCGTGACAGAAAGTGTGGCCGTAGTTCAGCACCGCTCGCAGCCCCGTCTCTTCGCGCTCGTCGCCCGCGACGACCTCGGCCTTGAGTTCGCAACTCCGAGCGATGATGTGTCGCAGAACTCCCGGTTCGCGGTTATTCAAGCCATCAACGTGCTGTTCGAAGTAGTCGAAGAAGTCGGCGTCAAGGATCACACCGTACTTGACCACTTCGGCCAACCCCGCGCGGTAGTCACGATCGGGAAGTGTCGTCAAGACATCCGTGTCGATCAAAACGCCGGCCGGTTGCCAGAAGGCACCAACCATGTTCTTCGCGCCGGGGAGGTTGATCCCAACCTTGCCGCCGACGCTGGAATCGACATGCGCAAGCAGCGTCGTTGGGACTTGAATGAAACGAATGCCGCGCCCGTACGTCGCTGCGATGAAACCGGCCAGATCGCCAACGACGCCGCCGCCGACGGCAACGACAACCGATTTACGGTCGGCTTTGAATTCGAGCATCAATCGCCACAGTTCGTCAGCGCTGGCGGCTGACTTCGTCGATTCGCCTGCTGGAGCAGTTGCTAGATCGACACGTACGCCAGCCGCTTCGAGACTCTCCACGACGCGTTCGGCGTGTGGCTGCTGGACGTTGGAATCCGTAATGACAACAGCGTGCGAGCAAGAGGTCCGCGACAGGACGAAGTCGCCGCTGCTTGCGAGCAACCCCGCTCCGATCTCGATGTCGTAACTCCGTTCGGACAGATTGACGCGAACGGTTCTCGTTTCAGTCACGATGAAGCCTCATCTTCACGTTTAACCCGTAGCCGAAGGCGAGGACGGAGCCTGGCAGACCTCGCCTGCGGCTACGGGTTAAACGAAGCCGGATAGCCGCAAGAGATCTTTTACGCGTTCTGCCGGACCCGCTCGAAGTCTTCGTCGGTGACGGTGATTTGGCGGCAGAAGCCGGTGTGAGTGCGAATGTATTCGAGGTTTACACAGCTTTCGGGATCGGCGTGCAGGGCTGCTTCGACCTGTGCCTTCTCTTCCAACTCCAACTCGTCATACTCTTCGGGCCAAGCTGTTGCGATCTCCATGATGAGAGCTTCACGGTATGGATCGAACGTGTCGGGCATCGTCGGTCTCCCAGCAGGCATCTACGCGAGTGGTGGCAAACGCCCTAGTATACAGATGAGAAGAGATCTGCAAAACATGGCCAAGGCGCAGGACGGTCGGACCTCGGAATGAACGAATCGTATCGTGGAAAGCTTGTCATCTTGTTCATTTTCGGCTTGTCAGCCGTGATGGGCGGATACGCCTGGTGGCACCATTTCAACCAAGGGCGGAAGTGCCTGGAGTTGTGGGGCGGCGAAGCCGCGGCGCTGATACGATACGCACCGGTCGTTGAGGCGATGAGGTTTGGCGGCGCTAGCGAGAAGTCTGGCAACGTGCTTCAGATCGCGGGCAAGGGCATCGCGATCGAACAGCATGTGGACGTAAGCGGCACGCCCGGGCTGGTCCACGCCCGCCACGCGTTGATCGAGGACGCAAGCTTTCTTTGGAAACAGCCCGTCCCGACAGAATCGGTGGAATGGACCTTCGCGTTGCGGTTCGTCGATGGTGAGCAGCGCGTAACGATTGCGTTCGACGAGATCGCTGCACGCGTGCATTTTGTCGAAGCGGGCAAGGACGGCATCTTAACGCAAACCTTACGAGACGCGTATCAGCAGAGGATCCCCGCGTGGATCGAAGCGAGCAATTCGGTACTGAGTACCGAGCACTGAGTACCGAGTTCCGAGTACGCAGCATGAGAACTCGCGGATGCGTCAGGGTTCGCCTTGCTTGGCTGCGATCGGTAGGTAGGCGATGACCGCACCAACTCCCAGTCCCACGAAATGTGCGGCGTTGGCGATGTTCCCAAGGTTGCTTATCAAGCCCCAGCCACCTCCCAGGCAAAGGAATAGGTAGACAAGAAAGAATCCGATCGTGAATCTGCTGACGTGCATTCGGGAAGACGGATCATATTGGCTGCTGATCCAGACATAGCCGAACAACCCACACACGACGCCAGAGATTCCGAAAAAGTTGGGGCCAACGAACACAGCCTGGGCAACGTTCGGGACCACGGCGGCAGCGAGCACGATAATCGCGAGTTGCCTTGTGCCCTTGAAGTGCTCGATCTGAGATCCAAAGCGATAGAGCAAGTATAGATTCATGACCAGATGCCAAATGCCGATGTGTGGGAAGATCGGCGTTATCAGCCGCCACACCTGTCCCTTCTGGATGTCAACGAACGATGCCGCCTTCAAGGAACCGGTTGTCTCAATCGCCTCGTCGCTGGCGAAGGCGAGTAAGCTCGCCTCCTTGCTGCCGTGAAGAGCGTCTGGTCCATTGATGCTCTTTGTCCAAAGGCTGACCAGAACGCAAGCGCCGATCAACAAGAACACTAGTGGTGCGTGCTTCGGTGTAACTCCTCCGCCGCGACTCCACTTCCCACGCATTTCAACAACGTTCTTTCGAGCAGCCTCACGTTGACGGGCTTCCTCCTCGCGGATGGCTGTTGCGTTGCGTTCGGCACCGCGATACCGCGGGTCGTCGGGATTGGCTCGGAAGTCCGTGAACGCATCGCGCGCCACGTCGAGTTGGTTCTCATCGCGAACCCAAATCACCCAGCCGTCGCCATCTTCTTCCGTGTGAGCCGCGACGCCTTCGGTCACTAGATAGGAGGCCAAGCGTTCAGCTTCCGCGCGTTTTGATAGCGAGCCAATTTGTCGCATGCTGGTTCCTATTGATTCCCAATACCTAACGCCCGCAGTTGGCCACTCTCCAACAACTCGTTGGCTCGCTCGACTTCCGCATAGTACTCACGCCGCTCAAGCCAGCCGCCCGCTGCCTCGTCAAGACCAATGATCACATCGCGATGAAGCTGCAGCGCCGAAGCAGTCACCTGAGCCGTCACTGGCCCTTCGACCGTGCTGCGGATCGCGGCAGCTTTGTGATCGCCCATCGCGATTAGCAGGCACTGTCGCGATTCGAGAATCGTACCGACTCCCATCGTGATCGCCAGTCTCGGCACCTGCTCTTCGCTGCCGAAGAAGCGAGCGTTGTCGCGGATCGTCTCACCGGCGAGCGTCTTCAAACGCGTGCGGCTGCCGAGCGAAGAGCCGGGCTCATTAAACGCAATATGCCCATCCGTGCCGATCCCGAGCAACTGCAGCTCGATTCCGCCCGCGTCCGCGATTCGCTGTTCGTATTGCCGGCAATGGGCTTCGAAGTCGAGAGCACGGCCATCGGGAACATGCGTTCGCTTTGGTTCGATGTTGATGTGGTCGAACAGATTAGACTGCATGAAGTAGCGATAGCTCTGGTTGTGTGTGGGGCCAAGCCCAACATACTCGTCCAGATTGAATGTCGTGACTCGCGAGAAATCCAGATCCTCCTCGCGGTGCATGCGGATCAACTCGGCATAGACTCCGAGCGGGCTGCCGCCGGTCGCTAATCCGAGTACACAATCAGGCTTGCGGCGGACAAGCGACGCGATGAACTTGGCGCCTCGGCGGCTAACCTCGTCCGCGGATTTCTCAACGATGACTCGCAATGTGTTTCTCCAAGCCGGTGCTAGCGGTAAAGGTTGGAGTCCCGCCTTCTAGGCGGCCACTCCGGGTGTCGCAAGCCGCCCAAAGGCGGGACTCCAATGCAGAAACCGCTGTTTTAGTCCAAAAACGCCGCTGAACCAACGGGATGCCGGCAGGCTCACGACTCCTATGGCCCCTTTCCGCCGTGCCTGGCTATAATCCCGCCGCTTTTTCGCGGGCGCTTTCTTCGGAGACACTCCTGCCTGCGCCGAGAGTAAACTCAGGAAACGGAGTTCCTCATGCGATCGATTGCCATCATCAACCAGAAAGGCGGCGTCGGAAAAACGACGACCGCGGTTAACCTTAGCGCGGCATTAGCAGACGCAGGCCACCGCGTCTGCCTCGTCGATCTCGATCCCCAGGCACACGCGTCGCTGCACCTTGGCATCGCGTTGCCCGAAGGTGCTCCATCGATCTACGACGTACTGACGGGAGGTAAGACGATCGGCGAAGTTCGTCGGGACGTGACTGATTGCCTGTCGGTGGTCCCTTCCCATCTCGATCTAGCCGCCGCCGAGTTGGAGTTGGCCGGAGAAGTTGGGCGCGAGTTGATCCTGCGAGACCAGTTGGCGCGCGACACTGATGAGTTCGATTTCCTGCTGATCGACTGCCCACCGTCGCTAAGCGTCCTCACGCTGAACGCACTCACGGCGGTCGAGGAAGTCGTGCTGCCGCTACAACCGCACTTCCTGGCGCTGCACGGTCTGAGCAAGCTGTTACACACGATCGAAGTCGTCAAGCAGCGGTTGAACGATCAGCTACGACTGAGCGGCGTTGCACTTTGCATGTACGATTCAGGAACGCGATTAGCAGCCGAAGTGAGCGCGGACGTACACGACTTCTTCGATCAAGCCTCGAACCCAGACCCCTCTTGGGCCAACGCCCGCACGTTCGCAACACGCATTCGCCGCAATATTCGGCTGGCCGAGGCACCTAGCTTCGGACAATCGATCTTCGACTATGCTCCGAAGTCTCCCGGCGCGGACGACTATCGGCAACTGGCACGCGAAGTCCTCGGCTTGCCGCTGGCTGAAAGCGAGCCGGAACTGATCTCAGCGGCGGCGTAAACGGACTCGCTCACCACACGTTGGTGTTTCGAAAGCTATACTCCGCCGCTCTGCTCCCCGCAGTCTCATTGTGCGGGTCGTAGCATCAACAGCAGTTGTCCGTTTCGCTTTCGCAACGTTCTCGTTGCGCGGCCGGCCGCTTGGGATTCGGGTTACGCCGCGCATGTCAAGTGAATGGGCTCGCCTTCCACTTTTTCTGCTGCTTCACAGTGAATGCAAGAACTCCGCGCGGCTGCGGCGACGATCTCTGTCTCTGACGCTGCGATGGAGTGCGTGAGCGTCGAGCCCTCGGTTGCACCTCCCGGCAATCGAGGGCTTTTGCGTTGCTGGAGTCCCGGCTTCAGCCGGTCTTTGCGATGGAAGAACTCGCGCCGAAACCGCCTAAAGGCGGGACTCCAACAGTTCCCTAATCGTTCGCCGAGCGGTGAAAGTGTACGTGCCGCCAAGCACCATCTTGCCGTTCCCAGATCCGCGTCTCCTCGAACCGAGATGTTTGCGGGACGCCGTCGGCGTCCAGGCACTGGACGAGCCGAATGTAGCTGACGACCGCAGCGTCTTCTCCCAACAAACGCACGTGCGGTAAACAGATTGTTGTGTTCTTCGTCGATGCGCCGGCCCCGAGATCGAAATAGAAACGATGGAACTCCATACCATCGATCAGATGGCCTCGTGCTTCCGGCTCGAAGGCACTTAACGTCGCATCGCACAGCCGCTCGTAGGTTTCCCAGTCCGCAGTCGCAATACTGTCGAGCAGTTGCTGAGTCAGATCGAGCAATTCGTTAACGCTTTCTTCAACAGACACAGCATCTTCCATCGAGATCGTTCCTCAAACTATGACACGAGTTTTTCAGACACACGATTGAGAATCATGAACGTATGCGGGAACTCATTCCACTCGTCGGCCTCATACGACGTCTTCTCGATCACTTTCCAGTCGCTCTGCTCAAACTCAGGAAAGCTCGCATCGCCTGTGACAGTCGCGTTGACGAACGTCAGGTAGAGGCGATCAACTCTCGGAAGGGCTTGATCGTAGAGCTGAGCGCCGCCGATGATGAAAACTTCGTCGTCGTCACTCGCAACTTGAAGAGCTTCGGCGAGACTGTTGACGATCACCGCTCCATCCGCTGCAAAGTCAGCCTGCCGAGTCAGAACGACCGAGGTACGTCCTGGCAGCAATCGACCGATCGAATTGAACGTCTTCCGCCCCATGACGATGTGATGCCCCATCGTCAGCTTCTTGAATCGCTTCAGATCCGCCGATAATCGCCAAGGCAAGTCACCATCACGACCTATCACTCCGTTCTGGGACATCGCGACGATGAGCGATAGTCTCATTCGAGACATCCTTGTGTTGTCGGCCTAGACCGCGATGGGAGCGGAGATATGAGGATACGGATCGTACTCGACGAGTTCGAAGTCCTCGTACTTGAAGTCGAAGATTGAGTCGATCTCCGGGTTGATTCGCATCGTCGGCAAAGAACGCGGCTCGCGGCTCAGTTGCAGCCGAGCTTGTTCGAGGTGGTTGTTGTACAGATGCGCATCACCGAACGTATGAACAAACTCGCCAGGCTCAAGGTCCGTAACTTGGGCAACCATCCTTGTCAACAATGAATAGCTCGCGATGTTGAACGGAACACCGAGGAAGGCGTCGGCGCTGCGTTGATACAACTGGCACGACAACCGGCCGCCGGCCACGTAAAACTGAAAGAGCAGGTGACAGGGAGGCAAAGCCATACGCGAGACGTCCGCGACATTCCAAGCACTGACAATCAAGCGTCGCGAGTCGGGATTCGATTCGATCTGCTCGAGAACACCGCGAATCTGATCGATCGGCTCGCCAGACGGATTCGGCCACGAACGCCACTGCGATCCATATACCGGCCCCAATTCCCCATCTTCATCCGCCCACTCGTCCCAGATCCGAACGCCGTGTTCCTTCAAGTAGCCGATGTTCGTCTCGCCTCGCAGGAACCACAGCAACTCATGGATGATCGATTTCAGATGCAGCTTCTTCGTTGTGACCAGCGGAAACCCCTGGCTCAGGTCAAACAGCATTTGATGTCCAAAAATGCTGAGCGTCCCCGTACCCGTACGATCCTCCTTCGGGTGCCCCTCATCCAGAATCCGTTGCAGCAAGTCGAGGTACTGTCGCATGGAAGTGACTTGTACACGGCTCGCTAGAAGCTGACAAGGACGCGATAAGCTCGTTCTCACTTACGGGTGCAGGAACAGGCTCGCGCGCGTGGAGTGCATTGGAATTTGGGTTGGTGTTTTTGGGTGTGGGTCGAGTAGATTCTTCGTTGAGTTGGG
>PBSM01000175.1 GCA_002726245.1 Planctomycetaceae bacterium | reverse complement strand
GGAAACCGGAATGAAATACCTCACCTTCCACAAGTAGAAACCCCGAAACCGATCTACTCGAATTTACAGAATGAGTGTTGCTTTATCCTCTCCTAGTTGCTTGTTCCCCTTGCCAAGCCGAAATCAACTGTTGCCTGCGCCAGATCGGCCATGAGCAGATTGCCGACATTATCGCGACAACCAGAAAGAAGCTGTGTAGTCGGAATTGGAACCGCCACAGTCGCCACCGCTTCGCCTTGTCGTGCTGGGGAGTCATCAGATGATGCCTAACAGGAAACCGCTTCCGAGCAAGACAGCTGTGACCACCATGGAGGTTAAGATGATGTGGTGCGTATCGTATTTGTCTTGTTGATCGTCGTGACGACTAGGCTGAGACATCCTTGGAGCCTCGTATGGATTCTCGCTCGCCTTGTCCCGCTCGCTCGGCACGGTCTCATTGTACCCGTGTCGCGGCCGGGAGTGCGGAGAACCTCGTAGCGCAGCGCGCAACCTCGTCGCGTGTCAAATAAGTGCGGCTGCGGGTAGTGTCCTAAAGTGAACGGATCGGGCCGACTTGGGGTAGCCGAACCCGATCCTTGATTTCTCCGTTGCCTACTTCTTAGGCAACCTTCGCGCTGTCTTTCATCGACTTGATGTTGCGGCCTCTCATGCATTTCGGTACAAGCGCGGCATGAGAATCTCCCTCCGTTGCTTCCTCCTATGCTCGGTCCTGATTGGGTGTGTCGGCGTGCCCTGGGGATGGAGGGTTTATCAAGCTACCGAGATTGATAGGCTGGAGCAGGAACTGGTGGACATGGAAGAGGCGTGGTACAGGGGTGGTATGTGACGATCGGGTATGACACGACAGGACACCGCGAAATTCTTCGTCGAGTCGAACAGATCGAGGATCGGATAGAGCAATTGGGCGGCGTCCGACCGCCGCCGGCTGAGCCAAATCCTGAGTCTAGGGTCCCACTATACAAAATGTCCTCTGGTCCAACGCTGCCCCCGGCGATTATGCCGTCATCGCCTCGTCGTACAGCCTCTCGAAATCCCAAAGCGAGTTGGTGATGCCAGCATTCATGGCGGCGGGCAGACGATAGCGACCGCTGTTGCCGGGGCGTCTCGTTCTCCAAACGTAATTGTAGTAGGCCATGAAGAACGAGCAGGCCGCTTTCAGGTTGGCGAGCTTCATCTCGGCTTCGTTGCTAATGCGACTCTGCGTTGTCATAACCGAAACACGCGTGGACAGCCACTCGTCGTGGCCTACGGCATGGGCGTCGATTCAACGGCCATGCTGGCCTTAAAAGCCCGTCGATTAACGACTTACTTCCAGCGACGGCCTCGGAAGGGCATCGTACATTGTAACAAATCAAAAGCCCTGGCCTTGCACCACCCTAACGAACCACACCTGCATGGAGCACGTACGCATAGTTTGAGTCACGCGGAACAGACTCACGTTGGTCATCGACGTCGCCCGGCTATAATTCTTCTGCTCAGTGTCCTCGCCCCCGTCTCGCCTACTTTGAAAGGAATTCAACATGCGCCGTGTGATTTGGCTTGCGATCGTCGCTATGCTGCTTGCCCCTGTTGTCGGGCGGGCTCAACATGATTCCGCGATCGCCGCGGCGAAGTCGCTCTCCGCGGCTTTCCGTAAGGCGGCCGGCAACGCCACGCCTGCCGTGGTCACAATTGTGGCGAAAATGAAGCTTGACGAAAAGCGAGCACAGGCAATGCGGGATCTATTAGACGACCCGCGCTTTCGTGGCCTGTTTCCGAACGGCCGCCCCCCTCTACCGCTGCCCGACGGCGAAGGCATCCCTGGACTAAATGCACATGTTGGGTCTGGCGTAGTCATTAGTGAATCAGGGATCATCCTCACGAACAATCATGTCGTTGCCGACGCGGATGAAGTCCTCGTCCGCTTCTCGAATGGTGCCGAAGTCACGGCGAAAGAGATCAAGACCGATCCGTCAAGCGATCTCGCGATTCTCAAGATCGATCCGATCGACTCGCTAGTCGCGGCTCCCTTGGGTAACTCGGATTTGCTCGAGATCGGTGATTGGGTCATAGCAATTGGCAGCCCTTTTGAGCTGGAGGCAACGGTTAGCGCCGGCATCATCAGCGGCAAAGGGCGAGGCATCGACAAGATCCGCCGCGGGCGACTGCTGCAAACAGACGCTGCGATCAATCCCGGAAACTCTGGCGGGCCGCTCGTCAATCTCGACGGCGAAGTCGTCGGTATCAACACCGCGATTGCTACTAACAGCGGCGGCTATCAGGGCATTGGTTTTGTAATTCCAATCAACCGCGGCAAGTGGGTTGCGCGCGAGCTCGTCGAGCACGGTCGAGTGCGGCGTGCGTACCTGGGTATTCAGATTGGCGAGCTAACGGCACAGGCGGCCCGCCAGTTGGAATTACCAGCTCGCGCCGGAGTTTGGGTTGTTCGAGTCGTTCCCGACAGCCCTGCGGGTGATGCCGGCCTAGAAGAGAACGATGTGATTGTGGAGTTCGCGGGCGTGCCTGTCCGTTCTCCCGGCGATCTGCAAGATGTCGTCGAGCGCAAGGAGATCGGTTCGCGTCAGGAACTCGTCGTCATGCGTGGTGGGGAACGCATCAAGCGCACCGTGACCATGACCGCGCTACCCGAGCAGCTCTAACGGCGTGTTTCGAAACTGTTGGAGTCCCGCCTTTAGGCGGTCTTCAACATCTAACGCTCCATTCAGGCGGACCAGTTAAAACCGGGACTCCAAAGAAACAGACGGATCGACGATTCGACGCTGTCTGAGCTATCTTTGTAAGGATCCGCTTGCCGGCTTCGTTCGCGTAGTCACACGTCGCCGTGCTTCCTTCCCCTTCGTTTCTTCCTACGTCGTCCCGATGCTTCCGATAGGTATCAGCCATGATCAACACGTTGTACCTACCCGAGCTACGGGAGATGCTCGCTGATAGCAGCGAAACCGATCTGCGGGAGTTTTGCACGGCACTCCATCCGGCTCGCACCGCCGAATTCATGGAAGGGCTTAGTGCGGACGAAACGTGGCGAGTTCTCAAGTATGCCGACTTGCCGTTGCGCGAGGAAATCTTCACCTTCTTCTCGCCCGAGACACAGCTTGACATTCTCTCAACGCAAGATCGTGGAGAAGTCTCTGAGTTGATCGTCGAGTTGGCTGCCGACGATCGAGTTGACTTGCTCGAGGAACTCGGTGGCGACATCGTCGATGAGATCCTTCCGCTGCTACCCTCCGAAGTGCGTCGCGAAGTGCTGCGATTGTGGGCCTATCCGGAGGACTCGGCAGGCGCAGTGATGACAACGGAAGCTGCGAAGCTGAGTGAAGTCTTGACTGTTAAGGAGGCACTCGACGAACTGAGTAAACAGTCAGAGTCGCTCGAGACGATATACTACCTGTACATCGTTGACGACACCGACCATCTCCGCGGATTGGTTTCCGCACGCGAGTTGATCTCCGCGATCGGCAAGCCGCAGACGACCCTTGGCGAGCTCATGGAAACTGACTTGGTCTCGGCCGATGTGCTGGAAGATCAGGAGGAAGTGGCACAGAAGGTTGCCCGTTACGATTTACTCGCCATTCCGGTGGTCGATCACGAGCATCGAATGCTGGGGATCATCACCCACGATGATGTCATCGATGTTGTGCGCGAGGAAGCGACCGAAGACGCTCATCGCATCGCCGCGGTCGAGCCGTTGGAAGGAAGCTATCTGACGACACCGATCTTCACGCTTACGTGGAAGCGAGGCATGTGGTTGACGATTCTTTTTGTCGCCGCCTTCCTGACCGCCTTCGCGCTGCGACACTACGAAGACGGGCTGAAAACTTGGGTTTGGTTGGCATGGTTTCTGCCGCTGATCATTTCAACCGGTGGGAACTCCGGCAACCAAGCCGCCACGCTGGTGATTACCTCGCTCGCGCTCGGAGATGTTTCGGTTCGTGATTGGTTGCGAGTTGTGGTGCGCGAAGTCGCCATGGGACTCCTGCTCGGCGGTTTTCTCGGAGCGCTCGGATACGCGGCGGCTTGGGGCTCGGGCTTGGCACCGGGAGCTGCCGCCGCCGCCGTGATCCCAATCACCCTGCTGCTAATCGTGATCGCCGGGACGTTGCTGGGTGCCGTTCTGCCATTGCTCTTCCAACGAGTCGGCCTCGATCCAGCGCTCATGAGTAGCCCGTTCGTCGCCGGCATCATCGACATTCTCGGCATCGTCATCTACATGAACGTTGCCTTCGCGATCCTCTATCGTTGATCTCTACGCTCGTCTTGGGCAATGCTTCGCTTGCGCAAATGCTGACTGAGCTGCTCGTGATACGCGAACACCGCGGGCACGCCGCCGCTGTGTACCATCATGACGCGATGATCCTTTGCCCAACGGCCTGCCCGACAATGGAAACGCAGTCCAGCAAAAACCTTACCCGAGTAAACCGGGTCGAGCAGAATCCCTTCCGTTCCGGCCATCATGAGAATGGCGTCGAGAGCTTCCTCGGTCGCGTCACCGTATGCCTTTCCGATGAACTCGTCATAAATCTCGTATGGCTCGCGTCGCTTTGCCGGATCGAGAAACAGCATCTCACAAAGTGCAGATTTCCATTTCTCCACGTTCTCATGGCAATGGGCTTCGTCGCCGTTCACACTGAGCCCGATGATCGGGCAGTTGACTCCACGCTCTCGCAATGCCAAGAGCAACGCAGTGAAAATGCCGCCGGTTCCAAACGGTGTGTAGATTGCGTCGAGTTGGAGATTGCGTTGCTCGAGTTGATCGGCGATCTCCAAACCAGCGCGGATATAACCCAAGCAACTCAGCGGAGTCGTACCGCTGACAGGGATGTAGTATGGATTCTCACCCTGTGCCCGTAACTCATCACACAACCGCAGCGCGTGCTCTCCCAGCTCCCAGTGGTCCGCCGTGTCAATAAAGTGAACATCGGCACCCATTAACTGTACGGTGAGCAGGTTGCCTTGGAGCTCTCGTGGCCCGTCGCGGCTCAAAACAACCGCGCACTTCAATCCAAGATGCTTCGCCGCGGCAGTTGTCAGGCGAGCGTGGTTGCTCTGCGCGCTACCGCACGTCACAAGGATCGATGCTTGCTCCGCGCGGGCGTTGGCCAGCTCATATTCCAACTTCCGAGGCTTGTCGCCACCAAGCGCGAGATCCGTTAGATCATCACGCTTGAGGTAGAGTTCCGTTCCGAGTTCGGCGCTGGCATGTGGCAGGTGGTCAAGCGGCGTCGGCGTGCGCGTGAGCGTCTCACGAGGATACGCATCGAGCGCTCGCGCGATCTCCGACGGCTCATGTGCCACAACAACTCCAGTTCTGGGGCCTCTCCCTAAACCTTGGGTTTACCAACATCTTCAGCCGCGCAGCGACAACAGGCATCTTCAGCCGCGCAGCGGCGACAGGATGTAGCCGTGGGCTTTAGCCCACGGAACTGTTTGCCACACGAACCCAAGCCCCGGAGGGGCGACATCGGGTGTCCGCTTCTCAGGAATGTCGCCCCTCCGGGGCTTTGGTTCTTCGTACTGCGCCATTTCCGGGGGTTTGCACCCCCGGCTACATCATTTCGTTCCTTCGGGACTAGCATTTCGTCTTCGCGATCAGAAAGACTGTCAGTAAACCTAAGCCTAACTCTCTCCCGGAGGGAAGGGGGCAAGAGACCAGAGAGGCTCTCTACGGCAAGTCCTGAAAATGTACTTCGTAATGCGAGACCCAGGCTTCACCTTCCTGATAGGTCACACCAGAGACTCCGCGAAAACACTTCCCGATCTCGAATCCTGTATCGATCTGGTCGGTGATATCGGCATCCACGCCTTCGCCCAATTCCATGATTGCGTAATCAACCCAGGGTGCAACGGCATCGAGGAAGCCGGCAAAGTTGAAACTGAACGCGGAAACCAGCGGGCGATCTTGATCGGCGAGTGGCCCCTTGGCCTGCAGCTTGTTCCTGCCGATCAGACGCACGGTCATCTTGGGTACCAAAGACAGTACCAGGGTCTGGTCTGACAAACCTGCGTTGGGCGCAATCTGCTTGTCGAGGCCGGCCTGTCGCGGCAATCGATAATAGTAGATCGTTCCGCCCGGGAAATCGCGTGACTCCGGTGGCGGGATCTGCAAATCGGGGATCTCTGTCGGCTCGGCCTTGTGCAAAACGTCAATCACCTTCTGCGCGATCTGGAAATAAGAGGACGCAGCCTCCTTCAGCGCGCCGGAATCGCTGACGCCATAGACCAGACCCAACTCAGGAATCGGCAAGGCTTCCGCTGCCGGCGGCATCGCCTCGTATAACTGCTCGCTCTTCGTCTTGGCATCGAAGACGACGGCTACCTGTCCGTCTTCGAACGCCGGAATCAACTTCTCACGCGTGACTTGATCCAACTGCTTGACGAGTGGTTCGAGGTCATCGCGAACCTTGCTAAAGAATTCGCGTTCAGACTCGCCTAACTGCTCGACCGCGATCTTCTCTGCGTAGTACAAGACTTTCCCAAACCATTTGGCGAAGGTGTCAGAAGACTCGGGCGAATACTTCCCGCGGCCGGCGAACACCATCAACGGACCGTCGCCGACGTGATTCAAGATTGTCAGCGGCTTCGAGCCGTCAAACGTCTGGTTCTCGCCCCAATTGTACGAGAAGCCTTCGTAGCCACGTGCCGATTCGAAAGCAAAGCTGGACACCGCGCCGACGGCTGGCACTGCCGACTTGAGATCCTTGCCTAATGCTTTGACGTCGGTAATCAGTTCATCGTGAAGATCCGGATCGAGGCCGGCCAACGGCAGGAACTGCTCGGCAAGTCCCGTCAACTGGTCGATCTGCTGGCTCGCCGAAGTGGCTTTGGTCATGAAGGATTCACTGACATACGCGACGGACGTGATTGGTTTCTGGGCATGCTGCTTCAACGGGGCAAGCTCCTTGCGGCTGGCGATCGCAGCACCTTGGCCAAGCGCACTTAGATGTTCGTTGCTATCACCAATCGAAAGAATCAGGTAGTCGTCTTTTACACCAAGACTGATCGACAACGTCATCTTGCTGACCTTGTCTTGCAAGCCATCGAATTGCTCGAGGGCCTCGGCCGGTATCTGATCCCAAGGGATCAATGAACCGTCCAGTTGCAAAGTGAGAAAATCGCCGCCAGCAATCTGCTTTCGCGAGAAACGCCCCTCAAGCCCGGGTTGCTGCGCGAGCATGACTCCCGCCATTTGCTCGAGACGAGCCAACTGTGCCGTTGCCGGCTCGGTATCGCTGAGTCGAAAACCGATCACGATGTCTGGTAAAGAAGCGCCGTCGAGATGCTTGTTAACAACTTCAAGCATGCCGCGGATCATGGCTTCTTGCGGATCGCCGCCCGTGATCGCCGCCATTTGCGCGGCCTGGTTCGCGCTGTTGATCTCGTTGAATAGTTGCAGTGCGTCTGCAAAGCCTTCGTCGCCATACGAGAAGATCTCATGCGAAACGGCATCGGTTAACAACTCAACGAGTTGCTGGTTCTCGGGCTGTTCGTACATCGCTTTGAACTGAGCGAGATTGCCAGACGGATCGTTCCACTGTTGCTGGAACATCCCCCAACCCATCTGAACAACCGGCATCTCCTTCAACTTGGCGAACGCATTACTCCCCACGAACGCATCGTACTGTTCGCGCAGCCGCGTAGACGCGGAATAGAACGCAACATCTGCAGGAACCAGATCCAGTGACTGCGGTGCTTGAGCCGACGCGGTTGTCGCCGGTATGGTCGCGGCAGCGAGGGCAACGAATACACAGAGGAGAAGGACACGAAGGACTGGCAAAGGCATCATCGCTGAACCTCACTGGGCTAGTTCGGGAAAAACACGTCGAGTCTGGCTGTTGTAGAACATTCGCCAACCCCTCGCAAGTCTTGGAAAACGGTGAGCGGGTAGCGTCGGAAGAACTGTACCCGCCAATGTTGTTCCGCTGCCAAAGGCAGCTTCATACAGGAGAACCGCAAGGATGTTCTACCTCGGAATCGATCTGCATAGCAAGCAGATC